>URXE01000045.1 GCA_900551815.1 uncultured Collinsella sp.
TGTCGGTCTGATCCTCGGAGGCGTAGACGCTCCACCAACCGGTCATGCAGAAGATGTTGATGATACCGGCGATGCCGTTGAACACGTTGTTCCAGCCGGCCAGCTGCGTAGCACCTTCGGAGGTGACCCAGGTGGACTCGCCCAGGACAAAGAAGTGATAGGCGCTCTCGAAGTCGGACACGACGGCGATCATGATGTTGATGGCGACGATCACAAACGGCCATGCGCGGAACCAATGTGCCTTGCCGATCTTGCCCCACTGGTACTTAATGGCAATGAAGCCCCAGCAACCGGCCAGTGCCGCGTATACCTTGGCGTAGTGGAACCAGCTGTTCTGGTACACATGGGTGGGGTTGGTGAGCGCCCAATCGGCGCCCTGCGAGACGCCGATGGCGATGGCGACGCAGTAGATGGTCATGGCCAGCGGAGCCACGCCAAAGATGATTGCCGCGCCCAGCTTGGTGCGACGGCCGACTTCGTTGAGCACGATCAGGCCAATAAAGACCATGGCCCAGCCGGCCCAGTGGATAAGGGTATCGCTACCCCAAACATCGAACAGCATGCTGCTCTCCTTTCACACGCCCGCGGCCCCTCTTCTGATCGCGGGCAGTTTGGCCAAATGTCGTCAGTCCTGGGGCTTGCGCTCCGGATACTTGGCGGCATAGCCCTCGATATGGAGTGTCGAGGCGATGATTTCCTTGACCGTCTCGTCGGGCACATCGGGGTGCGTGCGGATATACATCAACAACCCCATGATGAGGGTGTAGAACGTTTCGTAGACATGGTCGATGCGCAGCTCGTGATGGGCCACAAAGTCCACCACGGTGGTGTCGCAGATGTACTGAGCCACGCGCTGAACCACGTTGTGCAGAAAGCCGCCGTAGAGCGCGCCGCTGCTTGAGGTGAGCGTGCTCGGCAGCTCGTGGCCGCTGGCGACCAGGCGCTTAAAGAGCGGGGCGACGGTGTCGAGTGCGCCCTCGATATCACCGACGATGCGGTTGGCGTTCCATTGCTCGAGCTCGGAGATAAAACCGTCGATTGCCTCGTCCATAACAGCGGTGACGGCGGCGTCCATGTCGGCGAAGTAGTGGTAGAACAGCGAGCGCGTGCAGCCGGCTCGCTTGGTCACGGCCGAGACAGATAGATGGGACACGCCCAGCTCGGAGCTCACGGCGCGCACGGCGGCGAGGATCTCGCGACGGCGTTCGTCGCCCGTCAAGCGCTTTGCCGCGCTATCGGACGCGGGAACGGCATCGACCACAGAGGTATCTGCTGTGTTGTTGCCCATGTTTTGCCGCCTTTCATCCTCTTTTGCCTGACCGTTCGCCTAACAGTCTTGAATATTGTTGACGGTTCGTCAATACTATTTTTGACACAATGTCAACTAATGGCGGGTGAACGGCATGGGGGCATGCCCGGCCTGCAAAAAAGAGGGGTGCCGCGGTCTCGCCGGGCTGTGGCAAGGGAAGGGACAACCATGATTCTCAACGGACCGGGGATTAGCTATACCGAGCCCGATATCGGCGCAGAGTTCGTGCCGCCGCTGCCGGAGCATCCGCGCGAGGCAATCGTCAAGCTGTGCGAGCACTGCACCAACCGTCTGCTGCATCGCGATGAGCTGCTGGGCTACGAGTACTGGTCGTTTGCCGAGGCCGCAACCGACGAGCAGGCCGAAGTGCTCTGCAAGATGAAGATGCGCCGTCCCTATACGCTGCCCGAGATGGTCAAGCTCACCGGCATGCCCGAAGCCGATATCGAGAAGATGCTCGACGACATGAGCTACACGGGTCTGCTCGAGTACAACTGGGAAAACCCCGAGCGCGCCAAGCAGTGGGTGCTGCCCATGCTGGTGCCGGGTTCCGCCGAGTTCCTCAACATGCGCGTGAGTCAGCTCGAGGAGCATCCGGTCTATGCCAAGTTCTTTGAGCAGGCGTCCAAGGGACCGCTGTCCAAGGCCACGCCGATGGTGCCGCCCGGTGGTGCCGGCATCGGCATGCATGTCATTCCGGTCGAGAAGGCTATCGATGCCGCGAGCACGTCGGTGCCTATTGAGCATATCGAGCACTGGCTCGACAAATACGAGGGTAAGTATGCTGCCAGCACCTGCAGCTGCCGCGCGAGCCGTCGCGTGATGGGCGAGGGCTGCGCCGACGACCCCGCCGACTGGTGCATTGCCGTGGGCGATATGGCCGACTACGTGGTCGAGACCGACCGCGGCCATTACGTGACGCGCGAGGAAGTCTACGACATCTTGCGCCAGGCCGAGGACAACGGCTTTGTGCACCAGATCACCAATATCGACGGCGAGAACAAGATCTTCGCCATTTGCAACTGCAACGTCAACGTGTGCTACGCCCTGCGCACCTCGCAGCTGTTCAACACGCCCAACCTGTCGCGCTCGGCCTATGTCGCCAAGGTCGAGAAGGACAAGTGCGTGGCCTGCGGTCGCTGCGTTGAGGTGTGTCCGGCCGGCGCCGCCAAACTGGGCCAGAAGCTCTGCAGCAAAAAGGCCGGCGGACAGGTGCCTGAGTATCCGCGCCAGGAGCTGCCCGACGCCACCAAATGGGATCACACCAAGTGGTCGCCCAACTACCGCAACGACAACCGCATCGAGACGCATGAGTCCGGCACCGCTCCCTGCAAGACGGCCTGCCCCGCGCACGTTGCCGTTCAGGGCTATTTGAAGCTCGCGGCTCAGGGTCGCTATGACGAGGCGCTGGCACTCATCAAGCGCGAGAACCCGCTGCCCGCTATCTGCGGCCGTGTGTGCAACCGCCGCTGTGAGGATGCCTGCACACGCGGCCGTGTGGACGCCGCCGTGGCTATCGACGAGGTCAAGAAGTTCATTGCCCAGCGCGATCTGGATGCCGCGACCCGCTATGTCCCGCCTGTGGTGACCCCGACGCGTGCCGGCGGCTTCGACCAGAAGATCGCCATTATCGGTGCCGGCCCAGCCGGCCTGTCCTGCGCTTTCTACCTGGCCGAGAAGGGCTACAAGCCCGTCGTATTCGAGAAGAACGAGCGCCCGGGCGGCATGCTCACCTACGGTATTCCCAGCTTTAAGCTGCAGAAGGACGTCATTGAGGCGGAGGTCGAGGTCATTCGCCTGATGGGTGCCGAGTTCCGCTATGGCGTGGAGGTCGGTCGCGACGTGACGCTCGACGAGCTGCGCGAGCAGGGCTTTAAGGCCTTCTACGTTGCCATTGGCTGCCAGGGCGGCCGCCTTGCCGGCATTCCGGGCGAGGATGCCGAGGACGTGACCGTGGCCGTCGACTTCCTTCGCGAGGTTAACAGCGGCAAGATCGATACCCTGTCCGGCCGCACCATTGTGGTGGGCGGCGGCAACGTGGCCATCGACGTTGCCCGCAACGCCTGCCGTCTGGGCTCTGAGCATGTTGAGATGTTCTGCCTGGAGAGCGAGGCCCAGATGCCCGCCAGCGAGGAGGAGCGTCGCGAGGCCGTTGAGGACGGCGCTCACATCAGCTGTGGCTGGGGCCCCAAGGAGATTCACTTGGACGAGGCCGGTCGTGTGTGCGGTATCACCTTCAAGCGCTGCACGCGTGTCTTTGACGACGAAGGCCGTTTTGCGCCCGAGTACGACGAGAACGATCTGCGCCGCGTCGATGCCGATCGTGTCGTCATGTCGATCGGGCAGTCCATTGTGTGGGGCGACCTGCTGGCTGGCTCCAAGGTGGAGCTCGGCCGCGGCCAGGGTGCCCTTGCCGATCCCCAGACCTATCAGACCGCCGAGTCCGACATCTTTGTGGGCGGCGACGTCTACACCGGCCCCAGCTTTGCCATCGACGCTATCGCCGCCGGCCACGAGGCCGCGGTGTCCATCCATCGCTTTGTGCAGCCGGGCTCCACGCTCATCATCGGCCGCAACCAGCGCCGCTACACCGCGCTCGACCGCGACGACGTTGTGCTCGAGAGCTACGACAACGCGAGCCGCGAGGTTGCGCATGTGGACCGCGAACGCGAGAAGGCTGCGCCGTTTAGCGAGTATGTTGAGACCTTTACCGAGGAGCAGGTGCGCGCCGAGACCGCCCGCTGCCTGGGCTGCGGTGCCTCAATCGTCGATCCCAACAAGTGCATCGGCTGCGGCCTGTGCACCACCAAGTGCGCGTTTGACGCCATCCATCTGGATCGCGACCGTCCCGAGTGCTCAACGATGGTCAAATACGAGCAAAAGCTCCCAAGCCTCGGCAAGTACGCGCTCAAGCGCGCCATCAAGATCAAATTCGGGAAGAAGTAAGAAACGCAACAAGCAGGAGAACGGCGCAGAGAGCGGTTGGACAGCGAGCGAGTCCCAGGCGTGGCGAGGTGCCTTGAAAGAGGAGGGCATAGGGCTTTTGCCCATGCCCGACGATTGAAAGGCAGATCGCCCGTCTGGGGCTCGCGCAGCGTCAAGCCGACCGCCGTTCGGTAGAACGGCGGAAGGAAATAAATGCACGAGCTCGGAATCGTCTATCACATTATTCGCGATGTTGAGAATGTGGCGCGCGCTCATGGCGTGCGTCGCGTTTCGAGCGTGACGTTGCTGTTGGGCGAGGTCTCGGGCGTCGTTCCCGACTTGCTGCTCGACGCTTGGCGCTGGGCAGCAGATAAAAAGCCTATCGCGCAGGGTGCGGAGCTTATCGTGGAGCCCGTCGAGGCCGTGACACGTTGCGAGGCGTGCGGCTGCGACTACGCGACGGTCGAGCACGGCAAGACCTGTCCCCATTGCGGTAGCGGCGAGACCTATTTGCTGCAGGGCCAAGAGGTCATGATCAAACAGATCGAGACCCCCGACGAGGACTCGGCAGGCGCTGCTCCTGATGGCCTCTCCGACGCCCCCGATGCCGTCGACGCCGCCAACCCCCTCCACATCGCCTAGGATTCCCTATAAGTTGCGGTGAAATAGTTCCTAAATTCAGCCTTCTGGCTCTTAAACAAGAACTATTCCACCGCAACTATTTTGAGTGGTTTCATAGAACATAAGTCACGAAAATAGTCAAGCCATGTCTGTTTAAACAAAATAGCGGCAGTACAAGCGCATTCGCGCTTGCCTAAAATCGATATTAATGAACAGCCTGCTTGTATCTGTAAAATGCATGGCTTGATGAGCGACGCCTTGTCGTGTAATGAGTCAAAAAGCAGTAACGTAATCAACTTGTAACAAACCTAGACGTTTAAACAAATAATCCAACCTTTTGCGGATTTAGCTATAATTCCACAAACCAAACAGCTATACTTCTTTCATGTCGTGTAGGAAATACGTAGACAAAAAGGAGGTTATGTGATGGTAAGTATTGTTCTTGCTAGCCACGGGGACTTGGCAGCTGGAATCAAGCAGACGGGCTCGATGGTCTTTGGCGATCAACCGTCTGTTGCCGTGGTCTCGCTCGAGCCGAGCATGGGCCCCGACGATTTCCGTGCCAAGGTCGAGGAAGCAGTCGCTTCCTTCGAGGACCAGGAGCAGGTGCTCTTCCTCGTTGATCTGTGGGGCGGCACGCCGTTCAACCAGATCAGCGGGCTCATCGAGGGCCACGATTCCTGGGCTATCGTCACCGGTGTCAACCTGCCTATGCTCATCGAGGCATATTCGCAGCGCTTTGACGCAAAGAACACTGCACATGCGATCGCAAAACATCTCGTGACTGAGGCTAAGGCTGGCGTGCGCGTCAAGCCCGAGTCTCTGGAGCCCGAGGAGAAGAAGCCGGCTGCGGCCGCCGCTGCTCCTGCAGGCGCCATCCCTCCGGGAACGGTCATCGGCGATGGGCACATCAAGATCGCCCACGTCCGTATCGACACCCGTCTGCTTCATGGCCAGGTGGCCACCACGTGGACCAAGCAGATCAACCCCAACCGCATCATCGTGGTTTCCGACGGCGTTGCTCACGACGAGCTCCGCAAGACCATGATCGAGCAGGCTGCCCCTCCGGGAGTCCATGCCAACGTCGTGCCCATCAAGAAGATGGCCGAGGTCGTCAAGGACACGCGCTTTGGTGACACCAAGGCCATGCTGCTCTTTGAGAACCCGCAGGATCTGCTCAAGGCCATCGAGGCCGGCGTCGACATCAAGGAAGTCAACATCGGTTCCATGGCTCACTCCAAGGGCAAGGTCGTCGTCACCAACGCCGTCGCTATGGGCGATGACGACGTCAAGACTCTCGAGGCCCTCAAGGCCAAGGGCGTCAAGTTCGAGGTCCGCAAGGTTCCTTCGGATTCCTCCGAGGATCTCGACGCCATGTTGAAGAAAGCTAAGGCCGAACTGGCCGCTCAAGCATAGTAAAGGAGGGTCCGATACATGTCTGCAATCACTATTCTGCTTGTTGCGATTGTCGCGTTGCTTGCCGGTATGGAAGGCATTCTGGATGAGTTCCAGTTCCATCAGCCGCTCGTGGCATGCACGCTTATCGGTCTCGTAACCGGTCACCTTCAGGAGGGCATCCTCCTGGGCGGTTCGCTCCAGATGATGGCCCTTGGCTGGGCTAACGTCGGCGCCGCTGTCGCGCCTGACGCCGCTCTGGCCTCGGTCGCTTCTTCGATCATCATGGTGCTCGCCCTCAACGGTGGCGCCACCGATTCGGCCAAGGCCGTTACCACCGCTATCGCCGTCGCCGTCCCGCTGTCGGTCGCTGGTCTGTTCCTGACCATGATCTGCCGTACCATTGCTACCGCTATCGCTCACGCCATGGACGGTTGCGCCGAGAAGGGCGACTTCTCCGGCATCGAGCGCTGGCAGTATGCTGCCATCCTCATGCAGGGCCTTCGTATCGCCATCCCGGCAGTGCTTCTGTGCGTCATCCCGGCCGAGGCCGTTACCAACGCGCTTAACGCTATGCCCGACTGGCTGTCCGGCGGCATGGCTGTCGGCGGCGGCATGGTCGCTTCCGTCGGTTACGCCATGGTCATCAACATGATGGCCACCAAGGAGACCTGGCCGTTCTTCGTCCTCGGCTTTGTCCTTGCTGCCATCCCTCAGCTCACGCTGATCGCCCTTGGTCTCATCGGCATCTCCCTTGCCCTCATCTACCTTGGCCTTAAGGATCTGGCCAAGCAGGGTGGCGGCATGGGCGGTGGCTCCGGCGACCCGCTCGGCGACATTCTGAACGATTACGAGTAGGAGGGGAGTGATACATATGGCAGAGAACAAGATTCAGCTCACCAAGGCTGACCGCAAGAAGGTTTGCTTCCGTCATCAGTTCCTTCAGGGCTCGTGGAACTACGAGCGTATGCAGAACGGCGGCTGGTGCTTCGCAATGATCCCTGCGATCAAGAAGCTCTACACCAGCAAGGATGACCAGATTGCCGCTCTTAAGCGCCACCTGGAGTTCTATAACACCCACCCCTATGTTTCCGCCCCCGTCATTGGCGTTACCCTCGCTCTCGAGGAGGAGCGCGCCAACGGTGCCCCGATTGACGACGTCGCCATTCAGGGCGTCAAGGTCGGTATGATGGGCCCGCTCGCCGGCGTCGGCGACCCCGTCTTCTGGTTCACCCTTCGCCCGATTCTGGGCGCTCTGGGCGCTTCCCTGGCCATGTCCGGCAGCATCGTCGGTCCGCTGCTGTTCTTCTTCGCGTGGAACATCATCCGTTACGCTTTCCTGTGGTACACGCAGGAGTTTGGCTACAAGGTCGGCTCCTCCATCGCCAAGGACCTCTCCGGTGGTCTGATGGGCAAGGTCACCGAGGGCGCTTCCATCCTGGGTATGTTCATCATCGGCGCCCTGGTCGAGCGCTGGGTGTCCATTTCCTTCACCCCGATCGTCTCCACGGTCAAGCAGTCTGCTGGCGCCTTTATCGACTGGGCTAGCCTGCCCTCCGGTTCCGAGGGTATCAAGGAAGCGCTGACGATGTACAACTCCGTCGGTGCTACCGCCCTTGATCAGATGAAGGTCACCACGCTTCAGGCCAACCTCGATCAGCTCATCCCCGGCCTTGCCGCCGTGTGCCTGACCCTGCTGGTCTGCAAGCTCCTCAAGAAGAAGGTCAGCCCGATCGTCATCATCCTGGCTCTCTTCGCCGTCGGCATCATCGGTCGCTTCTGCGGCTTCATGTAAGCACGCTTCGGCTTAAGACCGAGAATTGCTAGGCAAGGGCTTTTGAGCCATTGAAACGGACCGCACCCGGTGGGTACACTGGATGCGGTCCGATTGTTTTATTTGGAGGGCGAGGCGCGCATGGCGCAATCTCAGAACAGCACGGTCGATCTGGCAACGCCGGCAACCTGCCTGATGGGGCTTACCAGCCACGGTAACGTGATGGTGGGCAATAAGGCGTTCGAGTATTACAACGAGCGCAATCCCGAGGATTATATTCAAATCCCGTGGGACGAGGTCGACTATATTGCCGCCGAGGTTTTACGCGGCACCAAGAAGATCACGCGTTTTGCCATCTTCACCAAGGACAACGGTCACTTTACGTTTTCGACGCGCGACGACAAAGAGACGCTTCGTGCGGTCCGTAAGTACGTCGATGAGGATAAGCTCGTGCGTTCGCCCGATTTTATCGATGTGACGGCCAAGGGCGCTAAGAGCATTCCTTCCGTCATCAAAGGCCTCTTCCACAAAGGCAACTAGTCTCCTGCGACGTTCTTAAACGACCAGTTATTAAAGAACGTCGCAGATGACTATCTCGAAGAGCGGCTATGCGCTGCATGGTAGTGGCGTAAATCTGCTACACTAGTACAACATGCCTCCGTAGCTCAGGGGATAGAGCACCGCTCTCCTAAAGCGGGTGTCGACGGTTCGAATCCGCCCGGGGGCACCAGAGATTGACCGAGCCCGGTACCGCTATGGTGCCGGGCTCTTCTGGTCTAAGGGCCGGATTCGGGCCGTCGACGCCCGCGTCACCAATATGGGTCGCATTTCGTCTAGCTCCGCCCGCGCCACCCTTCCCGTCGCCCGCATCATCAGGGCTGCATCGGTTAGAATCGTGTGCGCGACGCATCCCGTGCGCGGGCGGCCGAAGACTTGATCGGAGGTCCCCAATTGCTGAAATTCCTTAACGCGCTCGCCGCCCTTGCGACGGTCGGCACGTTCATCATTGCGTTTCTTGATTCGTATGAGGTTCGGTTTAAGGTCCGTAGGCGCACGCGCGGTGCGGACGGTTCTCGGCGTTTGCGCCGCAAGCGCAAATAAAAACGGCCGGGGTTGCAGCCCGGCCGTTTAACACGTTAGAAAACTAGGCCGCTCGCGCTCCTTAACACTTACGCGGGATGCGTCGTTTTCTAGACACATTCTACCCATCCGGCTGCGGGTCCGTCCACATTTTCCAAATCAAATCACCAGATGTCTACTGAGACACGCAAAGCGCCCGCTTGCCGGGGGAGCAAGCGGGCGCTTTTGAGCGAATGTGTTTGCGGTCTAAACCGCTCGGAGCAACAAGCGATTGACGTTAGTTGCTAGACTCGGAGTCGTCGCCGGAACCGGAGATGGAAACCGTCAGCGTAATCGTGCTGTCGGTGGACTGCTTGCCGGTGGGGGAGACGCCCGTAACGGTGGCATTCTCGTTGCCACTCACGGGGTTGCCGTTCTGATCGCAGAATGCGATGTTGTAGAACCCGGCGTTGTTGAGCGCGGTGACGGCGGCGGAGATGCTCTTGCCGTACAGGTTGCCCGGGACGCTGGCCTTGCCGGACTTCTTGGCGATGACGACGGTGATCGTGGCACCGGGCTTCTGCTTGCCGCTGGGGTTCCAGCTAATTACGGTGCCCTCGGTAACCGAGTCGTTTTCCTGGTAGCTCACGTCGACGCCAAAGCCAGCCATGTCGAGAGCGTTGCGCGCCTGGGCCTCGGTCATGTCGGTCAGATCGGGCACCGAGGTGGTGTCCGGGCCGCTGGAGACCTTGTACGAGATGGTCGTGCCCTTCTCGACCTCCTTGCCGGCAACAGTGCTCTGCTCAAAGACCTGGCCTTCTTCGGCCTCATTGGCTTCCTCCGAAGCGCTGCCCTTCAGGCCCACGCTTGCCAGTGCGGCCTCGGCCTGGTCCTTGGTCAGGCCGACGAGCTGCGGAACCTCAACCTTCTCGGAGGGCTTAGGGCCCTTGGAGATTACCAGGTTCACCCTCGTGCCCTTGGCCTTCTTGGTGTTGCCGTTGGGGGTCTGCTCGGCGACCTTTCCCTCGTCGACATCGTCGTTGTAGCTCTGGTCGACGGTGCCAACCTCAAGGCCAGCTTCCTTGATCAGTTCAATAGCGGTTTCCTGGTCCTTGCCCAGCACGTCGGGCACTGTGACCTGTTCGCCACTGAACATGCCCGTGGCAAAGGCCACCACCACGCCAATCACGGCGACGGCGGCAATCACGGCGGCGATGATCTTGTTCTTGTTGGACTTAGGCTTCTCGACCTCGTAGGAGCCCGTGGAGCCCGAGACAGCGCTACGGGCGGTGCTCTGACCGCTCACGCCCGAGACGGGACGAACCATGGCGCGCGTTGAGTCGGAAAGCTCGCGGGTCTTGGTGGCGCCCAGGTCGCCGGCGGCACCGATGATGCGCGTGGGCTCCGAGACGTTGACGGCGCGGCCGGACAGGTAGCTGTTGAGTACCTGGCGCAGCTCGTCGGCCGTCTGGAAGCGGTTTGCCGGGTCCTTCTCCATGCACTTGAGGATGATGCGCTCCAGGTCGGCATCGACGCCGGAGTTGATCTGGCTCGGCGGGATGGGGAGCTCGTTGACCTGCTTGAGCGCGACCGAGATGGCGTCGTCGCCGTCAAAGGGTACGCGGCCGGTGGCGCACTCGTACATGACGACACCCAGCGAGTAGATATCCGAGGTGGGGCCGAGGTCCTGGCCGCGGGTCTGCTCGGGGCTTACATAGTGGGCGGTGCCCAGCACGTTGTTATCCTGCGTGAGGTGACTGTTCTTGGCGCGTGCGATGCCAAAATCCATTACCTTGATGTTGCCGTCGGGCAGCACCATGATGTTTTGCGGCTTAATGTCGCGGTGGATGATCTCGTGCTTGTGTGCGACCGAAAGCGCGGAGCTGATCTGCGAGCCGATCTGCGCGACCTTCTTGGGGTCGAGGGCGCCGTGGCTCTTGATGCCGCTCTTAAGGTCGGTACCGCGCAGGTACTCCATGACGATGTAATAGGTGTCGCCGTCCTTGCCCCAGTCGTAGACGCCCACGATATAGGGGGAGGACAGGCCGGCAGCTGCCTGGGCCTCCTGCTTAAAGCGGGCGGCGAAGGTGGCGTCGCCGGCATACTGCGGTAGCATGATCTTGACGGCAACCGTGCGGTCGAGGACCTGATCCTGTGCACGGAAGACGGTCGCCATACCGCCTGTCCCCACCTTATCCTTGAGGAGGTATCTTCCCCCGAGGACCCTCTGTTCCATTCCTGCTCCTAACATAACTATTCGCTCAATGATGTGTGTAGTACCAAATGTGTGGCCGCTGGGGCCGTGTGGCGCGTTGCCGCTAGCTCATCGGCCGCGGCGCGCCATAAGTTTCCGCTTTGATCACGGGCATCACGCTCCCTGTGCGGCGAGCGCCGCGGTCAGGACGATGCCGGCAATCTTGGCCGCCTTGACGTCGTGTTTGTCGTAATCCTCCAGGGCCACCGAGATGGCAACCGTGGGTGAATCGTAAGGTGCAAAGCCAACAAACATAGAGTTGACGTTGGTGACGCCGGTCTCGGCCGAACCGGTCTTGCCGGCAACCTTGACGCCCGGAATCTGGGCATCGGTGCCGGTACCGGACTGGACGACGGCGAGCATGGCCTGCTTGACCTGGTCGGCCGTGGTGGAGCTGACAGCCTGGCCCAGCGAGCGGGACTGCGTGGTCTTAACCACGGTTCCGTCCGGGGCGAGTATCTGTGACACAAAGAACGGGTCCATGACCACGCCGCTGTTGGCGATAGCGGCAGCGATCACGCAATTCTGCATGACGGTGGTCTGCGGGCCAGGCGTGTGGTCCATGCCGACGGGCTGGCCGGCGCCTGCCCAAGCGGTCTCCCACTCGGTCATAAGCGACGGGTCGGCCATGATGGAGGCCGCGGCGGTAAGGTCCTGACCCAGCTTTTGCCCATAGCCAAAGGCGTTGGCAAACTGTACCAGCGAGTTGGCGCCGACCTCGTTGGCCACCTGGCCAAAGACGACGTTGGACGACACGGCGAAGGCCTGCTGCAGGCTGATGGTGCCGTAGCTCTCGTTGGCATAGTTGGTGACCGGCGCGTTGCCGATGTCCATGGAGCCGGGCGCCTGGTACGTGCTGGTAAGGCTGGCGGTGCCGGTTTCGAGCGCCGCGGAGAGCGTGACGACCTTAAAGGTCGAGCCCGGGGTGTACAGCGCGTCCATGGCGCGGTCGTACATGGAGCCGTCCTCGCCACCGCCCGACTGCATCAGGGCATCGATGTTGGTGTTGTCATAGGTGGGTGAGCTCGCGCACGCAAGGACCGCACCGGTGCGCGGATCCATGACCACCACAGCGCCCTTAAAGCCTTTGAGCGCCTGCTCGGCAGCCGTCTGGATGCGCGAGTCGATAGTGAGCTTGGCGGTATTGCCCGGCTGGGTCTGCCCTGCGAGCGACGCAATGGCGTTGTTCCAGCTGGAGTAATCCTTGGAGCCGGTGAGCGTATCGTTCATGACGCTCTCGATGCCTGCGGTGCCGTATTGCTGGCTCACGTAGCCCACCACGTGCGCGGCCATGTTGCCGTTGGGGTAGGAACGGGCGTAGGTGCCGTCCTCCTGCTGTAGCGACTCGGCGAGCGTCACGCCGTCGGACGTGATGATGGAGCCACGCTGGATGTACTTGGAGCGGGCGATGGTGTGGTTGTTAGTCGGCATGTCCTGGTAGTCCTTTGCCTTGATGACCTGGACATAGGTGAGGTTGCCGATAAGGATGGCGAACAGCGCCGTAAAGGCAAACACGGCACGAGTCAGACGGTTGGCAAGCGCCACGCGGCCGAGCACGCCGGACTCAGGCGTGTCGAGCAGGCGACGACGCATGCGAGAGCCCGCGGAGTGGTTGCCGTGGCTGTAGGAAGGCACGTTGGCAAAACGCGTACCGGTCGGGGCAGCGGCGGATGCGACCTGGTCATCGGTGATGGCGGCCATGGTGCCGGTGCCGGTGAGCTCGGCTTCGCGTCCGGTTGCCTCGTCGCCGGCGCGCAGCAGCAGCGCGACGATGATAAAGCTCGCCAGCAGCGAGGAGCCGCCCTGGCTCATAAAGGGCAGGGTGACGCCGGTCAGCGGGATCAGGCGGGTTACGCCGCCAACGATTAAGAATGCCTGGAAGCTGATGGCCGCCGTAAGGCCGGTCGCGCTAAAGGCTGCAAGGTCGGACTTGGCGCGGGCTGCCGTGGTGAGGCCACGCACGGCAAAAAGCATAAACAGGATGAGCACGGCGCCGCCGCCCAAAAGGCCCATTTCCTCGCCGATGGCCGAGAAGATGAAGTCGGACTCGACGACGGGGATGTTGTTTGCCATGCCGTTGCCGATGCCGACGCCATCCAGGCCGCCGTCAGC
Source organism: uncultured Collinsella sp. (assembly GCA_900551815.1). Taxonomy (GTDB): domain Bacteria; phylum Actinomycetota; class Coriobacteriia; order Coriobacteriales; family Coriobacteriaceae; genus Collinsella. The sequence continues at coordinate 13,450 of URXE01000045.1, forward strand.
CAGTGAGTAAAGTGACTGTACGATCTGGTAGCCCTGGCCCTGGGCATCCTTAAACGGATCGACCCAGACCTGAAAGCGCACCTGCACGTGAGACAGGAACTTGTAGGCGCCCACGGCTCCAACGGCCAGCAGCGCAAGGCCGATGATGACGTACGAAAAGCGTCCCGTGGCAACATAGAGCATCAGCAAAAAGATGGTGTAGAACAGGACGGCCGAGCCCAGGTCGCGTTCGAAGACGACGATGAGCAGGCACACGCCCCACACGGCAAACAGCGGCAGCAGCAGGCGGAAGCGCGGAATCTTGAGGCCCAAGATCTTGCGGTTGGAGATGGAGAGCAGTTCGCGGTTCTCGGCCAGATAGCCTGCCAGGAACAAGACGATGAAGACCTTGGCGAACTCGCCGGGCTGGATGGTGAAGCCCGCGATGCGAATCCACAGCTTGGAGCCCGAGATCGTGGTGCCGATAAAGATCGGCAGCATCAGCAGGATGATGCCGATAATGCCAAAGGTGTACTTGTAGCGCATGACCACGTCGAGGTTCTTGACCAGTGCGAGCGTTCCCACCATGAGCGCCACCGAGACAAACAAGATGATGAGCTGCGAGATGGCGAGGTCGGGGGCCAGGCGCGTCACGAATGTGATGCCGATGCCCGAGAGCACAAAGACGATGGGCAGGATGGCGGGGTCGGCGCCGGGCGCCAGGATGCGCACGGCGATATGCGCCGCGGCGAAGGCGGCGAACAGGCCGATCGGCACGGCGAGCGTCTCAAAGGAAATCGTGGCACCCGCGGTGAGCACGTACATCGCATAGAGCAGGATGACGGGGAACGCCGAGGCGATGAGCAAGAGCAGTTCGGTGTTGCGGCGACTCATAAGCGGCACTCCCTTTCTAATTCTTATCGGAGGCTTCGGCCTCGGCTGACTGTTCGGCGGTTTTCTCGGAATCTGACTCGGAGGTGGATTCCTGATCGGTGTTGTCGCGAATCGTTTGCGCGTCAATCACCTGACGGGTCTGCTCCTCGTCAATCTGATGGCGGTACTTGGAAATGGTGTCCTGCGCATCGTCGACACTCGTTTGCGGAATGCCTGCCTTCAGGCGGTTTTGCGTGTCTTCGGGCAGGTCGGACAGCTTGATGCTGGTTTCGCTCTCGAGCCAGTGGAGCTCGACCCCGAGCGTCTTGCCGGGCAGGCCGCGCCAGACGGCGACATTGCCGTGGTAGGTTCCCAAGTAATAGGAGCCGGTGACGCCCGTGTATGCCCAGATGCCTGCTACCAGCACAAAGACAAGGGCCAAGACGGTGGCGATGGTGACATTGCGACGTCGGACGCGTTTTGCCTCGCGCATAACGCCGTCGTCGACCAGGTCGACGACCACCACGGTCACATTGTCGTGGCCGCCGGCGGCGAGCGCCGCGTCCACCAAGTTGTCGACACAGATCTGTGCGCTCGAGGACTGCGTAGCGATGTTCTCGATATCGCTATCGGGAATCATGCTCGAAAGACCGTCGGAGCACAGAATCAGGCGGTCGCCTTCCTCGATGTGCAGGGTAAAGTGGTCGGCATACATGGCGGGATCCGAGCCCAGCGCGCGGGTGATGACCGAGCGGTTGGGGTGGACGCGGGCCTCGTCGGCCGTGATCTCGCCGGCATCCACGAGCTCCTCCACGTAGGAGTGGTCGCGGGTCACGCGGATGAGCGTACCCTCGTGGAGCAGGTAGGCGCGCGAGTCGCCTACGTGGGCGATGGCGAGCGTGTCGTTTTCGATGTAGGCGCAGGTGGCCGTGCATCCCATGCCGGGTTTGCCCAGGCCGTTGAGGGCGGCCTCGATCACGGCGGCGTTGGCGGCCTCGACGGCTGCGGCCAAGCGCGCGGCGTCGGCGGACTGCGGCGCCGTCTTGGCGATGGTCTCGACGGCGATAGAGGATGCCACCTCGCCGGCGGCGTGTCCTCCCATGCCGTCGCACACGCAAAAGAGCGGCGACTGCACCAGATAGGAGTCCTCATTGTGCGGGCGTACGCATCCGACGTCGGAGCGGGCGCCCCACATAAGCTGCGTGGTGGTGCCGGCGTCGTAGGTCGAGTCGGTCTCGATGCGCTCGTCGGTCAGCGGCTCAAAGCTCATGGTCGAGCCGGGATCTTTGAGCTTTGCCTCCACGGCGGCGACATCGATCTCGGCGGTGTCGCCGGGGGAGACGGTGTCGGCATCGTTGCCCGAATCGGCATCGGAGACGTCCGGAAGGTTGAGGTCTTCGGTTACGCGGTCGGCGGGATCGCCGTCCTGCTGCGGCTCGACAGCCGTCGGCTCGGGCGTCGCAAAGTGCGACGGCGCGGGCGTGCTCTGGGGTTGAGCGGAGGGCTCGGGAGCTGCGGCGGGCGCGGCAACGGGCTGCTCGACTTCGGCAGGCGTTGCAGATGCGGGTGCCGCCTCGCTTGCCGGGGCGACGGGGAATACCGGCGCGTCAGGCTCGGGCGCTGCAAACACGGCAGCGCTCTCGTTAATCGCCTCGGCGACGGGCTCGGCAAAGTGAGCCGGTGCGGGCGTTGCCTCCGGTTCCGCGGGCTGCTCGGCAGCGTGCGCGCCGATAGGGGCGTCGAGCTGCTCGGTGTCGGCGTCCTCGTCATCGACGAGTGCCGGATATTCTTGAGTTACATGCGAAAGAGGCAGGGAGAACACGGTGTCCTCGGGCTCCACGGTCGCAGGGCGCGCCGGAGCGGCATGGGCCGGCGCAGCTGCGGGGGCAGTCGGCGTCTCGGGCATGGTTGCGGACTTGTTCTCCTCGTCGATCATCGACGGTTCACCTTCATGACCACGTCGCCAATCTGGACCTCATCACCCTCGCGCAGCGTTGCGGGCTCCACCAACTGACGGCCGTTAACGAGCGTGCCGTTCAGCGAGTTGAGGTCTTCGATGATGAGTGCCGGGCCCTGCAGCGAAAAGCGTGCGTGCGAGGCCGAGACAAACGGTTCGTTGATGCAGATGTCCGAGGACGGCGAGCGGCCCACGATGACGGGGCCGAGCATATCTACATGGATGCCACGGATGCCGCGCGGACCCTTGTCCACATCGATCGTCCAGATAGCGGAGTCGCGGCGCTGGCCGCGTACGAGTCCCACGCCGGTTTTCATGACGGCGAACAGGAAGATGTAGAGCAGGGCGACCAGGACGATGCGGCCTGCAAAAAGGACGATATCGATGTTCATAAGCGACTATCCCCTAAATTCAAAGGTGCTCAGGCCAAACGTCAGCAGATCGCCGTTGCGCAGCGGGCAGCGCGTGATGCGGCGGTTGTTGACGAGCGTGCCGTTGGTGGAATTGAGGTCCTCGATCGACCAGTCCGAACCGGTAAAGGTGAGCTGGGCGTGACGGCGCGACACGTTGGGGTCGCGCAGGGCGATGTCCGAAACCGAACGCTCGCGACCGATGGTCACCTGCGCGGAAGTGATGCTGTGGCTCTCGCCGCTCACTACGTCGACGAGCTGGGCGAGCGGGCGCTGCGGGGCGCGGGTGCTCGCCATGTTGGAGGCAATACCGGCCGCGGCGCCAAGGCCCACGGCGGCGCCGGTCGCGGCGGCTCCGCCCATACCGGCGAGGGCGTCACGAGAGACGGTCTGCGGCACGGGGATGGGCGCGGCGGCGGGGTCGGGGACGTTGGGCGCAAAGGGATCGGCCACGGCGAGCGGGTCGGGAGCGACGGCGCGGGGCGTCGGCTGCTGGGGCATGGCGGCGGGGTGCTGTTGCTGCGGAGCGGCGAATTGCTGCTTGCCGGCGCGGGGAGCGCTGGCGGCGCGGCTTGCGGCCGAGTTGTTCTGGCCCAGGCCATTCTGGTAGGCGCGCTCTTCCTCGTACAGACGACCGAGCGTGGGGGCATCGACGTTCTCGGCAAAGACCGAGAACTTACCGGCACGCAGCTGCGGGTCGATCATAAAGCGAACGAGGGGTTCGCCGACAAACACATAGCGGCGCTTTTCGGCCTGTGCCTTCACAAACTCGCGGACTTCGCGCGAAAGCTCGGGGTAGAACGGGGCGAGCATGGGATCGTCGTCGGCGGCGATCAGGATGGTATAGAGTGCCGGCGCGGTGTTGACGCCGTTGATCACCAGAGTCTGATCCTCCATGTCGCGAGCGGCCTGCTTGGCAAGCTTCTTAAAGGAGAACGGGGCACGGGTGGCACCGAAGATGCCGGCCACGTGGTCCTCGAAGATGTTCAGGAAGTTCACGAAAGATCACTCTCCGTATAGGTTCTTTGGTATCCGAGCAAATATAGGCATATCCCAACAATTATAGAGGATAGGGTTCCCGCAACCGCCGCCTTGACGACGACCGCGGCCGCAAGGCTGGCAATTTCCATATGGTGTGCAAGACAGAGCGACGCCGCGGAGCCTATTCCGCAGCCGGCGATGGCAGCGATTGCAGTCAGGTTCGAGCCCTGCTCGGCACGCTTGGCATGGACGTTGAGCAGCAGAGATGTCAGTGCAGCTGTCGCCGCGACGAGCACGACGGCAGCCCAGAAGAGCATGTCTCCCAGTGCCGTGGCAACATTGCCGAGCCCCAGCACGCCTCCGGCGGAAAGCGCAACCGTAGCCAGGCGGCCAAAAAGCGCGCCCATCCCCGTGGCGGCCGCGGCGCTTGCCGGGCCGAGCCAAAAGGCCGCGATGCCGGCGGCGACCCCGGCGGCAAGGAGGACGTCGCCCGTTAGACAGCCAAGTGCCACCGCGCAGGTGAGCGCGGCGCTCGCGGCGGCCTCGGTGCGGCCCCAGGCGATCCACCAACCGGACATGGCAGCGGCAAAGAGCACCGCGACGGGCAGCATCGACAGGATACCCTGCGTCTGCATGGTGGCGTTGGCCATAAGTACCAAAAAGCCCACGGCCGAGATAGCCGAGCCAATCTGCGGGGCCAGGCCGGCGGCCGCCCCAATCGCGATGGCCGCGGCAATAAGTCCGGGAAGCGCCGCGACGCCAGCCGTCTGCATGATCAAAAAGCTAAAGGCGCCGCACGTTAGCGCCGAGATGGCGCGCATGGTGTAATCGCGCGCGTGGCCCCAGCGCGTGCCGGCCCAGCCGAGTGCGGGGTCGACCTCGATGGTGTCGTCCTCATAGGGCAGCGATTCGATATCGTCTGCCGTGCGCTCGTCATTCGACAGCTCGCCCACCATCTGCTCTAGGCTGCGACGGCCCTCGCGCACGCTGCCCAAGCCGGCGAGCAGCTGGTCGCAAAATGCCTCGATGCTGCTGGGGCGGTCTTGCGGCATGGGGGAGAGGGCGCTCATGAGCGCAGCCTCGGCTCCCGGGGGAAAGTGCGGGATGAGCTCGCTGGGGTAGGTGGCACCGCCGATGATGCGGCCGAGCGAGTCGGCGGGCGTGGCGGCCATAAAGGGGGCGCTGCCGCACAGTCCCTCGTAGATCACGCAGGCGAGGGCAAAGACATCGGCGCGCTCGTCGACTGTGCCGGTCTCGATGTCGAGCTGCTCGGGCGGCATGTAGCCGATGGTGCCGCCGCGCGAGCCGCCAAAGCCGCCGGCAGACGACAGCCGCGCCATGCCAAAGTCGGTGAGCTTTACATTGCCCGAGTGGTCGATGAGCACGT
>URXE01000046.1 GCA_900551815.1 uncultured Collinsella sp.
CCAAATCCCGAATAATCTGTTGTCTGCCAGCGAGATGGGCAGGAACCTCACCAAAACTGGGGGTAAACGGGTTCTCGAGATATTTCACAAGGCTCTCCTTTCACACCGCCGTTTAACTTCATTTTACTTTAGTTAATTCTGATTAAAAGTGAGGGCTCTCTATCTAGAGCATCAATTAGGCGTGTGCGCCGTCGGCGTGGCGCTCGAATGTGACAAAGGGACAGTCCCTTTGTCACATTCCCGGAAAGCCTGTTTGGCGCAGGGCCTCGTAGAGGACGATGGCGGCGCTGTTGGAGAGGTTGAGGGCGCTGATGCGGTAGTCGTCCGGATTGATGAAGTTGCCGCAGATATCCTGCCGAAGGATGGCTTCGTGGTCGTCCTCGGTATGCCCGAGCGATTCCTCGTGGGCTTCCCATGCCTCGGCGTTGTCAAGCGAATCGCAATCGCGCAGCATCGGGATGCGCTCGCAGCGCTCGGGCGCCGCGGCGAGTAGCTCCTCGGGAATGCCCGAGCTCTCGCTGCCAAAGACCAGGTAGTCGCCATCGCGGTAGGTACTCTGCGCATAGGTTCGGCGCGCCTTTTTGGTCAGCAGATGCAGGCGCTCGTCGGCGGGGGAGAGGCCGTTGCGCGCAAGGAAATCCTCCCAGCCGGCATAGGTCGTCACGTCCAAGTTTTGCCAGTAGCCCAGACCGGCGCGACGTACCGTCTTGTCATCGAGCGAAAAGCCCAGTGGCTCCACCAGATGCAGATGGGCGCCGGTGACCACGCAGGTACGGCCGATATTGCCCGTATTGGCCGGAATCTCGGGTGCATACAGCACGATATTGAACATGAATTTCCTTAGCTCAGAACGAAAAACCACCACGAAGGGTACCTTCGTGGTGGTTAGGCGGTTACGTAGGCGGACAAATGCCCGCTTGGATAAACCTAGGCGCGGTGCCAGTCGGTCAGGCAGGCATCGAGGGAGGCGATGAGCGCATCCTTGTCCATGTGACGGCCGATGATGCACAGGCTCGTCATGCGGTCGCCCGTCTCGTCGTCCCAAATTTGCATGATCTCGGGGTTCTCGTCGATGATCTTCTGCTTCTCGCCCTCGGGCGCCGAGTCAACGAACAGGCCGTTCTCCATCAGGCGCATCTGGTGGCCGGCTTGCTCGAACATGTAGCACATGTCCGGATCGCCGGTCTGCCACAGCGGGCCCTTGACGCGAATGACCTCGTCGGGCCACTCCTGCTCAACAAAATCGGTGAACTTCTGCAGGTCAAACGGCTTGCGGCGCGAGTACACAAAGGTCTCGATGTCGTACTCGAGCACCTCGGGGTCGTCGTGCTCCTCGGGATGCTCCATGGCCTCGATCCAGGCGGCGGAGTTGTAGGCGCGCATAAAGTCGAAGCGGTCGGTGTCGAGCAGCTCCTCCATGGGGACCTCGCCGTTTTGGGCCTCGACGATCACGGCATCTTTCTGCAGGCTGCGCACGATGGCCTTGAGCTCGGCGATCTGCTCAGGGCTCACGGTATCGGTCTTGTTGAGAATCAGCGTGGAGCAGAACTCGATCTGCTGGATGAGCAGGCTCTCGATGTCGTCCTCGTCGATATCCTCTGCCAGCAGGTCGCGACCGCCGTTGAACTCGTCGTACATGCGGGCGCAGTCGACCACGGCCACGATGTTGTCGAGCGCGAGCTTGGGCTCGCCGCCCACCTTGGCCTCGTCGCAGAAGCTCGAGATGGTGTAGGCGATGGGGATAGGCTCGCAAATACCCGATGCCTCGATGATGATGTAGTCGAAGTTGCCCGAATCGGCGATGCCCTGCAGCTGGTTGGCAAGGTCGTCCGAAAGCGTGCAGCAGATGCAGCCGTTGGTGAGCGGGATGAGGTCATCGGTCTCGGAAAGGCCGCCGTCGGCGATAAGGCTGGCGTCGACGTTGATCTCGCCGATGTCGTTGACGATCACGGCGGCGCGGATGCCGCCGTCGTTAGCGAGGATGTGGTTGAGCAGCGTGGTCTTGCCGGCACCGAGGTATCCGGTAAGCATGATGATCTTCACGGGTTTGTTGGGCATGTGCCCTCCTTTGTTAGACATGGCTTACAGTTGAATCTTATGCCAAACGCCTGCTCTTATACCCACGCGCCGGCAAATAACACAAGCTACTCCCAGGCTCCCCATACATCGGGGCAATAACCGACGGTGGCCTTCTTACCGTTGCGCACGATGGGCTCGGCTAGAACCTGCTGGTTCTCGAGCAGCTTGTCGAAGCGCTGGCTAGGGGTGAGGTGCTGGATGAGCGCGAGCGTCTCCTCGTCCTTGGCTTTGGGGTTGAGCAGCTTGTCGATGCCGCCGACCGCCTGCATCACGCTCGTGAGCTCGCCCTTGCTCATCTCCTTTTCCTTAAGGTCGATAAACTGCACCTTAATGCGGCGCTCTTTGAAGAAGCGCTGTGCTTTCTTGGTATCGAAGGACTTTTTGGTGCCAAAAATCTGCACGTTCATGTATTTGTTCCGCCGTTCTACCTGATGAAGTTGGTCGTTGCTCGATCTGCCTCGGGTGCGTTGATGCCGGCGGCCTGTCCTGCCTCGATACAGCGAAGGAGCCAGGCCATGTTTTTGCCGATGTTGCGCATGGTGGCAAGGCCCTCGGCGTCCCCATTGGCGTCGCCGGGCACGCGACCAAACACGTTGTTCCAGTACGTGGAGGCAACCACGGGCATCTGGTTGATGGTGAAGTACTTGTTGAGTACGTCGAAGGTCGTCGACGTACCGCCGCGACGGGCGACGGCGATGGCAGCGCCCGGCTTGTGCGCAAAGGCCTTGCTGCCGGCATAGAAGGCGCGATCGAGGGCCGAAAGGATGCGGCCGCTGGGGTGCGCATAGTAGACAGGTGAGCCAAAAACAAAGCCATCTGCCTGCTCGGCGGCAGCGATGAGCTCGTTCACTACGTCATCGCCAAAGGTGCAGCGACCGCCAAGCTTGCCGCACTGGCCGCAACCGATGCAATCGCGAATGGGCTTGGCGCCCAGCTGAAACACCTCGGTATCAATGCCTTCGGCATTGAGCTGCTCGGCGACCTCGGCGAGTGCGCGGGCGGTGTTGCCGTTTGCCTTGGGGCTGCCATTGACCAAAAGAACCTTCATCACAAACTCCCTCTGCTTTTGGTGACTTCTGCAGAGGATTATCGCACGATGGGGGAGGCGGCGCGGGCGCGGTGCTAATCCAGTTTGGTACCTGGCACCTGCACGGCTTTCCCGAGCAACGCTTTGAGCTCGTTCAAAATGGAAACGGGCTGTCGGTCAACGCTGTTCAGATGGAGCGTGGCCACGCGAATGGGCGGCTGATATTCAAGCGAGCCGATGAGCACGGGAGAACCCAGGAATCGTTCGATTTCGTTTGCGAGCTCGTCGATTGCCTCGGGGCCGAGCTCATCGAAAAGCGCCACGAACATTGGTCCCGTCGAGCGGAACAGGCGACCCTTGCCGCGCGAACAATCCATGAGGCAGGCGGCGCTTTCGGCGAGCACGCGGTCGCCTGCATCGAATCCAAAGCGGGCATTGACTTCGGCGATATCGTCGACCTTAATGGCAATAAAGCCTGCCTTGCGCGGCACGCGACGCATTTCGCCAATGGCGTTGACCAGGGCGTGAATATCGCCCAGGCCGGTCACGGAATCGGTCGTATCTGCCAAGCTTCGGTTGATGATAATGCCCACATACATGTTGGGCTCGGTATCGGTTCCATCCAAGCGGTAGCCCGTGCAGTCGCAAAGCACGTATTTTCCAGTGGCATCCATTACGCGATACTGCATGTAGTGGAAGTGCCACGTGCCGTTTATCACCATGTCGAGCTCGGCGCGTACGTTGTCGCGGTCCTCGGGATGAACGCGGGCGAGCCACATGTCGAGTGAGTTAAAAGGGTGCTGGGAGGGCAGGTCAAAATCGCGCACGGCGTTAACCGACCATTGCGATTCGCCCGTATCGAGGTTAAGGATGAACGGATAGCGCGTCTCGGAGCTCATGGAGATCGCTTGGAACGCTCGGTCGTTGCAGGGAAGCTGATCGACGATTGGGCGTTGCGGCGCATCATTGTCTTTCGGTTGCTGCACACGATGCATAAGCTTATAGCGATACATCTTGCGATCGGCATCCATCGTCATCTGGCGACGCGTGTCGCCGGCAAGTGGATCGACGCGCGAGCAGCCAAAGCTAAAACTGCCGATCATGGGCGCCTTGCCGCCTGAGCTCGCCTCGATCAGCCCGGCACGTACCTGCTCCAAGCGCTGCTCGAGTTCAGCCTCGTTTGCGGAGGGCGAGATGAGCACAAACTCGTCTCCACCGATGCGGAACAGCATCTCATCGTGCTCCATGGTTTCGGAGAGCGTGCGGCAGATGCTCAGAATATAGCGATTGCCTTCGGCGTGGCCAAACCTATCATTGCAATGTTTGAGATGGTCGATGTCAATATAGGCGCAGGTAAAGGGGTCGCCTTTGCGCCAGAGCTGCTCGACGTGACGGTCGAGTCCGCTGCGGTTGCCCAAGTTGGTGAGCGGGTCGATATAGGCGTTGCTCTCAAGCAGCCGGCGCTCTTGTTGCAGGATGGCATGCGTCTTTTGCAGTTGCTCGCCAACGGCGCGTAGTTCAGCAGGCAGCGCGGCAACATCGAGTTCGGCGGTCGAGATGCCATTCGCAAGTCGCTGAAGATAGGCAATAATCGATTGCTCACCCAGGCGATATGACTCGTTCATGATGGATAACCTCCTTGGGCGGAACAACGGTTTGTATCATATCCCCAATTCGGTTTGAATTGGGGATATAAGTTAGCTAATGGAGACAAATTCCCCCTCCGGCGGTGGCGTTTTGCGCGCGAGCGTATCAGTTGTTATTGCCACCATCGAGCAATGCCTCAAAATCCTTCGCCGGCATGGGACGGTAGTAGAGGAAGCCCTGAGCGTAGCGGGCGCCCATTTGTCGTAGCATGTTTGCCTGCTCATTTGTTTCGACGCCTTCAACCACGACGGGCAGATGGAGTGACTGCGCCATCTCGAGCATCGATGACACGATCTGCGCGCTGCGGCCTTGATCGCGGTCGGTGGGCACAAAGGTGCGGTCGAGCTTGATGACGTCGACGTTGACGTTCTTGAGCATCACGAGCGTGGACTGGCCGGTGCCAAAATCGTCCATGTAGGTCGAGAAGCCACGGGTGTGCAGATCCGCGGTCAGCTTATCCACGGCCTCGGACTCTCCGGTATAGGCGGTCTCGGTGATCTCGATGTGCATGAGTTCGGGCGGCAGGTTGTACTGGGCGGCGAGCGACCCCATATGCTCGGCGACATCGCAGGCAAGAATGTCTACGCGCGACACATTGAGGGAAATCGGAACCACGCGAAGTCCTCGATTGAGGCGCTCGCGGAGCCACATGGCGACGCCCTGCCAAACATATTTGTCGAGCGTCACTACAAAGCCGCTTTCCTCGAGTGCGGGGATAAACGTTGCGGGCGAAATGAGAGAGCCGTCCTTGTCAATCCAGCGAGTGAGTGCTTCGGCGCCAATAATCTCGCCGGTTTCCATATCGACCTGGGGCTGAAGATAGTACGTGATGCGACCATTTGACAGCGCGTACTGGAATTCGGTCAGCGTGCGGTTGGACACGATTTCGCGCTTGTACTCCTCGGGGCAAAAAATGGCAATGCGCTCCTTAAAGTCGTTTTTTGCGCGCCGATTGGTAAACATGGCCTTTGCCTGCGCATCGATGGTGATCTCCTCATTGGAATCGATGGGGTAAACGCCCATGGACGGCCAAAAACCTACGCCGCCATCATGCCTGGCTACTGCCTCGCGAACGCGGTTGTAGATTTGGTGGACGGTGATGTGCTTAAAGGGGATGAGTACGCAAAAGTCATCTTGGCCCCAGTACCCTGCGACGCCCATGTCGGCATTCTCGATGTCCTTGAGGACCGTGCCCACATCGGCAAGCAGGCGGTCGCCTTCGGCCTGTCCATACCATTCGTTAAACAGGCGCATGTGGCCCATGTCGACCGTGGCGATGCACCAGGCGCCGTCGCGCCTTGCCTCGAGAAAAGCGTTGGCTCGCCGCATAAACTCGCTGGGTCGGTAGAGACCGGTGAGCATATCGATGCGTTCGGCGATTGCACTTTTGCGTTCGACCTCGGGTATAGGGAGGCTGTCGTTGGGGACAAGCCCGCCGGCTGTGCGAAGGCGACGATCGAGTTCGCCTAAAACGGCTGTCGCCTGATGGGTTAAGTGCTCGTAAAATGCCGGGACGACAAGACAGACGGGAGTAATGGTGTCGCCCGCGATTTGCACAGGAGCGAAAACGGCCTCTTTAAGGTGGCGGGTCAGTTGCTCGAATGCCTCGTGGTCCAAATCGTTGCTGAGCACGACAAACTGGACGCTTCGTGAACGGTAGACCCGGCTCCTGCCGCGGGTGATCGACAGCATGCGGCCCGCGTATTCGGCAAGCATGTTGTCGACAGCCTCAGCCCCGTAGAGCTCGTTGAGCTTTGCCGTGCCACGAACGCGCACCGCTATAAGCCCTGTCTTGCAACGGTCAAGGCGGCAGGTATCGATAGCGTTGACCAGCATGCGCTGCGTTCCGAGGCCTGTGGCGGCGTCGACGGTTTCGGCAAGTGAGTGGTTGACGAGCTCGCCGACATAGAGTGAGGGGACATTTCCGTCGCCGTCGATACGAAACCCGCGAGCACGGCAAAGGACGTAGTCGCCGACGGCGTTGCGCACACGATACTGCATGACTCGATGGTGTTTGGAGCCGTTATAGACTTGGTCGATGTCGTCGGTAAAAGCCTCAAGGTCATCGGGATGGACGCGCGTTTTCCAGTAATCGCGGCAGTTGTCTATGTGCTCCGAGGGAAGGCCAAGATCGCGCAAGGCACCTTGTGACCAAAGGGTGCGATGTTTGTCCAAGTTCTCGATAAAGAAATAACGACCTTCGTTGAGCATTGAAAAGGCGTCGAAAACGCGGTCGCTTATTTCGAAGTCGTCGGCGTGGACTTGCGTGATATTGCGTCGATCGAGGTACACGGCATGACGTAGCTTGTAGTCGTACATGCGATGGTCGGCATCGAGTGTCATGCGATTGGGGGCTTCGCCCAGGGCGGGGTCGGCGTGTGCCACTCCGTAGCTAAACGAGTGGGGCATCTCGGAATCGTTGTTTTTGAGCAGGATCGTTCGGCAGTGTTCCAGACGTTCGGCGAGGTCGTCTTCGGTCGCAATCGTAGATAGGATGGCAAACTCGTCGCCGCCTATGCGAAACGCCGCCTCGTCCACTTTCATATACAGTTTGAGATAGAGGCTTACCTGCAAGATATAACGGTTGCCCTCGTCATGCCCAAAGACGTCGTTGCAGTGCTTGAGATTGTCGATATCGATGAACGCCATGGTAACGGGGGTGTCCTGCTCCCAGAGCTCCTCGAGGGAACGGGCAAAGCCGCCACGGTTGCCAAGCCCGGTAAGCTGGTCGGTAAAGGCGGTCCTAATCAGATCATCCTGACGCTCGAGAAGGTCGCGAACGGTCTTTTCGAGCGTTTCGGTGTAATTGCTGACAGTATCCATGTCGTAAGCGGCTTTCTGAGGTCGGGCGGATTGCGTCGGGCGAGCTCGTTGTGCACACGCGTTGTTGTTTGGCGCTTTGCGTGTATCCAGGCCCCCGCCTTGCTGCGTTGTTGGGTTAATTTACCGGCTAATGTTCGCTGTTGATAACTGCTGAGTAGTATAAACAACAGTGCAGAATTATATATGGGTGCACATGCTGTGGGCGCCTATTATTCGACAGGCGGTAGCGCGACGATGCGATGTTCGATGAAAATGCGACTGAGACGATATATGTTGACGGGTATACTTGTTCCGGTTTTAAACGTAGGAACGGAGATGGTCGCATGGCACAGCCGGATACGACGCGCACGGTGGGGCTCGCGCTCGAGGGAGGCGGCTACCGCGGTATGTATACGGCGGGCGTGCTCGACGTTTGGATGGAGCACGGTTTGACCTGCGACCATATGGTGGGTGTCTCGGCGGGCGCGGCGTTTGGCTACAACTTTAAATCGCGGCAGATCGGACGCGCCATTCGCTACAACAAGGCCTATTGTGCCGACAAGCGCTATGCGGGTGTAGCAAGCTGGCTGCGGACCGGCGACATGTTCAATGCCGATTTTGCCTATCACGAGGTGCCTATCGAGCGCGATCCCATTGACTTGGAGGCGTATCGCGCCTGTCACATGCGGTTTACGTGCGTGTGCACCGATATCGAGACGGGCAAGGCCGTCTACCACGACCTGCCCTATGGCGACGAGAGGGATATCGAGTGGATCCGGGCATCGTCGGCGATTCCCGTGGCGACGCGTCCCGTTGCTATTGACGGGCATAAGTATCTGGATGGTGGCGTGGCTGATTCTATTCCCAGTGCATGGCTGTTTGCGCAGGGGTATGACCGCAATATCGTGGTGCTCACGCAGCCGGCGGGCTTTGTGAAGCAGCCCAACAGCGTGATGCCCATGCTGCGGCGCGTGTTCCGTCACTACCCGGAGTTTGTCGCGGCGCTTGAGCATCGGCATGAGGTTTACAATGCCACGCTCGATGACCTGGCACGTCGTGAGGCTGCCGGCGATATCTTTGTGGTGCGTCCGAGCGAATCGGTGAAGGTGCCGTCGCTATGCCGCGAACCCGATGAGCTCGAGCGCATCTATCAGATCGGCCGCCGCGATGCGGAGGCGACTTTGCCGGCGTTGGAAGCGTATCTGGCGGGGTAAGGGTCGCATGCGGAAAGCGCATCTCGGAATGGAGGTCCAAACTGGGATGCGCTTTCCGCTATTGAAGAATATGAGGCTGCGGAGCAACTGCTCGGCCTAGACTTATGCCTGCTGCCAGGTGTCGACGAGTTCCTTGGCGGCGGCGTAGGGGTCGTCGGCGCTGCAGACAGCGCTCACCACAAAGAAGCCGTCGACGCCGGTGGCCTTGAGCTGCGGCAGGTCGGCCGTCTTGACGCCGCCGCCCACCACGATGGGCACGGGGCTTGCCGCGTGGAGTGCGGCCAGGTCCTCAAAGCTCTTGGTGATGATAGAGCCGTCGGCTGCGCGTCCGCAATCGCGCTTGGTCTCGGTCTCGTGGAGCGGGCCGATGCCCAGGTAGTCGACCAGGCTCATGTCGGCGGTCTTGACGTACTCGAGCATCTCCTCGCAGCGGGCCGAAAGGCCCACGATGGCATCGGGGCCCAGCAGCTTGCGGCAGACCTCGACGGGAATATCGCTTTGGCCCACGTGCACGCCATCGACGGCGATGCCTTGCTCGCGTGCGGCGAGTACGCAGTCCAGGCGGTCGTCGATCAGCAAGGCGACCTGACCGGTCTTGCCAGCCTGTGCGATTGCCTGCGCGGCGTCGCCGGTCAGCGCAATGATCTCGCGGGCGCTTGCCACCTTGGAGCGCACCTGAATGCAGGTAAAGCCGGCGTCGAGCGCCTGGGCCACCACATCGCCCACGGGACGTCCCAGCGTGTTTTCGGGGCCGAGTACCAGATAGGCCGAGATATCAAGGTTGTCGCGGATGCTCATCGTGCTTCCTCCTGCTTTTTGATCTGCGCTTCCATGCGCTCGAGTTTGCCGGTCATGGTGTCGGTAAATCCGGGACGAATATCGGCTTTGAGCACGACTTCGGTGCGGATGCCCTTGCTCGCCAACACAAAGGTTGCGTCGCGCACGACCTGCATGACCTCGTCCCAGTCGCCCTCGATCTCGGTGAACATCGAGGTGGTGCGGTTGGGAAGGCCGCTCTCGCGAATGACGCGCACGACCTCGGCGACCTCGGCGGACAGCTCATCGCCGGTGCCGCACGGGGCGATGGCCACGGCGACGAGCGTGTTCATGCCGGTATTGGTTGCGGGATCGGACATGGCCTATGCCTCCTCGAGCTCGAGTTGGTTATCGGCAATGTCCTGGGCGGTTGCGCGGTAGAGCTCGTCGATAAAGGCGACCTTAAAGCTTGCCGGGGCGTCGGCGACGGCGGCGGCACGCGTGCCGGCCACGTTGTAGACGGCGGTGCCGCAGACGGCTGCCGTAAACGGGTCGGCGGCGCAGGCGTACACGGCCAGCACGCCGCCTTGCGAGCAGCCGCAGCCGGTGATCTTGGACATGAGCGGGCTGCCGCCGTGGGACTTGGCCACGGTCGTGCCGTCGGTGATCAGGTCGACTTCGCCCGAGACCACTACGGCGCCGCCGGTGTAGCGGGCGAGCGCCACGGCGGCATCGCGGGCGGCGTCGACCGTGTCGGTGGTATCGACACCGCGCACGCGGCTCAGATCGGCCGCCTCGCCCTCAAGACCCCACAGGCCGGCGAGTGCGATGATCTCGGAGGCGTTGCCGCGTACGATGGCGGGCTTGTACTGCTTGAGCTCGTTTACCAGCTGGGTGCGCAGGCTACCGATACCTAGGCCCACTGGATCGAGCACCCAGGGCTTGCCGGCGTCGTGTGCCGCCTTGGCCGCGCGGGGGATCGTCTGCTCGTAGATGGGGAAGAGCGTGCCCATGTTGAGATAGATGGCGCCGCCGCCGGCAACGAGTGCCTCGCCCTCGTCGGGCAGATAGACCATGGCGGCCGAACCGCCCACGGCGAGCTGCGCATTGGCGACAAAGTCGATCGTCACCGTGTTGGTGATGGAGCCGGCCATCGGATTGGCGGCGCGAATCTCCTCCACGGCCTTGACCACATGTTGCTTAAGCTGTTCCGAATCAATCACTGCACATGCCTCCTTGGCATAGAAAAGGGGCGCTGTGCATAGACAGCGCCCCTGTAAAGGCGGCATGCTCCCTACGCCAGCATTAACTGACAGGTTCAAAGGATTGGGCCCCATGCCCTCTCAGCCTTGTGGTTTGCACCGCCGGCACTCCCGCATCGAATCTGTTGTTCCCTATACTAGCGCACCTGCCAAAAAGGGACAGGTTTATTTTGGCAGGTCGTTACAATAGGTAGGACCGATACGAAAATGGGGGCCTTATGATCAAACTTGTGCTGACCGATATGGACGATACGCTGATTCCAGCCGGGCATGACGGAGCCAGTGACTACGCCATCGAGGGCATTCATGCCATGCAGACGGCGGGTCTGCACTTTGGCCCGGTTTCGGGTCGCCAGCCGTCCGCGATGGGTTGGATGTTCAAAAATCGTTCCGAGTGTTTTTCGACTGGCGCGTTCTGTAACGGCCAGGTGATGTTTGTCGACGGCGAGGTTGTTGCCTCCCGTGCGAGCGACAACCGTGCCCTCATGCGTCTTGCCGACTATCTTGAGCAAGAGACCGACGATACCTATCTGAAGGTCTATAGCCTGGGCGATGACTTTTGGGGCAACGATGCCTATTGCGTGACGAGTGACCCCGAGCGCGTTCGTCGCGCCATGGAGTCGGGCGGCAACGCATGGCTCAAAGGCGAAGAAGCCCCGTGCCGTCCCGTCGTCGATGACGTGCCGGTGTTTAAGGCGAATATCTGGAGTGCCCGTTCGCGTGAGGAGCTCGCGGAGCTACGTGAGCGCGTTGCCGCCGAGGTGCCGGAACTCTCGCTCGTGTTTCCCAACAACCGAGTGCGCCTGTTCGACATCCTTCCGGCTGGTTGGGACAAGGGTTGTGCTGCGCTGGAGTTGGCGCGCGCTTTGGGCCTGACGCCCGACGAGGTGGCCGTATTCGGCGATTCCGATAACGATTTGCCCATGATCGATGCCGTTCCCAACTCCGTTGCAGTCGCCAATGCCAACGAGGCTGTCACGGCTGCCGCGCGCTGGCATATCGGCGCTGCGGCAGACGATGCGGTTGCCGGGGCTTTGCATCAGATTGCCGCTTGCGCCGCGACGGGGGAGATGCCGCCGTTTATGCGCCTGCCGGATACTGCCGACGCGAATCTCACGAACAGCTAAGGAGACAGCCATGAAGCTCCAGCAGCTCAGATATGTCGTCAAAGTTGCCGAATGCGGCAGCATTACCGAGGCCTCGCGCCGGCTCTTTGTATCGCAGCCTTCGATTACCGCGTCGATTCGCGATCTCGAAAACGAGATGGGTGTGCACATCTTTGAGCGCACCAACAAGGGCGTCATTGTGTCCGAGGAAGGCGAGACCTTCTTGGGCTATGCGCGCCAGGTACTCGACCAGGCCGACCTGCTCGAGGGCAAGTATAAGGGCGCATCCGAGCAGGTGCCGCACTTTAGTGTGAGCTGCCAGCATTATTCCTTTGCCGTCAACGCGTTTGTCGACGTGATCCGCGAGTTCGATGCCGCGCGTTACGACTTCACCCTGCGCGAGGAGCAGACTCACGAGATTATCGAGGATGTCGCGCATATGAAAAGCGAACTGGGCATCCTGTACTTATCCGAGCATAACCGCGAGGTCATCGAGCGCATGCTGGTGGCCAACGAGCTCGTGTTCGAAGGACTCTTCTGCGCCACGCCGCATGTCTTCGTCTGCGCCGACCATCCGCTGGCGGACCGCTCCAGCGTGACGCTCGAGGATCTGGAAGACTACCCGTTCCTGTCCTACGAGCAGGGCAGCTACAACTCGTTTTACTATTCCGAGGAGCTGACCTCGACGTTCGAGCGTCGCAAAAATATCCGCGTGCGCGACCGTGCGACGTTGTTCAATTTGGCCATGGGCCTCAACGGTTACACGGTATGCTCGGGCGTGATCAGCCACGAGCTCAACGGCCCCGGCATTATCTCGATTCCGCTCGACGTGGACGAGTACATGGAGATTGGCATCATCACGCGCAAGAACACGACGCTCACGCGCTACGGTCGGGCCTATATCGACGCGATTCGTCAGCATATCTAGGCTGCTGCGCTCCGCACGGTTCAAGTCTCTTTATGACAGTCCAGACTGATATAGGAAGCATCTATATCAAACTGTTATAAACGTATATTTTACGATGGTCATATGAGCGCTCATACTCTGTCCCAGTAAAGCAACCAATGCAAAGGGAGATATCTATGAGCACTTCGATTCAACCGAACGCGCCGTTTCGCGCCGATATTGTCGGCAGCTTTCTTCGTCCGCAGGCTGTAAAGGACGCCCGTGCCGCCTATGTCGCGGGTAAACTCGACGCTTCCGGCCTTAAGGCCGTCGAGGACGATGCCATTCGCGATTTGGTGGCAAAGCAGAAGGCCGCCGGCCTGCAGGTCATCACCGATGGTGAGTTTCGCCGCAGCTACTGGCACCTCGATTTTATGTGGGGCCTTAACGGCATTGAACGCCGTACCTCGCGTACGGGTTATATGTTCCACGACGAGGAGACCACAGCCGACACCGCCGTGGTAACCGGCCCCATTAGCGGCGAGAACCATCCGTTCGTCGAGCACTTTAAATTTGTCAAGGCGCTCGAGGGGGAGGGCCAGGTCGCGCGGCAAACCATTCCGGCGCCGATCCAGACGTTCTCCGAAGTCACGCTCGACCGCTGCGACGGCCAGCAGGAGAGCCTGCGCGCTGTCTATGAGACCGATGAGGAACTTGCCGACGCCATCGCAGCCGCTTATCGCACGGTGATCGCCGACCTGTACGCAGCAGGCTGCCGCAACATCCAGTTTGATGACTGCACCTGGGGCATCTACTGCGATACCGATTTTGTCGCCAAAACCGGCATGAGCCCGGTCGACCTGCAAAAGGTGAGCGAGCTGGGCGTGGCGCTCAACAACGCCGCCATCGAGGGCAAGCCCGACGACCTGGTCATTAACACGCACGTGTGCCGTGGTAACTACCATTCTACCTATGCCTTCGAGGGCGGCTATGACCCCATCGCGCCGTACCTGTTCGCAAACGAGGATGTCGATGCATTTTACCTGGAGTTCGATACGCCGCGCGCCGGCGGTTTTGAGCCGCTCAAGTACGTTGCCCCGGGCAAGAGGGTCGTGCTGGGCTTGGTAACCACCAAGGCGGCAGAGCTCGAGAACGAGGATGTTATCGTTGAGCGCATCCGTGAAGCCGCAAAGTACGTGCCGCTCGAGAACCTGTATCTGTCGCCTCAGTGCGGCTTTGCCAGCTGCGAGATTGGCAACAAGCTGACCGAGGATGAGCAATGGGCAAAGATCGCGCTGGTCAAGCGCATTGCCGAGCGCGTTTGGAAATAGCGCTAGTGTTTGCAGGTGGCGGCGCGTGCGAGGCATAGTGTATCGCGTACAATGGTTCGGATCGTATCGTTCGGGCAGGTTATCCGATATGCCTGATCGCCCTTCCATTCGAAAGGACATCCATGTCCCAGTCCTCGACGCCCGCCGTCAGCGATGCCATCTACGACGCATCGTCGCTCGGCCGCCCGCGCATGTTCCTGCTCGGCCTACAGCACCTGTTTGCCATGTTTGGCGCCACCGTGCTGGTGCCCGTGCTCACCGGCCTCTCGGTATCGGCAACGCTTTTGTTTGCCGGCTTGGGCACGCTGCTGTTCCACTTCCTGTCGCGCGGTAAGGTGCCGGCATTTTTGGGCTCATCGTTTGCCTTTATTGCCGGTTATGCCGCAATCGCGCCCAACGGCGAGACCGAGCTTTTGCCCTACGCCTGCCTGGGCGTAGCTTGTGCCGGTCTGCTCTATCCGGTGCTGGCGGCGCTCTTCCGCGCGTTTGGCGCCAAGCGTGTCATGCGTTTCTTTCCGCCGGTGGTGACTGGCCCCATCGTCATTTCCATCGGTCTGATCCTGGCAAGCTCCGCCATTGCCAACTGCCAGACCAATTGGTTCGTCGCCGTTATCGCCGTGGCAGTGATCGTCATCTGCAACATCTGGGGCCGCGGCATGGTCAAGATCGTGCCGATCCTGCTGGGCGTCGTAGTGAGCTATGCCGTTGCGGCCGCGCTCGGTGAGGTCGATTTTTCGGGCGTTGCCGCCGCGCCGTGCGTCGGTCTTCCCATCGTGTGGGACAACACCGTGTTTGCGCTCTTTGGGCCGCAGTTCGATAGCGGTCTTGCCACGACGGCCATCATCACCATCATGCCGCTGGCCTTTGCAACCATGATCGAGCATATCGGTGATATCTCCGCTATTGGCTCCACCTGTGAGCGCAACTACATCGCCGATCCCGGCTTGCATCGCACACTGCTCGGCGATGGACTCGCCACGATTCTGGCTTCGCTCTTTGGCGCTCCGGCCAACACCACGTATGGCGAGAACACCGGCGTGCTTGCCCTGACGCGTGTGTTTGACCCGCGCGTGATTCGCATTGCCGCGTGCTGCGCTATCGTGCTTTCGTTCTGCCCCAAGTTCGCTGCCGTGATTGCCGCCATGCCGGCGTGTGTAATCGGCGGCGTGTCGCTTGTGCTCTATGGCATGATCAGCGCCGTGGGTGTTCGCAACCTCATCGAGAACCAGGTCGATTTCCAGAACAACCGCAACGTGCTGGTGGCCGCTCTGGTGCTCGTGCTTTCACTCGGCATTGCGTACAGCACCGCCGGTGCCATCGTGCTGGAGCTGGGCGGCGTGACGATTTCGCTTTCCGGCCTTGCCGTGGGCTCGCTGGTGGGCATCGTGCTCAACGCCATTCTGCCGGGTAACGACTTTGAGTTTGATGTCTCGGAACTCGAAGAGGCTGCTGAGTAGCAGCTGCGTTCAGCTAAAACAAGATATGGTGCCCATGCGTATATGCGCGTGGGCACCATTTTTAATGCGTCAGTATCCAGTGGATGCCGCGGGCCATGCGTAAGTCGGTTTGGGCAAAGTGATTGCCGGGGTTGAGCTCCAGCGTTGTTGGAATGCCGCGCTCGACGAGCAGCGCTTCCATCGCGCGCGTGTCGTCGAGTACATGCCTCATCATGCGGTCGGGTGTCTTGGTCTCCTTTTTGCCGAGAGACAGGTAGACGGCTTGCGGGCTGCCGGCAAAAGGGGCCGTGCTGGCACGGTCGACAAAGTCGGGAAACCATAGCGACCCCGATGCGCTCGCGGCACGGTCAAAGGCGTCGGTTTGCCAGAGAGCCCAAAGCGAAAAGAGGCCTGCCAGCGAGTAGCCGGCAATGCCGCGCCAGGTGGGCGGCTTAGGAAGCGACGACTCGACCTGGGGGATTATCTGATCCAGCAGCTCATCAAGAAAACCGGCAGCTTGGCCGCCGAAAGGCTCGGCATCGCGTACGGTTCCGTCGCATGCCCAGGGGCTCAGCTCGCGATTCCAATCGAGCCCGCCAATGGCGACGAGAGTGAATGGCGGACAGTCGAGCTCTCGGCAACGGTCATAAACATCGCTACCGTCGCCCATGACCACGGGGAGGTAAATGACAGGTGCGCTTTCCGTATGCTCCGAATGAACGGTTATCTGCTTTTGCGCTTCCAAGGCAGGCTTCTCTCAGTGTTGTGATATCGGCAGCCCCAATTGTCGCACGCTAGCGCATACAGGTTGGGCTGCATTAAGAACAATCGCATGCGCGCCGCGCGAGCGCGAACGGGAAAACGCCACCGCCGGAGGGGAGCTCGGCGGTGGCGTTGTTAAACGGTGCTGGGGCTCGGGGCCTTCGCGGGAGCTGCCATGTGCGCAGAGGCGTCTAAGAACGCTTACGGCTCGCCATGGTGCCTGCGGCGATAGCGGCTGTTCCCGCAAGGACGGTTGCCACGATGGCCGCACCCGAGGTGTCGCCGGTTGCCGCGAGCACGCCGGTAGTCTTGGCTTTCGTGGTTGAAGCCGCAACGGCCTTGGTCGGCTTTGAGCCCTCAGGCTTGGGGTTCTGCTTGGACTCCGCGGGCTTGCTTTCTGCGGGCTTGGTCTCGTCGGGCTTGGGGTCTTCCGGCTTGGCTACCTCGGGAGGTGCGATGGTCGTACTTTTGGCGACTGCTTTGATATAGAGGGAGTCGACCGTGGCGTCGCCCGTGCCGATGGCTTGGCCTGCCTCGTAGATGCCGTCACGGAGCTTGCGACAGTCAATGACCTTGCCGCCTTCGGGCGTCTGGATGGCGGCGTTCTCAATCTTGATGGTGCCGATTGTCTTGCCGTCAGCGCTCATGGCACGGGCAAAGATTGCCGCTGTATCTCCTTCGGCCGTTACCTTGCTGCGGATGATCGAGATGACTGCGGGTGTGACGCCCTCGCTGGTCTGGGCGATGATGCCGATGTTCTCGCCTTGGGGTTCGCGCCTCGTCTCGCCATCTTGGTTTTCGCTGTAGGGGATGGGGCCGTCGCCGTTCTCGACATAGCGGGCTATGGCCTTGACAACGGAGTCGCTGATGTAGATGTGGCCGCCCTTCTCGTTGGGTCGATCGTTTCTGGTGGAGAATGCAGCCGAAACCTCGCCTTCCGCAAACGCGTCCACGGTGGAGCCGTTCTTGACGACGATGTCGTCCTGGTAGGTGAAGAGGGCGTTGGCGCCACCGTATCTGCCTTTACTTGCACGGACCGTCACGTTTGCATGATCGAGGGTGATGCCCTTGTGGGCATAGACGCCATATTCAACACCGTTTACGTTGAGGGAGGCGTTTGTGGCTGCGAGGCTGCCCTTGGCCTCGACGGCAGCGTCTTTCTCGGAGCTTGCCTTGACCTGGCTGCCGTCCGAGATGTTGATATTGCCGCTGCTCCAAAGGGCCTCACCATCGGCTGAGCTTGCCTCGACCGTCCCGCCACCCTTGATGGTGAGGTTCTTGTCGGCTCCAATACCCTTGTCCTTGGTAGCCCTGGCGGTGATGGCTCCGCTGTCGTCAATCGTGATATTGCCGTTTGCCCTGATGCCATCCGATGCACCCGTGGCGTTGACGTTGCCCGAACCTTTGATAGCGAGATCACCTCCGGCATTGATGGCATCAAACCCAGTGCTCGTGGCGTTGACGGATCCGGCTCCGTCGATGTTGATATTACCCGTGGAGAGGATAGCGTCCTCAGTAGATGTCACGCTGAGCGTGCCGCCCTCGTCGCCTTGGATATTGAGCTCGGCATTCTCGTTAGTGCCATGAGAAACGTTGATGCTTTCGATCCATTCGGCAGTGACGATGTTGGTTCCCGAGTAATTCACGTTGAGCTTGCCTGCGGCCTGGATCTCGCCGCCGTTATAGTTGTTGAGCTTCAAGTCGTCGGCGCCGTCCCACGACCAGGTACCGGCCTCGTCGCTCGCCGCGGTGTTGTACTTGTTGCCGCCGACCTTGACCCATTCCGCTGCGAGCGAGACGCTCGGCACGAGCAGCGAGCTCACCGTGAGCGCGCACACGGCGCCCGCGACGATGCGGCGCGTCACGCGGCGCCAGCTGCCGTGCGCGAGTCCTATGCGACGGCGAACGTCGGGTTCGGCAACATGGGTTCCGGCGGTAGTGTCATTGCGTTTGGGGGTCGTGAACAAGGCTGCCATAGTTGCTCCCGTTCTCATAGGGCCTATACGACTAGATTCAGCGTATCTGCTGGATGTTGCCGGCGGTAGTGCCGTTTGGAGGGCAAAATGGCCAAAATGGGGGAGAAATAGGCCGCACGCCGGCGCAGGGACCGGCGCTAAAAGAAAAGCGCGGGGCCGCATGGCGACTCCGCGCTTTATTGTTCAGCTTTTGCAGCCTTGCCCTTACGTTACGAAGAAGTAGACGAGGAAGGCAAGGGCCGCGATCCACCCGTCCCGTGCGAAAAAGTGTTTACGAGCGCTTGCGGCTCACCACGGCGCCCGCGGCGATGGCGGCTGTTCCTGCAAGGGCGGCTGCCACGATGGCTGCGTTCGAGGCGTCGCCGGTTGCCGCGAGCTTGCCGGTGGTCTTGGCTCCCGTGGCTGCAACTGCAACGGTCTTGGTCGTCTTCGTGCCCTCGGACTTGGAAACCCCAGGCTTGGTCTCGCCGGGCTTTTCCTCGGGTTTGATCTCCTCGGGAGGCACGATGACCGTGCTCTTGGAGACAGCGGCGTCATAGGGGGAGTAGATCGTGACGTCGCCCGTGCCGATGGTTTGACCCGCCTCGTAGACGACGTCCTCGCTGAGCTCTTCCTTGTTGCGATAATCAATGACTTTGCCGCCTTCAGGCGTCAGGATGCTGGCACCTTCGATCTCGATGG
>URXE01000047.1 GCA_900551815.1 uncultured Collinsella sp.
GCAGGAAGCTTGGATACGCCTAGGCGCGGTCCAAGAAATCGTCCGCACCCCCAAACCAGCCTTCTGGCCCCCAAACAGGAACTATTCCACCGCAACTTCGATTGGCTCGGAGGGATAGAATATCTACCATTTCTACCCCGTCCCCACATGGCAGGAGGGTTGCCGTGAAGCATAGGGTGCTCTATTACATGGTCGATGGTTCGACCGAGGCGGGTCAGGCGGCGCTCGACACAATCGAAGGTGGCGATCAGATTGAGCTGGTGGGCTGCGCGCACGAGCCCAATGTCTGCCCCACCGTCGAGCAGCTGGCAGGCTGCGAGGGCTTTGTCGGCGAGTTCGGCCCCGTCGATGATGCATGTGCCGACGCCATGGCCGCCACGGGGATGCGCATTGTCTCGAACATGTCCATCGGCCTTAACCACGTTGCCGTCGAACTCCTAGCCTCTCATGGCATCACCGTCACCAACTGCCCTGGGTACTGCTCAGACGACGTCGCTCAACACACCATCGCTTTGATGCTTGACCTGATGCGCCAAGTTACGTTTCTTAACCGCGATGTGCGTGACGGCGTTTGGAATCCACTTGCCGGTTATACCATGCACCGCACGCAGGGTCGCACACTGGGGCTTGTCTTTTTTGGCAGCATCGCGCGCTCCGTGGCGCCCATCGCACAAGCGCTTGGCATGAAGGTGCTGGTGTGGGCGCCGACCAAGAGTGCAGAAGAGCTCGCTGCGGCAGGCTGTGCCAAAGCACAAACGCTCGACGAGTTACTCGGCACATCGGATATCGTCAGTCTGCACTGTCCCCTGATTCCAGAGACCGAAAAACTCATCGGCAAGCGCGAGCTTGCACTCATGAAGCCCACGGCATTTTTGATTAACACGGCCCGCGGGCCCATCGTGGATGAGGATGCCCTGGTCGCCGCGTTGAACGAGGGCATCGCCAGCGGTGGCACGCGCGGCATCTGCGGCGCCGCGCTCGACGTACTCGCCGACGAGACCGCGCCCAACCAGGCCCTGATCGCGCATCCGCGCTGCATCGTCACACCCCATTGCGCCTACAGCACGCAGGAAGCCTACGACACCGTCCGTCGCATGTCGCTACAGGCCGTAGTAGACAAGCTCGTCTTTAACCGCAAGCCCAAGCACACCGTGGCCGAATAATTAGTGCAAAGAGGTCGGGTTTGTCTGTACCAAGTTGGTGCTAAGTAACTTGACCCCAATGCACCAAAAAAGTTGCGGTGAAATAGGGACTGTTGGAGCCTTCAACAAGGCCTTTTAATCCCTATTTCACCGCAACTCCGATGGATATCGCGTATTCGAATACGGCAGCGAGCGGCTGCCAGAGCGACTACTAAGTTAGAGGCCGAGCATCGGCTCCAGAACGAAGAAGTATGCGAGCACCACGATGCTCAGGATGATGCGGTAAACACCGAAGCACTTAAAGTCGTGACGACGGACGAAGCCCATGAGCCACTTGATGGCGATGAGCGAAACCACAAAGGCCACAACGCAGCCCACGCCCAAGATAGCGACCTCGTTAGAGCCGAACGTGCCGCCCTTGATGAAGTACTTGACCAGCTTGAGCGCACTCGCGCCAAACATGACAGGGATGGCCAGGAAGAACGTAAACTTGGACGCCACCGAACGTGTGCAGCCCAAAAGCAGGCCACCGATGATGGTAGAACCGGAACGAGACGTACCAGGCACCAGCGAAAGCACCTGGAAGCAGCCGATACCCAGCGCAGTCTTCCAGCTCAGGTCCTCGAGCGTGGCGATGGAGCCAAAGTCCAGGTTCTCGTCATCGTCCTCATCCTCAGCGGTAGCCGCGGCGGGCGCCGCAAAGTGCGCACCGGCGGGACGTCCGCCCGCCACCACAGCACGCGAACCAAACGAACCGGCAACGGCCATTTCCTCGCGCTTGCTCGCGCGCCAGTTCTCAATCACGATAAACAGTACGCCGTACACAATGAGCGCCAGCGCCACGACGGGAGCATTGTAGAAATGCTCCTCCATCCAGTCGTTGAGCGGCAGACCGATCGCCGCGGCGGGAATGCAGCCGAGCACAATCTTGCCCCACAGCACCCAGGTGTCGCGACGGCCCTCCTTGCCCTTGCTGGGAGAAAACGGGTTAAGGTCGTAGAAGAACAGGACGCAGACGGCCAAAATGGCGCCAAGCTGAATCACAACCAGGAACATATTCCAGAACGTCTCGCTCACGTTCATCTTGACGAACTCGTCCACCAAGATCATGTGACCGGTCGACGAAACAGGCAGCCATTCGGTGATGCCTTCGACCAGGCCCATGAAGGCAGATTTTAGAAGCTCGATGATATCCAAAGGGACCCCCTCGTTAGACACCCGCCGATATTGTTCTGCGGACGGTGCGGGCGATGTCCCATTATCAACCGTTGGCGGCACGCCTGTGCCTACCCTTACCAAAAAACTCGCCCGTTCACAGAATTGCGAGCGGTCAAATCCGAATCCTTGGGTATAACTGCAACAAGATAAAGTGTCCGGCGGCCAACGCGCCCGCGCCCGCCCGACGCACGAGCCCCGCGCCCGTGCGATAGACCAAGGAGGAAACCATGAACGAGGGCTATACCAAGGTATTTGTTTCACTCGACGGTACTGAGCAGCAGGATTTTGTGCTCGCACGCGCCATCAAGGTCGCCGCGAACAACGGCGCTAAGCTGATCATCGGCCACGTTATCGACTCCACCGCGCTCGAGAGCGCCGGCTCCTATCCGGTCGACCTGGTCAACGGCTTGGAGGAGGCCTTTAACAACTCCATCGCCAAGCAGCTCGAGGAGGCCAAAGCCAATCCCGACATTCCCGAGGTCGAGGTCATGATTCGCACCGGCCGCATTCGTGAGACGCTCAAGGATGAGATGCTCGACGTGGTCAAGCCCGATCTGGTGCTCTGCGGCGCCCGCGGCCTGTCCTCAATTAAGTACGCGCTACTGGGCTCGATTTCGACGTTCCTGCTGCGCAATACGGACTGCGACATTCTGGTCGTGAAGTAGGTTCCTTCCCGCCGGCGCAAGGCCTGCGGGGTTATCACGCCGACGTCCTCGCCGCTTCGCGGCTGCGGGATGTCGGCTTAGATAACCCTTCCCGGCCTTGCGCCTTCGTCACCGTACTTCAGCGAGTTGGCTGATAAAAGATGGCGTGCCGCCCCGTTTGGGGCGGCACGTTTTTGTTATAGGAGATTCATTTGAGCCTCATGGCTATGTTCCCGTTCGGGAACATAGCGCCAGTTGCTTCAGCTATATTCCCGAACGTGAACATAGCCCAGAGAAAAACAGCAAGAGCGCGCCTATTCGAAGTATTGGAACTTGTTGGTTGAGAAGGCAAACGTGACGACGAAGCCTTCGCTGGGCTCGGACGCTGCGGTGACGTCGATGCCCATCTTGGAGCACAGACGTGCCACCAGATAGAGGCCGATGCCCGTCGCGCGCTTGGTGGTGCGGCCGTTGTCGCCGGTAAAACCCTTCTCGAACACGCGGGGCAGGTCGGCCGCACACACGCCACAGCCGTTGTCCGCGACGGCGAGCTCGATGCGTTCGCTTGCCAGGCCCTCGTCCAGCAACGCGCCCGAAAACGTGATCTTCGCACCATCCTCACGCGCGTATTTAATGCTGTTCTGGATGAGCTGGCCCAAGATAAACTCGAGCCACTTCTCGTCGGTAAAGACCTCAAAGTCGAGGTTCTCGCACACCGGCGCCACGTGCGCCGCGATGAGCTCACGCGCATTGGCCTTGATCGCGCCCGTCACCAAGGTCTTGAGATCCCAGCGGCGAATCAGGTAGTCACGCTCCACGACTTCCGAGCGCGCATAGTACAGCGCCTGGTCGATATAGCGCTCCACGCGAGCCAACTCACGGCCCAGGTCATCCACGCGCGACAGGTCGTCTTCGCTGCCATCCAGGTTTTCCAAAATCAGATGGGCCGCCGCCAGCGGCAGCTTGGCCTCGTGGACCCAGCTCCCGATATAGTCGCGATAGTCATCGGTCTGACGGCGGCCTTCGGCAACCTCGTCGCAGGCAGCTTTGCCCACCCGGCGCAAGACCTCGTACTCGAGCTCGCCCTCGACATAGGTCGGGCATTGCACCATCTCCTGCACCCATGCGGGACTCTCGAGCTCCTCTGCCGCACGCTCCAGCTGGCGCAGAAAACGACGACGACGCGCGTACTCGATCACGATGCCGAGCATACCAAAGATAAAGGACACGCCGACCGCCACGACCACGATAGAAACGGGTGCACCGGCAACCGTCAGCACAAAGCAGCTCAGCAGCACGCCGCACGTCCATACGGCGACGGGAAGCAGCGCGTCTTTAAAGAACTTGCCAAACGACATAGCCGGCCCCTAGACCGAATAGCCTTGGCCGCGGTGCGTCGTCAAATACCCCTTGATGCCGATTTTTTCGAGCGTGGTGCGCAGGCGGTTGATGTTAACGGTGAGCGTGTTGTCGTCCACGAAGGCGTCGGAGTCCCACAGGTCCTGCATGATGGCCGAGCGCGAAACGATCTTGCCCGCGCGGCTCAGAAGCAGCGAGAGGATACGCAGCTCGTTTTTGGTGAGCTCGGTGCTGGTGCCCGTTTGCGCGTTGATGACCATGGAGCGTGCGAGGTCGAGCTCCAGTCCCTTGTGGACGAGCGTGCTGCGCTCGCCCGCCGACGCGGTGCGACGCAGCAAGGCATTGATGCGCGCCACGAGCACACGGGCGCTGTAGGGCTTGGGAACAAAGTCGTCCGCGCCGAGCGTCATGGCCATGACCTCGTCGATCTCGGTCGCGCGCGACGTGAGGACGATGATGGGAACCTCGGATTCGCGGCGAACCTCGTGGCAGATATGCTGGCCGTCCTTGACGGGAAGCGTGAGGTCGAGCAGCACCAGGTCGGGCGCGGCGGCGAGAATATCGCGCGAGACATGCTCAAACGATTCGCATGCCTCAACCTCAAAACCGGCACGCGCAAGGATATCGGCAAGCTCGCGACGAATGGGCTCGTCGTCCTCAACGATATAGATCAGCGCCATGGATTCCGCTCCCCTCTTGGTTGTCTTGCCACCATTATGGCTGCGGAGCCGCAGGTATGCGCCTCGCGCGTCACCAAGGTGACAGAACTGTTCGCGAGCGGCAGGGGCTTGCCCCTCGCTCGCAACGGGCACGGGAATTAAATGAGTTTTTAATCCCCGTCCCAGAAACATCATTTAGCGGCGGGCGCGAAGCTTTTCGTAGCCGTCGGCGAAGAAGGCGACCGTGGCGGCGTCGGCCTCCGCGGCGTCCGTCTCGGTTGCGGGGACCACGCCGTGCTCGTCGCTCACCAGGAACAAGGCACCCTTGAGCTGCGCGGGAATGTCTACGCGCGTGACTGGGATGCCCTTGGTCTGGGCCAGCTGCTCAATGAGCGTCGCCGTGCCGCACAGGAACTCGTCCGCCGGCGCCACAAAGGCAAGCTTGCCATTGTTGACGGCGGCGAGCAGCTCGGGCGCCACGCCGGTCTCGTCGGCTTCGGAGCGAGCCTCGGCAGAACGGGCACGCAGCGCCTTGGCCGACGTATCGGCCAGCGGCTCGTACTCCCCCACCGTCATGGCGGCGTTGCCGTTAACGTCGATCACCAGCATGAGCACACCGTCGCGGGCGGTGTAGTCGCCCTCGGCAAGCGACCACTCAACGTGTTGCTTGGCCCAACTGAGCATGTTATGGGTAAGTGGCTCGCCCTGCACCAGGCGCTCGGATAGCGCGCGGATGTGGCGATTGAGCATGGGCACCTTTTTGTTGGACATGCGCCAACGGCAGATGAGCGCGGGCTTGTCGAGCGTGAACTTCTCGATCGCCTCCTGATTGGCGCAAAAATCCTCGTACGCACGCTGATCCTCGGCGTTACCAAACAGCTCGGCATCATCAATCTGGGGCATGGTTGTACCTTTCGTGTTAGTCATTCCGTCCTCTTATACCAAAAAGACGGCCCTCCAAACGGAGCAGCCGTCTTTTGCGGAGATTATTTTGTCCCAGGGCGAAACTTAGTGACGGAAGTGGCGGGCGCCCGTAAAGACCATTGCGATGCCATGCTCGTTGCAGGCCTGGATGCTCTCGTCGTCGCGCTTGGAGCCGCCGGGCTGAATGATGCAGGTCACACCATGCTCGGCAAGCACGTCGACGTTGTCGCGGAACGGGAAGAATGCGTCGCTTGCGCAGGCAAAGCCGCCCTTCTCCACGCCCTCGCGCTCGCAGAAGTCCTCGGCACGCTCGCAGGCCAGCAGCGCAGAATCCACGCGGTTGGGCTGACCCGGGCCCATGCCAATGCCGGCCTTGCCCTTGGAGACCAGGATGGCGTTGGACTTAACGCCCTTGCAGACCTTCCAGGCAAACTCGAGCTCGGCCATCTCGGCGTCGGTGGGCTTGCGGTCGGTGGGGAACGTAAAGGTCGCGGGATCCTCGGTCACGTGGTCGACCTCCTGCACCAGCATGCCGCCGTCGACGGAGCGCAGCTCCACCTGAGCGCCGTGGTCCACGCCGCCGGTAGCCAGCACGCGCAGGTTGGGGCGCTTAGCCATGCGCTCGAGCGCCTCATCGGTATAGCTCGGGGCGATGATGACCTCGACGAACTGCTTGTTCTGATCGGCAAAGTGCTCAACCAGATCAAAGGGAACCTCGCGGTTGCAGGCGATGATGCCGCCAAAGGCGCTCTTGGGATCGCAGGCGAAGGCGCGGTCGTAGGCGGCCGTGATGTCCTCGGCAACGGCAGAGCCGCAGGGGTTCTGGTGCTTGAGGATCACGCAGGCCGGCTCGTCGAACTCGCGGACCAGGTTCCAAGCGGCGTCGGCGTCCAGATAGTTGTTGTAGCTGAGCGGCTTGCCCTGGATCTGCTCGGAGCCCACGAGCGGGAACTGCGAGCTCGCGGTGTTCTCGCAGCCCTCGGCAAAGCGGTAGACCGTAGCCTTCTGCTGAGGATTCTCGCCATAGCGCAGGTCGTCGACCTTCTCCAGCGAGATCTCGAGCTTGGCAGAGGTGTCCGCCACGTCGCTTGCCTGGGCGGCAAGCCAACGGGAGATAGCCGTGTCGTAGGCGGCGGTGGTCTGGTAGACCTTCACCTGCAGGCGACGACGGGTGGAAAGCGTGGTGCAGCCACCGGTCTCGCGCATCTCGGCCAGGACGGCATCATAGTCGGCCGGGTCGGAGATGACGGTAACGCTCGCGGCGTTCTTGGCGGCAGAGCGCAGCATAGAGGGGCCACCGATGTCGATGTGCTCAATGGCATCCGCGAAGGTGACCTCGGGGTTGGCGACGGTCTTCTCGAACTCGTACAGGTTGACGACGACCAGGTCGATCAGCTTAATGCCGTGCTGAGCGGCCTCCTGCATGTGCTGCTCGGAATCGCGGCGGGCAAGCAGTGCGCCGTGAACCTTGGGATGCAGCGTCTTGACGCGGCCGTCCATCATCTCGGGATAGCCCGTGAACTCCTCGATGGGGGTTACGGGAACGCCCGCGTCCTCGATGGCACGAGCCGTGCCGCCCGTAGAGATGATCTCGACGCCAAAGTCGTCAACCAGCGTCCGTGCGAAATCGACGACGCCCGTCTTATCGGTAACCGAGATCAACGCGCGTGCGATCTTCACATCAGATCCCATGCAGTCCTCCTGTCTGGTACGCCGCCGTGCTCTGTGAGTCGGTGATACGTCGATCTGCAGCGCTCGCGCAGCGGCATTGAAAATACTGATTCAATGTAGCGCATCGAGCGCGACGATGCACCCCGCAACGCACGGCTGTGCAGAAAAAGCTTCGAGCGGGGGTTGCAGGAGCGCCACTGGGCACGGTGAGTTGATGGAACACAGGGGCACCATAATTAGATGCCAATGGCGTGGTAGAACTGTGCTCGATATGCATCCGCAATAGAAAGAGGCACCATGGTCTCGCGGGTTCTCTACCGACCGTTTGATACCGAAGATTTCGACGCCATCGCGCTGATCCTGCAGCAGCTTTGGCACAACAACTCGGATAACGATGAGTATAACCGCCTCGAAGCCGCGTGCGACCTTGCCTACTGCCTTTCTTCCTCGACGTTTTCGCAGGTTGCCGTAATCGACGGTCAGGCGCGCGGCATTGCGCTTGCACGCGCAGGACAGAGCTCCGGCGCTAGCGTCAACGAACATTGGATGGATACTGAGCGTGCACTGCTGTCGCAGATGCGCGAGCTAGAACCCGAGTCGTGCGCCGAGTATCTCTCGTTTGTGCGCGCAACCATCCGAACCAACAACCGCCTGCTCGAAAGAAGCCCGTTGCCGCACGACAACGAGGTCACGCTGCTTGCCGTGGATCGCGATGTCCATGGCCTGGGCGTTGGCACGGTTCTGCTCGACGCCGCGGTCTCGCACCTGTCCTCGCTTGGAGCGACGAGGGCGCACCTGTACACCGACTCCAACTGCTCGTGGAAGTTCTACGAGCTGCACGGCTTTAAGCGCACGGCCACGCACCGCGCCAACCGCGAAGAGCGCCGCCACGCCATGCCGCGCGAAAGCTTCCTCTACGAGCTGGATCTAACCGTCTAGGCCCAGCAGCCATACCCAGTCGTTGGGGACGTTCTTAAATGACTAGTCGCTGGGGACAGTCTTCGTAGGTAGCGCATAAAAAGGGGATGGGCTTTCCCCGACAGCTGTCGAGAAAAGCCCATCCCATAGCTTACGACCGTTAGAACGTTCCGCCGCCGCCTCCGCCGACGCCGCCTCCGCCGCCGCCCGAGAAGCCGCCGCCTCCGCCGCCGCTCGAGCTATCGGAACTCGAAGCCAGCTCACGGATGCTCTCGTGATACACGTCGTTAAACGAATCGAGCGGCGAATCGATACCGTAATGATGGTAGTACCACCAGTAGCAGGGGTAATTGTCGTAGAAACCGTCGGCCTCGCGCACCTCGGGAGGAACAGCCTCGGCAAGCTGACGCAGGACTTCCTTCGAAACGCCCAGCGCCACGCCCATCACCAGAAGTTTATTCCACAGGACCAGATCGCCGGGGACGGCTTCCTTTAGGCGCGTGAAGTCCTCGAGCCAATGCTTAAGCGCCTTGCAGCGCGCCGCCACCTCGGCGCCCTCCGGCGTAAAGCGGCGGAACGTAAGGCCCACGCCAATACCCACCAGCACAATCGGCACCGAGATAACCGCGGCGACAATGTTCGCGTGTGCGCCGTCGGTAAAGAAGATGGATCCCGCGGGAACACAGGCGATCAGAATACCAAGAACCAGGCAAAACACCATTGCGACAATGCCGTCAGAGGCAACGTACTCGCTATCGGCCAGCTTGCCCTTAACGGTGTTCTGATAGTCCTCGAGCTTGTCGCCCACGGGCGTAGCGTGCTGCTTGACATAGTGCTGCAGCTCGTCGAACGTGCGCGAGCGATCGCCGTTCTCGTCGGGCTTAGCACCGGCAAAGAAGACCTTGAGCACCATGCGGTCAATGCCCTTGGCCGACTTCCAGCCCGCATCACTCACCGTCACGCGATACGTCTGCTCTTCTTTTTCACGCCCCAACAGGCCCTTCTTGGCCTTGGTCACTGTCGCCTGCTCCAGCTTGATCACACGGTCGTCAGTGAGCTTCATGAGCGTTGCGATATATGCCTGATCGGGCACCTCGTTCCAGCTCATGAGGGCCGAAAGTACGGCGGGATGGTCGGCCGAAGGCACATCGCGGAAATATTCGTCCTGGAAAAGCGGCTTGGGCTTGCGGCGGCGCAGCTTGAGCGCAACGATTGTGCCGGTAAAGGCCACCGCCGCGACAACACTTAGCGCGGCAAGTGCATTGGCAATCATGCGCGCGCGGGCGCGGCGGGCGTTGGCCTCGTCGGCCCACGCCTTCTCCTCGCTCAGGATTGTCGGCATGCGCTCCTCGCTCGAAGCGGAAAGCCATGGCACCCAGTCGCTGGGGAAGGCGATGCGCGCCTCGGCGAATTCGCCCTGATGCACGCACGGAATGGTATAGGTGACCATGGGCTCATCCTCATCGAGCGACACGTCGCCCGTCAGCGGACCGTGGCCCCATGCGCGGAAGTTATCGCCCTTGACGGCCGCCGTCCCGGCAGCAGCATTTGCGAAGTACACTTCCATCTCGACGTCATCGGAATCCGCGGACCAGCCGTCACCCACGAACTTCCAGTAGAGCTCGGCGGTATCGGCCCAGTTCATGACCGCACCGGTCATGGTGTAGCTCACGTAATAGATCGCGCTGTCGCCGCTCTCGTGGGGGCTGAAAACCTTGATCTTTACGCCGCCGTCGGACTGCTCAACCGTATAGACGCCAGAGTCGCCCTTGTTCGCGCTATCGACCCTGTTAAACGCGGTGTCGTCTTCCTCGACGCTCAGCACATTGACGCTCGCCGCGCCTCCCTGCTGGTTGGTGCCCGTATTGATATCCCAATATACGCCGTTGATGTCGTCGTCGAAATCAAACTGGCGCCCCTCGACAACGGTCAACGACCCATCGGCCTCAACCGTGGCGCCGATGTAGGTTTGGCTCATGGAGTAGCCGTCGGCGTGTGCGGCGGCAGGCAGCAGCAACAACGCAAGCGTGACGAGTGCGCAGACGGAAGCGAATCGCGCGAATAGGCGGCGCTGCCGACAGGTCTTGGCAACGGGGACGTTCATAGGCACATCCTTTGTCTGTGATACCAACAGCGTCATTGTCCCACGTTTACGGGCGCACATAACGAATATCTAGGCGACCGGAGCGCCAAACGGGATGAAAGTCACGCCCGCCGCCAGCAGCTAGTCATTGGGGACGTTCTTAAATGACTAGTCGTTAGGGACACTCTTTGGCATGGCATGCGCCAACGATAGATACCACTTCACAGCTCCGTCACAGGTGTAGCGGCTTTGTGTTGCCGCGACGCGCTCTGATTGAGCCCGCGGGCAAGGGGCATAAAGCAGTTGAGCGAAAACGGTTTGCCCCTTTGCCGTTCGCTCGAGGATCATGTCCCCCTTTTCCGCGGAAACCCCGGCAGTTGCGAAGAGCTGCCGGGGTTTCTGTCGTCTAAGGCGCCGAATTGATGGACAGGAATCAAAGCGCCGAGTCTGCGGCCCGCCATACGCAATGCGGGGCTTCGACAACTTGCGGACCACAGTGACGTCTCCCCATCGCGCCCCGCGCTATACTCGTCCGCATGGATATCAAAGCACGCAACATAGCAACGCCCGCCGCGGACGCGCCAACGACGCCGGCCGCCTCTGCCCCCGCGCCCGTCGTGGGCCGTTTTGCCCCGTCGCCCTCGGGCCGCATGCACCTGGGCAACGTGTTCAGTTGCCTGTGCGCGTGGCTTTCGGCCCGCAGCCAGGGCGGCCGCATCGTACTGCGCATCGAGGACCTGGACGATCGCTGCAAGCGCCCGGAACTTGCCGCTCAACTGATTGACGACCTGGCCTGGCTGGGGCTTGAGTGGGACGAAGGCCCCTACTACCAGCACGATCGCCTGGACTTGTACGAGGACGCCCTGCACCAGCTGCAAGACGCCGGCCTCACCTACCCCTGCTTTTGCACGCGCGCCGAACTCCACGCCGCGAGCGCGCCGCACGCCAGCGACGGCACGCCCATCTATCGCGGCTCCTGCCGAGGGCTTTCGGCCGAAGAGGTCGCCCGCCGCAGTGCCCTGCGCGCCCCGGCCACGCGCCTGCGCGTGCCCGCCGTCGACGACCTCGCAGACGATGTGATCGAATTCGTGGACCGCACGTACGGGGCCCAATGCGAAGCGCTCGCCACCGAATGCGGCGACTTTTTGGTGCGCCGCAGCGACGGCGTGTTTGCCTATCAGCTGGCCGTGGTGGTCGATGACGCCGCCATGGGTGTTACCGAGATCATACGCGGATGCGACCTGCTTGGCTCCACACCACGCCAGATCTACCTGCAGCATCTGCTGGGCCTTCCCACGCCGCACTACGCGCACATTCCGCTGCTCATGTCACCGGACGGCCGCCGCCTTTCCAAGCGCGACCGCGATCTGGACCTGGGCGAACTACGCGCCCGCTTTGGCACGCCCGAGGCACTACTGGGCTGGCTCGCCGGGCAAACAGGCATCGCGCCAGACACCACGCCGCGCTCTGCCGAGCAGCTGGTCGAGCACTTTAGCTGGAACGTCATCCGGGAGCATCGGGAAAACATCACTGTAACGGTCGAGTAGCCAGCCACCGCGCCTCTACGCAACATCCCAGGGCTGGAGTTCGTCGCCTAGGCGAACGATGCAGTCGTAGAGCACGGTGTGGCGCTCGGCCGGATTGGCATCCCGATGAAAATGTCCGTAGTACCAGCGCTTGTAATCCAAGCGGTCTTCCAGCTCATCGAAAAATGCCGTAAGCCGATCAACGGCGGGGTAATTCCAGCCGGGTGCCGGATAAAGCGTGGGCGAAAGCATACGCGTGGAGCAGGTGTGGGTGACCACGTAGTCGACCTTCCAGCCCGCGCTGTCGAGCTTTGCCCGCGTCTCCTCAAAGTTGCGCTCGTCCGGCAGCTCCTGCGGCCACCAGCTGGAATACGGAATGCGGTATTCCTTGTCCACGCTCGTGGCGCCACCCATGGTAAAGATCATTGAGCCGTCGAGTTCAAAAACCTCGCCGCGCGTCAGGCGCCGTATGGGAGAGGTGTCCGACAGGCGCTGCGTCAGCCCGCCGTGCCACAGCTCCATGGGACGCTCCGCCCAGTGATCGAAACGCTCGTGGTTGCCGTCGACGAACAGCACGGTATAGGGGCGCGACTCCAGCCAGGCGATATCGACACATTCCTCGGCAGAGAAATCCCACGGAAAGCCAAAGTCGCCCGCGACAATAAGATAGTCGTCGCTCGTCATGCTATCCCCAAGCTCCCAATCGCGCAGCTTTTGCATGTCGAGGCCGCCGTGGACGTCGCCCGTCACATAGACCGTCATCGGATCACCACTTCCCTCTTATAGGCTTCGAGGTCGTGCTCGACCTGCTCGTCGCCCGTGGCATTGACCCACCACGGCCATTTAACGCAACACATCGGCTCGTCTGCCTGCGCAAACCAAGCTTTGAGCTCCTCCAAGCTCACCGGGGCGTAGCTGTTGGCGTCCACGCCCACGTCATAGCGCAGCAGTCCCTGCCTGCGGTTGAACTCGTTGTATGCGCCGCCGCAACTGTGGATATGCCCGTGCAAATGCCAGCTGCCGTGCGACATGCCCTGCCAGTCGACCATGGGATAGTGGCTCAGCACGATTTTTTGGCGGTTGATCTTGAGCGCGCAAATGGGCGGCTCGACGATAAAAGCATCCGCTACCGCAGGCTGCGTCCAGTCTTTGTCGTGGTTGCCGGGCAGCAGATGGACGCGCTTGCAGGCAATGCTTTTGCGCAACTCGTAGGCGTCTTGGACCGTCATCTTAAAGCTAAAGTCACCCAAGATGTAGAGCTCGTCATCCGCAGCAACCTTGCTGTTAATGTTGGCGACCATGGCATCGTTCATCTGCGCAACAGTCGACCAAGGCCTATCGCTAAGCCGTAGCATGTTCTCGTGTCCAAAGTGAGTATCGCCGGTAAACCAGATCACGGGGACCTCCTGTTGCTGCGGGGTATCCATCCCTTAGGGCTTACCCCTCGTTCTTCCATCCAAACGGATCGAGCACCCAAAAAATCAGATCGAGCACGCCGCCGGTCATCATGGCACCGGCAAGGGCCATGCAAACGTGCAGGGAACTGGCACTTCGGAGCACGTCGAATGGCCCCAGAACGGCCAGCAGCGCGACCGCTGCGCCGGCAAGGCACAACGCGAGGCACGGCCCCGCG
This sequence comes from uncultured Collinsella sp., assembly GCA_900551815.1. Lineage (GTDB taxonomy): Bacteria > Actinomycetota > Coriobacteriia > Coriobacteriales > Coriobacteriaceae > Collinsella. Next base: position 13,778 of record URXE01000047.1, read on the forward strand.
TCCTTGACGCACTTCTTTGCGAGATGCTTGGTGTTATCGCTCATTGGTATCGAACTCCTTAGAGGGTCGTTGTTTGGGTACATGCCGCCGCGGCAGAGCAGGGCGGCAGGGTAAGTGTCCCATGCCGTGCGGACACGTTTGAGTTACCCTACAAATTATTTGATTTGATAGAATGTAGGGTAACTACTCGGAAGGGAGGCGCCATGTCCGTCTTAGACGATGTCCTAGAAGAGGAATACGCACGCTCAAGCCGCCTCTTGGGCCTCATGGAGCAGGAAATCAATCTCCTTCCAAAGGGCAGCATCCGCATGCGAAACATAAAGGGCCACGAATACTGCTATCTCAACTATCGAGTCGGCGACAAGGTCAAAAGTGACTATGTACCTGCTGCAGAGGTTGATGAGCTGCAAGCCAAAATCGAACGCCGAAGAGCTCTCGCGGCTGCCATTAGAGAGCAGAAGCGATCTCAGAAGCAAATCATACGAGCGTTGGGAAGGGTGCCGAACGCTGACTGAGCAACAACAATATGCCTCGAGCATTTTGAAAATCTAACCTCCTACGTTGTTATATACAGTCAACGAGACAATTCGGCGATGTAAACTGACATACGCCCAAAACACGAACGATCGATCTGTTATCCTGGCGCCAGCATGGTCTTGCGAAAGGTTTGGTCAGGATGACTACGCAGCAGCAGATTGATATTGAATTTAACTCGCTTGCACGCGAGAACGATTCACCCAAGCTCATCGCCAACTCTAAGGCGACCGGCGGAACACTACTATCTGTTATCAAGGAGCAGCTCTCAACCTGCAGCTCTTTTGACTTTTGCGTAGCGTTTGTTGCAGACGGCGGCCTTCAAATCCTGGTCGAGGCGTTCCAGGAGCTCAAACAGCGTGGCATTAAGGGCAGACTGCTCACGTCCACCTATCTCAACTTCAACTCACCCGATGCCTTTCGCAAGCTCCTGGAATACGACAACATAGAAGTTCGCGTATTCCAGGGTAATTTGCATGCCAAGGGATACATTTTTGATAAGGGCGAAACCAGCACGGTCATCGTCGGCAGCTCGAACATGACGCAGACCGCCCTCACCTGTAATAAAGAATGGAACGTGCTGTACCAGACTGTCGAGAACAGCCGCCTACTCGGTGAACTGAGGGGTGAGTTCAATTCGTTGTGGAACGACGCCTCAACCGTTTTGCTTTCTCAAAACTGGATTGAGAACTATGCCGCATATCGATCGGCACGTCCGCCAAAGCCCAAATCGAAACCGACATTCAGATCTGCTGAAACGCCGGCGCAGAATGACCTCGAAGAAATCAAGCCCAATAAAATGCAGCAGCGCGCCCTTGAGGCGCTCGGTGTAATCCACCGCAAGGGCGAGACCCGCGCCCTGCTGGTCTCGGCAACCGGCACCGGCAAGACCTTCCTTTCGGCGTTCGATGTGCTCGCAACTAAACCCCAGCGCGTCCTCTTTCTTGCGCACCGCCGGCGCATTATCGACGCCTCCCGTGCAAGCTACGAACGACTCTTAGGTAGTACCCATACGTTCGACACCTATCAAACTGGCAAGAATATAAGCAATGCTACCTGCGTGTTTGCCATGTGTTCTTCGGTCGCCAAACATCTGAGCGATTTCCGCCCCGATGAGTTCGACTACATCGTCATCGACGAGGCCCACCGCACGGGATCTCAGGGCTACCAATCCATCATGTCGCACTTTACGCCTCGGTTTTATCTGGGCATGACCGCTACACCCAATCGCACCGACGGCTATGACGTCTTTGCCCTTTTCAATCACGTCATCGCGTTCCAGATCACGCTGCAGGACGCTTTGGCCGAGGAGATGCTTGCCCCCTTCCATTATTTTGGCATTCACGATCTGGAGATTGACGACGAAACGGTCGAAGATATCGCCCTGTTCGGGCGCTTGACGTCCGACGAGCGCGTGCGTCATATCACCGAGAAGATCGAAGAATATAGCGTCACCAAAAGCAACCGCAGGGGCTTAATTTTCTGCAATCGAAACGCCGAGGCAAAAGAGCTGTCATGCAAATTCAACGCTCTCGGATATCGAACGGCTGCGATTAGCGGTCAAGATTCCGATGATGTCCGCGATGCCGCGATCAGCCGACTTGAAGCCGGCGAGCTCGAGTACATTTTCTCGGTCGATATCATGAACGAAGGCGTCGACATCCCCTCGCTCAATCAGATCATCATGCTTCGCCGCACCGACTCCGCAATCATCTTTATTCAACAGCTCGGACGAGGTTTGCGCCTGAATGATGGCAAGGAATACGCACTGGTGCTCGACTTTATTGGCAACTACCAGAGCAACTTCTTGGTGCCCATCGCGCTTTCGGGTGACAAGACGTATAACAAAGACCGCCTGCGCCGTCTTGTCCAAGAGGGCGATTCGGCGATCCCCGGATGCTCGACCGTGAGCTTCGATCGTATTTCCGAGGCACGCATTTACAAGGCCATCGACGGCGGCGATTTCACCTCCGTCAGATTTTTGAAAAACGAATATCTCGACTTGCGCCAAAAACTCGGCAAAATTCCCTCGCTGCTCGAATTTGATCGCAACGGCTCCATCGATCCGCTGCTCATCTTCAAGAATAGTCGCCTGGGGTCCTACCACGCATTTCTTTCCAAATACGAGCCGGACTATACGGTTCAATTTTCCTCTGATCAAACCAAGATTCTCAAATTTATTTCTCAAAAACTTGCCGCGGGCAAGCGATTCGAAGACCTCTATTTGCTTCAAACGCTCGTCGAAGCCGGACACGAGGGCTACCGGCATATGCGCGAGGCTGCGCTTAGGAACTACCGCGCACAGCTTAAGGACAGCGCCGTTAGGTCGGCAATCGCAGTCCTTAAGGGCGACTTTGCCACTCCTAAGGATTTCGTTTCCCTGCTTATTGACGATGGAACCGGACCTCGTCTGACCGAAGCTTTTGCGACCGCCCTGCGCAACGCAGAGTTCAAGCGTCAGATTCTCGAGGTGCTGGATTTTGGTATTGCGCGCAACCGACTCGACTATGCCGAAACGTACGAAAACACAAATTTCGTTCTCAACGCCAAGTACACGTATGAGGAGGTTTGCCGTCTGATGAACTGGCAAAAGAACATCAACGGCCAAAACCTTGGCGGATACTTCTACGATGAAAAGACCAATACATTCCCCGTGTTTATTAACTATGACATGGCGCCCGACATTAGCGAGTCCATTCAGTATGAAGACCGCTTTGTTTCGCCGAGTAAGCTAGTTGCAATCTCTAAGAACAACCGCACGCTCAACTCCCCCGAGATTCAGCGACTGCAGACATGGCCAGAAAACGGCCTGAAGACATATTTGTTTATGCGTAAGAACAAGGACGATAAAGGCGGTAAGGAGTTCTATTTCTTAGGCGAAATGCATCCGACCGGCGAGTTCGAAGCTATTAAAACTAAGAGCGGCGACAACGCCGTCGAAATCGAATATGAGCTCAATGCGTCCGTGAGGCAGGACATTTACGAGTTTATGCTCAGCGATTTGAGCGAGGCCGAGTAACAAAAAGGAGCGGGCCGCCATGTGGCGCCCGTCCCTTTCTTACATAAGCCCGAGTTTCTTTTCGAGCTCCTTAACGACTTTAACGTCTGCCGGAAGCCAATCGACATCCCACAGGTTATTGGTATCAAGCCATTTCATATCCTCGTGAGCATGCTCTTTGAACTCCCCCGAAAGGATAGTAGCCAGGTAGCACTGCATCGACAGGTGGAACGTCTCGTAATCATGCTCGACCGTGCACAGATAGTCGAGGTTACCGATCGTGACCTCGAGCTCTTCTTGAATTTCGCGTACGATTGCCTGCTCGCCGGTCTCGCCCGGCTCGAGCTTGCCGCCCGGAAACTCCCAGCCGTCTTTAAACTCGCCATAGCCGCGCTGGCAGCTCAGGATTTTCCCGTCCTTCTGAATAATCGCTGCTGCAACATTGATTGATTTCATAACCAGCCATCACCTCTCCAGTTGAGCCCAACCAGTATAGGTGATCAATAAAGATCCGCGTGACGGAACGCTGTTAGAGACTGCATGTTTATTCGCATTACCCGTTCAGCACCATCAGCAAAGGCCTCATTAGCTCGCGTCGTTTGGCGGTTTTAGAGTTCTCCTCTACAAGATCTTTCAGCCGCTGTATATCGAGCCCTCGCCCAAGCGCGTCGTTATAGGCATCGATAATTAATGAGGGGTCCTCGCAATCGAGGCAAAGATCGACAAGCGTGCGCTCGGGTTTAGTTACCGGCAGACCGTCGAGCCAGACGATGTCCTGCTCAGCGATCTCGCGCTTTGTAAAAGACAGGGATTCGTTTCTTGTATTGATGCGCATAGGCGCGGTCATCCTGTAGGGGGACAGATAGAAATCGCCCATTTGCTGTAGGTTCGCCGCTGTCGTACCGCTCACAGCGATGCCATCCCACTGGCGTTTTCTCTCCCACGCGCAAAGGGAGGGATTGGTGAGCTTCCAAAAAGCGTTGAGCTCGTCAGTGTCTCGGCGCTGTGTTCCAGACATCCGGTAGGCGCCGTGGCATATCCGTTCAAGACGCCCTGCGCGACATGAGTGCGCCAGTGCGTCTCGAGAGATGTCCATGCGAGCCGCCTGGGCTGTGGTGAACACGCCCTCGCTCTCGGAAAGCTCGCTTATCGCCGTTATGTTGCTAAAGTACTTCATGTTGCAATTGTAGGATATTTTCATACTTTTGCAACGCGATTCTGATTCATATGAATCGTTCGCCCTGTTTATCCCATTTCTGTCACCACTTTGCTACCGGCTCACCATCCTCCGCTATCGAGGTCTAATACTTTTCCGCGAAGTGAACGTCTGTTTTTGGACCCCTGAAGC
>URXE01000048.1 GCA_900551815.1 uncultured Collinsella sp.
ATGCGAACCTCCAGTCCGGACCGCCCCGCGGTCCAACTTTCTGTCCGCACCCCCATTCAATCCCTATTTCACCGCAACTTACTAGTTACTTGCGGACCAGCCTGGCACAGAAGTGGCCGTCGTAGGAGTCGGCGTTTACGGGGACGCTTTGGAAGAGGCCTCGAGCGTTTTGGCGCAGGGTGACGAGGCTCTTGGCGTGGTCGTACTCGGGAAGCTGCAGAATCTGGGCTTCGGAGAGCGGCACCACGGTAAAGCCGGCGCCCTCGGGAGAGGCCAGGAAAGCATCCACGACCTGCGTGTTCTCTTCATCAAAAACCGAGCAGGTGGCATAGATAAGCTCGCCGCCGGCAGCCACGCGCGCGGCTGCCTCCTTGAGCATCGTCAGCTGCAGGCGGGGCAGCTCAGTCGTAACGTCGTTCTCAGTCAGACGCCACGGTATCTCGGGGTGACGGCGCATGGTGCCGGTGCCAGAGCACGGCGCATCGATAAACACCGTGTCGAACAGAGCGGGCTCGCCAAGCATCGCATCAAACGACGTAAGCACCTCATTGAGCTCGCAGGCGTCGCCCGACACCGTACGAACACCCGAGATACCCGCCTTATGCAGGCGCGCGAGATTCTGATCACACTTGCGATCGTGCAGATCGAGCGCGGTATGCTGACGCTCGTACCCGGCACGCTTGGCCTGGCACATCATCACATAGGTTTTGGTGCCGCGGCCGGCGCCAATCTCCAGGCAACGACCGGGACGTGTCGCGGCAGTAGCGATAAGCTGGGCGTTAAGGTCCGAGGCAACCGCGGCAGCACGCTCAAACACGCCGGACGCAACCGTAACCTGAGCATCGACCGGAGCATGGCAGCCCGGAAAGACAGGCGCAACGAGCTGCGAGATATACGGGTCGGCCTTGGTCGCAAACGCATTCTCGTGCAGAGCAAGCGGCGCAGGAGCCAGATTGCCGGCAAAGTTGAGCGCACCCTCAGGCGTATCGAACGAGGCCATGATACGAGCGCACAGCCAGCGAGGGAGACCCATCAAACGCGAAAGGCGAACCAAACGGCGCTCGGACTCATCCACGTCGGATGCCGTGGCAAAGTCCTCAACGTTGTCCGCAACCTTGTGCAGCACCGCGTTAGCCAGGCCCGCGGCAGACTTAGCACCGCTGCGCACCAGCTCAACACCCTGACTTACGGCAACGCGGCCCGGCGTATGCAGGTAGAGCATCTCGAAGGCCGAGATGCGAAGCGCCATGCGAACGCGCGGCGCGACCTTTTTTGGCTTATCCAAAAACTGATCGAGCAACTCATCCAAAATGCCCTGCGTGGCGGCAACACCGAGCGCCAAACGAGCGGCAAAAGCGGAATCGCGCTGGTCAATGGCCTTGGCGGAAGCACGTGAAGACAACACGTCGCGTGCGTACATACCGCGGCGATCAGCCTCCATCAACACATCGAGCGCAAGCTTGCGTGCGGGAGACAACTTGCTCATGACAGTACACCCCACCTAAGTTCGGCACCCTGCAGGCCGGCAGCCCAGGCAGAAGCAGCCATGGCACGCTTGCCATCGGGCTTAACCTCGAGCAGTTCAACCGCGCCATCGGAAAGGCCCAGGTAAACACGCTTGCTCTTGACGGCAACAGCGCCCTCGCAAAGCGACACATCGGCCGGCGCAGCATCGAGCACGCGAACCGACTTACCGGCAATCACGCAACGGGCAGGCGCGGTATCGGACGAAGCAAGCACATGACGCACGCAATCAAGCGCCGCCATCTTCGGATCCAGACGCATCTCCTGCTTGGAAATCTTGGCAGCATGCGAGACGAGGGACTCATCCTGCTCGGTCCAAACAGCCGAGCCATCGGCAAGCGAGGGAAGCGTATCGGCAAGCAACTTACCGCCAAGCTCACCAAGCTCCATCGTAAGCGCCTCGGCATGCTTACCGGCAACCGACGTAGACGCCTGGGCGCAATATGCGCCCGTATCCACGCCATGCCCAATGCGCATAATGGAAACGCCAGCAACCTCATCACCAGCAAGAATGGCACGCTGAATGGGAGCAGCGCCACGCCAACGAGGCAGCAGCGAAGCATGAACATTCACAATACCAAGTGGTGCCATATGCAGCACCTCATCAGGCAAAATGCAACCGTACGCGGCCACACAGAAAATATCAGCGCGCGCAGCCTGGAGCGCCTCAACAACCTCAGGCGTCATACGATTGGCCTCAACGACCGGCAACCCCAGCTCAAGCGCCTTGGCCTTAACAGGAGACGGCTCCAACTTTTTACCACGCCCACGAACAGCATCGGGACGAGTAACAACAAGCGCAATCTCGTTCCCAGCCTCAACAAGCGAAGTAAGCGAAGGCACTGCAAAATCGGGCGTACCCATAAACACAATACGCATAAAAGTTAGTCTCCTCTCAATAACGAGCCGAGACGGCTACAAAAAAGCGTTCCAGGTCGCAAACGAACCCAGCCGCAAGAACAGTTCAACAGAAACAAATATACCCAAAAACAAAGAAAGAGCCGCATAAAAGCAGCCCTCCCAACAAAGCACCTATCAGCGAAGACGCCCATCCCTGGCCCGACGGCACCCGGGTGAGACAAGCAGCATCAACGTAGTCCCCGGGGCGCCCGCCTATATCGTCCCGCGCGCAGTTTCGCAGCACAGCGAGAATGTTTGAGCACGGGATGATATAGGCGGGCGCCCCGGGGACGGACAAACCTACTCCGTCTCGCCCGGTCGAGCGCCGCGGGCCAGGGCGTCCTGGTACTCCTTGACGGCCTTGATGCGCTGCATCGGCTTGAGTCGCTCGAACATGGTATTGCCGTGCAGGTGATCGATCTCGTGCTGCAGGCACACGCAGAACAGGTCGCCTGTGGCCTCATAGCGAATCAGGTTGGCATCCAGGTCATACGCCTCGACGACAACGTGATCGGGACGCTCGATCTCGCAGCTAATGCCGGGGATGGAAAGGCAGCCCTCGCTAAACGGCACCAAATGGTCACTCTGCTCGACAATGACGGGGTTGATGAGCACGTACGGGTCGTAATCGTTCTTGTCGCTGTAATCGCAGTCGATGGTGACGAGTTGGATAAGCTCGCCGATCTGCGGAGCAGCCAGGCCGCAGCCGCCGTTGTCGAACATCATCTTCTTCATCTTCTCGGCAAGCGCCTCGATCGCCGGGGTAATCTCCTCGATGACGGCGCACTCCTGGCGCAGACGAGGGTCGGGCGACAGTACGATTCCGTTGGCTTCCATGGCCATCCTTTCGGGTTGTTACATCAAATCATATGCGTCGACGTCAACGCTCACGCTCACGCCGCGCACGGAGCCCACCTCTTTGAGGCAGGCGTCGATATCATCAGAGACATGGTACCCTACCGGCGACTTTACAAGCAGATGGAAGCGGTAACGGTCCTTGGCTCTCACGATTACACACGAAGCCGGACCAAGCACCTGCGGCACGGCGCTCCCCGCCCGTAAAAAGTCGGGCGCGGCGGCATGCCAGCGACGCTTGAGGAGTTTCGCGATGCGACCGATGTAGTCCCGCGCGTCATCCGCGTTCGTCGACCATACCAAGATGTTGGTCAGACGCACGAACGGCGGATACAGGGCGTCGCGGCGCTGGCCCAGGTCGTAGTCGGTAAAGATCGAACGGTCGTGCTCGGCGACGGCGCGAATGACCGGATCCTCGGGCAGGTAGGTCTGGATGATGACCTCGCCGGGGCGATCGCCACGACCGGCGCGACCCGCAACCTGCTCCAGCAGATCGTAGGCGCGCTCCCCTGCTCTAAAATCGGGCAGCTTCAGCGCAAAGTCGGCATTGACCACGCCAACGAGCGTGACCTCGGGAAAGTCGAGGCCCTTGGCAATCATCTGGGTGCCCAGCAACACGGCGCAATCGGCGGCATCGAACTGCTCGAGCAGCTTTTTGTGCGCGTCCTTGCCGCGCGTGGAATCGGCGTCCATGCGAATCATGGCGACGTCGTCGGGCAGCATCTGGTGCAGTGCGTCCTCGATCTGCTGCGTGCCCAGCCCCATTTTTGCCAGGTAGCGGCTGCCGCACTTGGGACAGCGGCTCGTGGGCGCGGGATACGGCTGAACGCGCCAGGACGATCCGCAGGTGTGGCACTGCAGCGTGTGCGTGCGCTCGTGGTACGTGAGCGCGGTGGAGCAGTGGTTGCAGGTGGGCACGCAGCCGCATTCACGACACATAAGAAACGGCGCAAAGCCGCGACGGTTATGTAGCAGCACGGCCTTCTCACGGCGCTCGACTACGCGCTCCAGACCTTCCATCAGCGGTTTAGAGAACATGGAGCGACTGCCGCGTGCGAACTCGCGGCGCAGGTCGGCAATGCGAACCGTAGGCAGCACGGCGTGTCCCGGGCGCTCGGGCATCTCGACGCGCGTCCAGGTGGCGCCGCCGTACGTGCCGCGGCGGCAGCGGTCGAGGGCCTCGGCAGAGGGCGTGGCGGAGCCCAGTACGAGCGGGCACCGATAGCGGCGCGCCATCTCGGCAGCCACCTCGCGCGCATGGTAACGCGGGCTGGAACCCTGCTTGTAGCTGGTCTCGTGCTCCTCGTCGATGATGATGAGACCCAAGTCGCTGAGCGGGCAAAAGAGCGCCGAGCGAGCGCCCACGACCACGCGCGCGGCACCGCTGGCGACCATGTCCCACTGGTCCAGGCGCTCGCCAGCAGAAAGACGCGAATGGAACACAGCGACCGTCTCGCCAAAGCGCGAGCGGAAGCGGCCGACGGTCTGGGCCGTCAGCGAGATCTCGGGCACAAGCACGCAGGCCGAACGGCCGGCCGCCAGCACGCGCTCAATCGCCGAGAGGTAGACCTCGGTTTTACCGGAACCGGTAACGCCATCGACCAGCACCACATCGCCGTGAGCGTCCAGACGGGCACGCTCAATCTGCGCGAGGGCCTGCTGCTGGCCGTTCGTAAGTGCGACCGGCGCCTTGCCGCTTGCCGAGGACAACGTGGTCTGCTCGCTGCAGCCACGCCACGCACGGCGCTCCTCCACCACGACGACGCCACGTTTTTCGAGCGCCTTAATGGTCGCCGACATGCTGTTGTAAAGCAGGTTGAGGTCGCGCGTCGTGACCGGGCCGCATTGGAGCGCCTCGATGAGCTGACGCTGACGAACCGCGGTCTTGGGCGGCGCGTAGTCGAACCCTTCGGGCGTAAGCATGACCCAGCGGTTTTGGATAGGCTTGACGGCGGGGCGTTCAACCGTCCACACGCCGTCGTCGCCCTTGACCACACGCGGGCTGCCGCCCGGGGGCAAGAACAGGCGCAGGCACTCGGAAAGCGTTGCAACGTACTCGCGGCTCATCCAGCGTGCGATACGGGCAGCCTCGGCGGTAAAGAGCGGCTTGCTGAGGATAGCCTCGATAGGCCTGATGCGCGCGGGATCGAGAGCGTCGTTGCCTTGCAGGTTGGCCAGCTCGGGCGCGATGTCGACGATGTATCCAGCGACCGCACGGTTGCCAAAATGAACTAGGACGGTGGAGCCGATCTGGACATCGTTGGCGAGTGACTGCGGAATGCCGTAGGCAAACGGTTCGGACAGCGCACGGGTCGGGATGTCGAGGACAACGCTCGCATAGGCGGCGACGGGCTCGGGTGCGGGCTCGGGCCGCGCCGGAGCGGCGACAGGAGCCGCAGACTTCGGAGCTTCCTTAGGTTCCGGTGAACCAAACAGCGAAAGTTGCTCGGCCATGGCCCCAGCACCTCCCATCCCATACGTCTACAGAAACAAGAGCCCCGCTCGGGTGAACGGGGCTCGGATGCATGCGTTTACGCAGCTGCTACAGCGCCATCGTGCGGGCGCGGTCGATGCGCGCCAGGCAGTCGTCGCGGCCGACGAGCGCCATGGTCTCGCCCAGCGGGGGGCTCACCATGTTGCCGCAGACGGCAACGCGCACGGCTTGGAACACCACGCGCTTCTTGAGGTCCATCTGCTCGGGCAGCGGCTCAAGCGCGGCGTCGATGTTGGCAGCCGTCCACTCGTCCACGCCCTCGAGCGCGGCCTTGGCGGCATCCAGAATGGCGCCCATGCCTTCCTTGGCCAGGCCCTTGTTGACAGACTTCTCGTCATACTCGAGCGTCACGGCAGTGGCAAAGATGGGAGCAGCGACGGTCACGGCGTCGGCCGGCATCTTGGTGCGCGGCTTGACGATGGCGGCAAGCGCATCGATCCAATCCTCGCCGTACTCGACATTACCCTCGATGAGACCCGCCTCGTGCAGCTCAGGAACCATGATCTCATCGGCAAACTGGGCGTCGGACATGCCGTTGATGTACTCGGCATTGACCCAGTCGAGCTTCTTGGGGTCGAAGGTCGCCGGGTTCTTGGAGATGCGGTCGAGCGAGAACTTGCTGGCCAGGACATCGCGCGGGATGATCGTGGTCTCGCCGTCGAGCGACCAGCCGAGCAGCGCCAGGTAGTTGACGAAGGCATCGGACAGGTAACCGGCGTCGCGGTACTCCTCCACCGAGGTGGCGCCGTGGCGCTTGGAGAGTTTCTTGCCGTCGGCGCCCAGAATCATGGAGATGTGGGCGAACGTGGGCACGGGCGCGCCGAGGGCCTCGTAGACCATGACCTGGCGCGGGGTGTTGGACAGGTGATCGTCGCCGCGGATGACATGGGTGATCTTCATCATGGCGTCGTCGACGACGGTCGCGAAGTTGTACGTGGGCGTGCCATCGGAGCGGAAAATGACGAAGTCGTCGAGCTCCTTGGCGTCGAAGGTCACCTCGCCGTGGACGGCGTCGTGGATGACGACGTCGCCGCGGTCCTCGGGCACCTTGATGCGCAGGACGTAGGGCTCGCCGGCCTCTATGCGGCGGCGTGACTCCTCGGGATCGAGATCGCGGCAGCGGCGCTGATAGCCCTGGAAGGGATCCTTGCGCTCCTGGGCGGCCTTGCGGTCGGCGTCGAGCTGTTCCTTGGTGCAGAAGCAGGGATAGGCCTTGCCCTCGTCCCAGAGCTTCTGGGCGGCCTGCTTGTACAGGTCCAGGCGCTCGGTCTGTGCGTAGGGGCCAAAGTCGCCGCCCACCTCGGGACCCTCGTCCCAGTCCAGGCCCAGCCAACGCATGGCGCGCAGGATGATCTGCGTGTTCTCGTCGGTGGAACGGGTGGGGTCGGTGTCGTCGATGCGCAGGATGAACGTGCCGCCGTTTGCGCGGGCAAAAGCCCAGTTATAGATAGCGGTGCGGGCGCCGCCGATGTGCAGCTTGCCCGTGGGTGAGGGTGCAAAGCGGACGCGAACGTCTGATGCCATGGAAATCTCCTCGATTGCAGGATGGATGTCTAACCGCATCAGTATAAAGCAACAAAGCGACCTCCGCACAAAGGGCACCGACCCACTCATTGGGGACAGACTTAAATGACTACCCAATGAGCACCTGGCTGGTCATTTAAGTCTGTCCCCAATGAGTAGGTGCGGAAAGGGTGTGAATGTTGGATTTACGCGATATGATGTGCCCTTGCATATAGAGCTCGGCGGAATGGTAACGGTCGCCGGGACACGTTTTTGAAAGGACAATCATGTCAGAAGAACTTCGTTCCATCCCACCCCAACACGGGTCCTTTGTATTTACGTCGGAGTCGGTGACCGAAGGTCATCCCGATAAGATTGCTGACCAGATCAGTGACGCCGTCCTCGACGCAATCCTCGCTAAAGAAATAGAGCTGCAGGAGCAGGGCTACATTGCACCCAACGGCGTGCCCGCCAACGTTGAGAACGTCCGCTGCGCCTGCGAGACCCTCGTGACCACCGGCACCGTCATCGTCGCCGGCGAGATCCGCACCCAGGCCTACGTCGACGTGCAGGAGATTGCCCGTGGCGTTATCCGCCGCATTGGCTACAACCGCGCAAAGTTCGGTTTTGACTGCGATACCTGCGGCGTTATGAGCCTCATCCACGAGCAGTCGCCCGATATCGCCCAGGGCGTCGACGAGTCTTTCGAGACCCAGACCGGCGCCACCACCGACCCGATCGACCTGATCGGCGCCGGCGACCAGGGCATGATGTTTGGCTATGCCTCCAACGAGACCAAGACCCTCATGCCCATGCCGCACTACCTGGCGAGCCGTCTGGCCGAGCGCCTAGCCGCCGTGCGCCACGACGGCACCCTGCCCTACCTGCGCCCCGATGGCAAGACCCAGGTCACCGTGCGTTATGAGGACGGCAAGCCCGTCGAGGTCACGACCATCGTCATCTCCACGCAGCATGCCGCCGAGATCGAGGACATGGGTAAGATCAAGGACGACCTCATCGAGCACGTCATCACCCCCGTCATGGCTGCCGAGAACATGCCGTGGGACAACGCCGACATCTATGTGAACCCCACCGGTCGCTTTGTCGTGGGCGGCCCCATGGGCGACACGGGCCTCACCGGCCGTAAGATCATCGTCGACACCTACGGCGGTTACGGCCGTCACGGCGGCGGCGCCTTTAGCGGCAAGGACTGCACCAAGGTCGACCGTTCCGCCGCATACGCCGCGCGCTGGGTCGCCAAGAACGTGGTAGCCGCCGGACTGGCCGACCGCTGCGAGGTCGAGCTGGCCTACGCCATCGGCGTGTCCAAGCCGCTTTCTATCATGGTCGACACCTTCGGTACCGCGCATGTTGCCGAGGACAAGATCGTCGAGGCCGTGGAGAAGACCTTCGACCTGCGCCCGGGCGCCATCATCCGCGACCTGGACCTGCGTCGGCCCATCTACGAGAAGACAGCAGCCTACGGTCACTTTGGCCGCGAAGACGCCGACTTCACCTGGGAGAAGACCGATCGAGTCGAAGAACTCAAAGCAGCCTGCGGCCTGTAATTAGAAACCACCAAGGTCGCAGCACACACAAGCTTTCAAAAGAAGTACCGCCCCCAAGCGGTACTTCTTTTTTTACTCCGGTGGTGAAGATTTTTCGATATGAGCCTACGCTGCTTCACCAGTCAATGATTTTTGCAGCATGCGCGCTTCTACCATGTATCCTTAGTCCCGAGGGGCGGGGCATAAGGTCGATCGCGAGTTCCGCACGAGCCGGAGAGCACTTAATGTGCTCTCCGCGCGAGCAGGACTGTCCGAGCAGGCGACCTTATGCCCCGCCCCTCGGGACGACAAGACAAGGCAAAGGAGCAGCCATGGCAGGCAAGCCACAAACACTAGCTACGACCTCGGCATTCGAGATCTTGGGGCCCATCATGGTCGGCCCCAGCTCGTCGCACACCGCCGGCGCCCTGCGATGCGCCCAGGTGGCCGCCAGCCTGCTCGAGGGCCGCATCACCAAGGTCACCTTTGGCCTGTGGAACTCCTTCGCCCACACCTACCGCGGCCACGGCACCGACCGCGCGCTCGTCGCGGGCATCCTGGGGCTCGACACCGACGACGAGAATATCAAGCAGGCCTTCGACCTCGCACGCGAGCAGGGCCTCGAATATCACTTTGACATCAAGGGCGACGACGCCTCCATCCACCCTAACACCGTCGACATCGAGATGGTTGACGACACGGGCGCTACGGCGCAGGTCCGCGGCGAGAGCCTGGGCGGCGGCAAGATGCGCATCAGCCGCATCAACGGCGTCGGCGTCGACATCTCGGGCATGTATTCCACGCTCTTCGTGGCGCATCAGGACGTCCCCGGCGTACTCGCCGCACTCACGAATCTGCTCGCCTACGCGCACGTGAATATCGCCTTCTGCCGTACCTACCGCACCGAGGTGGGCGGCCAGGCCTACTCCGTCTTTGAGACCGACGGCACACCCGACGACACCGTCATCCCCATGGTGCGCAAACTCGACAATGTCGGCTACGCCACCTTTATTGAGCTCCCCGGCTCGGCATCATCGCTCTCCCCCGGCGTCTCGGCCAAGGAGATCTTCGACGACGGCGAGCAACTGCTCGACGCATGCGAGGAGCTGGGACTCAGCATCGGCGCCGTCATGGCCGTGCGCGAGGCGCGCCTTACCGGCGAAGAACACGCCGTCGCCGCCATGCGCCGCGTGCTCGACGTCATGCGCGAGGAGACCACGGCCCCCATCGCTAATCCCCAGCGCTCGCTCGGCGGGCTCATCGGCGGCGAAGCGAAGCTCGTCGATGCCACCGGCCGCAACGACCTGAGCTCCAGTTTAATGGGTTCCGTCCAGACCGAAGCCGTGGCCCGCGCCATGGCCGTGCTCGAGCGCTCCGCCACCATGGGTGTGATCGTTGCCGCCCCCACGGCAGGCTCCGCGGGCGTCGTGCCCGGCTGCGTGCTGGCGCTGGCCGACCACCTGCAGCTCGATGACGAGCAGGTCATGGACGCCCTCTACTGTGCCGCCGCCATCGGCCTCAACCTCACCACGAGCGCCTGCGTCGCCGGCGCCGAGGGCGGCTGCCAGGCCGAGGTGGGAAGTGCTGCCGCCATGGCCGCCGCCGCGCTGGTGCAGATGCTCGGCGGCACCCCCGAGCAGGCACTCGACGCCAGCTCCATCGCGCTGAGCAATCTGCTGGGCCTCGTTTGCGACCCCGTGGGCGGACTCGTGGAGGTGCCGTGCCAAAACCGCAACGCCATCGGCGTGGCCGCGGCCTTCAGCTCGGCTCAGCTCGCGCTCGCAGGCATCAAGAGCCTGGTGCCGTTTGACCAGATGGCGCATGTGATGCTCTCGGTGGGCCACGCCCTGCCGGCAACCCTGCGCGAGACGGCCAAGGGCGGCATCGCTCAAGCCCCGGCAGCGCTTTCTGCCTGCGCCAAATGCGGCGTATGCGGATAGGCAGACTTCTCCAAACTGATACTGTTTCCACACCACAAACAACAGGCTAATCGCTATAATGCAAGCCCAGTTATAACACGATGAGCCACAAGGCGAAAATCGAAGGAAATATATACGATGTCGCAAATCGACCGCAGCAACATGATTCCCGATCCGCGACAGCCCAGTAGGCATACGGGCGGCGTCCAATCGCCGCGCCCCATCGCGCCGGCTCA
Source organism: uncultured Collinsella sp. (assembly GCA_900551815.1). Lineage (GTDB taxonomy): Bacteria > Actinomycetota > Coriobacteriia > Coriobacteriales > Coriobacteriaceae > Collinsella. Next base: position 10,979 of record URXE01000048.1, read on the forward strand.
CAGCCAACAACACGGCCCGGCCAATGCCTCACAGCGCCCGAATCAGCGTCAATACCAGCAGCATCAACAATATCAGCAGCGTCCCGCACATGGTGCCGCCCCCAAGCAGGGCCCTTCGCACGCTCGCACGGCAAACAATCGCGGGCCCGCGGACAAGCGAACCAACAAAAGCAGCAAGTCGGGCGGAAAGACGGCCCTCTTTGTCGTGCTCGGCCTCGTCGCGATCGTCTACATCGTAGGCGTCGTGGCGTTCTCGCAGGTCGCATACCCCAACACTACCATCGCCGGCGTCGACATATCGCTCTCTAACGCATCTTCGGCAGCCACCAAGGTCAACTCGGCATGGAAGCACTACAAGCTCACCGTGTCGGGCGATGACTTTAGCTGGACCTACCAGCCCGAGTCCGACGAGCCCATCGTCGATGGCGAGGAAGCCGCCCACGAGATTATCAGCAAAAACGAGCCGCTGCTGTGGCCATCGCGCCTCATCGCGTCGCTCGGCGGCAAAACCGATAGCGCCACCAAGAACGGCTCGGTCGACTTGGACCAAGATGTCGACCTGTCTATGCTCTCCGATGCCTTTGACCAAAAGCAGTTTGAGGAGGACCTGGGCAGCGCCATCGACGAGTTCAACGAGGGCCGCTCGGGCACCTTCGAGGCCACCAGCTCCTATGACGAGAAGGCCGGCAAGTTCACCGTTGAGAAGGCCCGTTCCAACGAGAAGCTCAACCGCGAACATGTCATCAAATATGCCGAGATCGAGCTCGCGTCGCTCGCCGAGAACGTCGATATCACCAAGATCGGCAACGACGCCTACGAACTGCTCAACGGCACCCTCACCAACGACCAGATTCAGGCTGCATGCGATGCCGCCAACAACTTCCTGGGCGTCAACGTGACCCTTAAGCTCAACGGCAACGATGCCGGCAAGGTCGACGGCAGCTCGGTGCTGCAGTGGATCAGCTTTGCCGATCCGGCCAACCCCACGCTCGATACGTCGCAGATCAGCAGCTGGGCCGCCGAGCTCGCCAACGGCTTTAACACCGTGGGCACCACCCGCTGGTGGACACGCGCCGACGGTAAGGAATGCGCTGTAGAGGGCGGCGATTTTGGCTGGTCCATCGACAGCGACACGCTCGCCAAGCAAGTAGAGGACGCTATCAATAACAAGCAGACCGGCGATATCGAGATTTCGTACTCCAAGAAGGCCGACACGTTTACTGCCAAGGGCGAGCCCGATTGGAAGGCCTATATCGACGTCGACCTGTCCGAGCAGCACGCGCGCTACTACGACGAGAACGGCAATATCGTGTGGGAGGCCAACTTTATTTCCGGCAAACCGGGCGAAGACGCCACCCCCGAGGGCGTGTGGCAGATCAACAGCAACGACGGCGCAAGCAAGCTCATCGGTGCCAAAGACCCCGCGACCGGAAAGCCCAAATACGAGAGCCCGGTCAGCTACTGGATGCCGTTCGAGGGCAATATGGTCGGCTTCCACGACGCTACCTGGCAAAACGATTCGAGTTTCGATAGTGCCGAATCGTACAAATGGTGCGGTAGCCACGGCTGCATCAACCTGCGCCTGGCCGATGCCAAGGCACTCCACGACTGCATCAGCGTCGGCCTGTGCGTGGTCGTGCACTCGTAGGGAAACACGCCTTCGCACAACGGGGAGCTGACGCTCCAATCTAACAGTTCCGAAAGATACCGCCATAATGCGCCCGCCTCTCGCGACGGGCGCATATACTTATCGAGGAACTTTCTATAAAGGAGACGCCATGTCGAATGTCCCCACCATCACCCCGGGACCGAATGATACCGAGCGAGCGCCCGAGGGTGCCACCGAAACGCTTCCCCTCATAACAACCGTGCACGCCACACAGCAAAGCGACAGCACAAGCGATACAACCGAGATTTCTGACGAAGAGGCCTACGCCAAGCTCAAGGCGAAGCGTGCCGAGCGTCGGCGCAAAAAGCTCATCCGACGCGGCATTGCGGCAGGCGCCGTGGCCGCCATTGTGCTCATCGCCGTTGTCGTGACCTTCGTCATCAACGCACGGCCCGCAGGCAACAACGGGCCGGTGACCGACATGGTCACCGAGGGCACGTTTACGACCACCGTCGAGGCTAAAGGCCAGCTCAAGCCCATCTCGGCTTCGGTGGTCTCCCCTTCTGTCGACGGCACGGTGGCATCGATCAACGTGCAGGCCGGCCAGTCCGTCAACGAGGGCGACGTGCTCATGACCATTAAAAACGACGAGCTCGATCGCAATGTTGCCGAAGCGCAGCGCGCGGTGACAGCTGCCAAGGAAGACCTCGCCAACGCGCAGAAAGCGGTAGCTGCCGCCCAAGCCGCTCCGGCGACTGACGCAGATGCGGCAGGCGCGAGTGGCGTCAGCGGCACCGCCGACACGAGTGCCGTCTCGAGCGCCCAACGCAACCTGGCCTCGGCCCAGGCGAACCTGGACCAAGCCAACGCCAAAGCTGCCGAGCGCACCGTGACCGCGCCCAACTCGGGCAGCATCGTAGAGCTCAACGCCAAGGTCGGCGCCACGGTGACGGGCGGCATGATTATGGGCGAAGGCGATACGAGCGGCGGCAAGCAGTGCATACAGATCGCCGACCTCTCCAAGATGAAGGTCACCGTTCAGGTGGGTGAAAAGGATATCGCCAAGATCGCCGTGGGCCAGAGCGCCAACGTTACCTATCCGGCCTTTCCCGAGATCGTGAGCCAGGGAACGGTCACGACAATCGCTTCGGTGGCAAATTCCGACGCCAACGGCGGCGGCAGCGTGACCTTTAACGTCGACGTTTTGATCGAAGCGCCCGACGCACGCCTCAAGCCGGGCATGACCGCCGAGGTCTCGGTGGTGACCGAACAGCTCGACGATGTGGTGATGGTGCCGACCATGGCGCTCATGACCGAGGATGGCGAGCATTATTACGTCAACGTGGCAACCGACGGCGAAGGAAAACAGACCCGACGCGTCAAGGTGACCGTCGTGACGCAAAACGATAACGACGCCGTGGTCGGCAAAACGCAGGTCAAGCGTGATGACCAGGGCAACGAGATCAACCCCAACGTGCCGGTTACCAAGCTGCGCGATGGCGACACCATCGTGATGGACACCGGCGCAGGCATGACGGCCGACGGCGGCGACCCTAGCAGCATGTCTGCCGACAAGGGCATGTAATGCGTCCCGTCGTCGACATCCGCAACGTGCATCGCATTTTTGAGAGCGAGGCCGGCTGCGCCCATATCCTGCACAACGTGAGCCTGGCAGTGAATCCCGGCGAGTTCGTGGCCATTACCGGCCCATCGGGCTCGGGCAAGTCAACGCTCATGAACATCCTGGGCTGCCTGGACAAGCCGACGGCAGGCGATTATTACCTGCAGGGTCTCAACGTCGCGGAGCTCGACGATGACGAGCTCACCGAAGTCCGCGCCCTGAGCATCGGCTTTGTCTTTCAGAGCTTTAACCTGCTGCCGCGCCTATCGGTCATCGAAAACGTCATGCTGCCGCTGTCGTACACCAACGTGCCGCGGGCTCAGCGTGAGATGCGCGCCGTCCATGCGCTGCAAGCCGTCACGCTGCCGGTCGACCACTGGGACCACCGCATCTCCGAGCTCTCGGGCGGACAGATGCAGAGGGTTGCCATCGCGCGCGCCCTCGTCAACGATCCGCCCATCATTCTGGCCGACGAGCCGACGGGAAACCTGGACTCCGCCACCGGAGCACTCGTGATGGAGACCTTCCACAAACTCCAGGAACGCGGCAAGACCATCGTGCTCATCACGCATGACCCCGGTATCGCCGCCGAGGCCGACCGCGCCGTAACCATTCGTGACGGCCGGATCCACGATGGCGCATACATCGCGCACGCGCCGCAGACCCTGCGTGGCGCCATTGATAACCTGCCCATGATTTCCGCACACGCCAACCCGACGAAAGGAGTGAAGGCATGAGCACGCGCGACCTTATCCAAGAAGCCCTTCACTCCCTCGAGGCCAACAAGGGACGCAGCCTACTCACCATCCTGGGCATTGTTATCGGCATCGCCTCCGTCATTGCCATGACCTCGCTTATCGGCGGTATCCAAAACAGCCTGGTCAACAGCCTGGGCCTCAACGCCGCGCGTATGGTGCAGATTTATTCATCGCAAGAGCTCACCGAGACGGACGTTGAGAAGCTTCGCAAAATGGTGCCGCAGATCGAGCAGATCGGCATCGTGGACAGCGCCTATACCGAGTACAAGGCCGGTGACAAAAGCTATACCGTCATGGCGCAGGGCGTCGATAGCGACATGCTCGACGCGGTGGGCGCCAGCAAGCTCGTCGCGGGGCGCACCTACACCCAGGGCGAGTCCCAATCTGGCGCACGCGTGGCGCTCATCAGCCGTGGCGGCGCCGATCAGCTGTACGGCAACGAGCAGGACGCGGTGGGCAAGACCATTAAGGTCTCCAACGGCGAGGTGCAGATTGTCGGTGTTATCGACGGCGGCAGCGACTCCATGGGCTCGTTCACGCTATACATGCCGCGCGAGACAATCTCGGGCCTCTTTGGCGACGAGAATCCGTCGTTTCCCAGCGTAACGGCGCTCGCCACCGAGGGTACAGACGTGGATGAGCTGTGCAAGACGATTGAATCCAAGGTGCGCGCAATGAAGAGCATCGCGGACGACGACGAATATGACAGCGTATCGGCAACATCAATGAAAAGCGCCATCGACGCCCTCAATTCCTTTATGGGCGCGTTCTCGCTCATCATGGGCGCCGTTGCCAGCATTTCGCTGCTCGTAGGCGGTATCGGCATCATGAATATGATGCTCACCAATGTGACCGAGCGTATCCGCGAGATCGGGATTCGTCGAGCCTTGGGTGCCAGCCGTCGCGATATCACCGCGCAGTTCTTGGCCGAGTCCTCGGCGCCGTGCGTCACCGGCGGCCTGTTGGGTGTTTTGATTGGCTATCTGCTTGCCTGGGGCCTAGCGATGTTCGCCGCGGGCTCTGGCGTGCTTGGCGAGCTCGGTGCCAGCGGTACCATTACGCCGAGTTTTTCGATCGCCACGGTGCTGCTGGCCTTTGCGGTCTCCGTCGGCATCGGCGTGATCTTCGGCTTCTACCCCGCCCGCCGCGCCGCAAAGCTCGACCCCGTCGAGTGCCTCCGCTACCAGTAAGCCAACACCAGATAAGTTGCGGTGAAATAGAGACTGTTTATGCTGCTAAAAGGCCATATCTGACCCTATTTCACCGCAACTTAGATAGCGTCAGGTATAACGCTTCACCCCAAATCAAATTGATTCGTTGAATAGACACATTCAAAATCTTTATACTTCGTTTAATCCACAAGTGGGTATTATCACACACAAAGCACACGTGAAAGGATATACCCATGTCGCTTACGCAATCAGCAGAGCGTACAGCGCTCAACAAGCTCATCGATTATCTCGACGACAACCCACAAGAAAACATCGACAAAATCATGGACCTCGTGAACAAACTGGTCCCCAATCGCGTATTTCCCGTACAGCGCGAGGCGTTTACCAACGTCATCAGGAGTCGCGGCAATTGGTATGACCTGATCATGCGCATCTTCGACCTCAATCCCAAAATGCGCACTAAGTTGCTCAAGGCGCTTATAATCGACGGCAATCTGCTCGCTTGGCCCCAACAGGAAAAGAACCGCGAAAAATACCAGTGCAATATTCCGTGGGCCATCCTGCTCGACCCCACAAGTGCCTGCAACCTGCATTGCACGGGCTGCTGGGCCGCCGAATATGGCTATAAGCAGAATCTGTCCTTCGATGACATCGACTCCATCGTCACGCAAGGCAAAGAGCTCGGCACGCACATCTACATCTATACCGGCGGCGAGCCGCTCGTCCGCAAGCACGACCTGATCAGAATTTGCGAAAAACATCAGGACTGCGTGTTTCTCTGCTTCACCAATTCCACGCTCATCGACGAGGCGTTCTGTGACGACATGATCCGCGTTGCAAACTTTGTCCCTGCCATCAGCGCCGAGGGCAACGAGCACACCACCAACGCCCGCCGTGGCGAGGGTACGTACGAAAAGATTGAACACACCATGAAACTTCTGCGTGAGCGAAATCTGCCGTTTGGAATCTCGACATGCTGGACCAGTGCCAACGCCGATACCGTCGCCACCGAGGAAAACATGGACTGGATGATTCGCGAGGGCGCGCTCTTCTGCTGGTATTTCTACTTTATGCCGGTCGGCCGCAATGCCACCAACGAGCTTATGCCCACGCCTGAACAGCGCGAACACATGTATCATTTTATTCGCGAGATGCGAGAGAAAAAGCCCCTCTTTACCCTCGATTTCCAAAATGACGGTGAGTTCGTGGGCGGCTGTATCGCCGGCGGGCGACGCTACCTACATATCAACGCGACGGGAGACGTGGAGCCGTGCGTTTTCATTCACTACTCCAATGCCAATATCCACGACGTAAGCCTGCTCGACGCACTTCGCTCTCCCCTCTTTATGAAGTATTACGAAGGCCAGCCTTTTAACGACAACTATCTCAAGCCTTGCCCCATGCTCGAGAACCCCGATGTACTGCCCAAAATGGTCGCCGAGGCAGGCGCCATGAGCACCGACTTGGTAGAGAAGGAGTCTCCCGAACAACTGCGCGAGAAGACCCGTGCCGCCGCCAAAGCTTGGTCATCCGTGGCAGAGCGCATTTGGAACGACCCCAAAGATCCGCTCTACACCAAGCGCCATGACGATATGACACAGGGCATGGCCGATAGCGATATGCACAAGTTTGAAAAGCAGGGCCGCAAGCTTAAATCAAACTGCTAGTACCCCATCATCGATAGAATACAAACGCGCGGGCGCCTCAAGGCATTTTGGGGCGCCCGCGCCATATATGACATATATCCCCTAAGTTGCGGTGAAATAGTGTCTGATTAGGGGGTGCGGACGATTTCTTGGACCGCGCCTAGGCGTATCCAAGCTTCCTGC
>URXE01000049.1 GCA_900551815.1 uncultured Collinsella sp.
ACCGCAGGAAGCTTGGATACGCCTAGGCGCGGTCCAAGAAATCGTCCGCACCCCCGTTGCGGTGAAATAGGGACTGTTTTAGCATTTCAAACCACCAAACAGTCCCTATTTCACCGCAACTTATTGAGGGGATGCCGTGGGACAAACGCTACTGATTCATTTGTCCCACGGCTCCTTTGCTAGAAGATTCGGCGCAGGTCTCCGCGGTTGAGGGCTTCGTCGAAGAGGTGCTTGAACACCACGCTGCCGTGCAGGCCATCGTGCTCAAACTCGTTGGTCACCCAGGCATGCGAGTTGCCCACGCGGCTGAGCGTGTCGAACTGCAGGCCCGAATCTACGTACATGTCGTTGAAGTACACCGCGGCCTGGAGTGGCACCTCGTTGCATGCCAGGCGCTGTGGGTCGTAGATCTTGTCCCAGCTGGTGTCTTCCATCAGCAGGTCCATCGCGGGCTTGAAGGGCTTAAGTTCGGGCATCTGCTCGAACATCCACGGGAACATGGCCTCGCCGGTAAACATGAGCGGGCGCGCGAGCGTGTCGAACTCGGCGCGGTGTGCCTTTTCCTCTGCCGCGGCCCAGCGAATGGGCATGGTGTCGCCATCGGCGTAGATGAACTCTTGCAGCGTCCAGTACAGCGGATTCGTGCGCGTGTTGGTGCGCTCGAAAGCGCGCATCAAAAAGCTATCGGATACTGAGGCACCGCAGCCCAGCGTGCCGTCGCCATCAACAAACGCATGGTCGATAATCCAGTGCATGCGCTCAAAGCTCGGCTTCATGCCAAAGTCGCTGCCCATGAGCTGCAGGCGCTCGACCGTCATCGGCGAGCCGTCGGGTAGCACGGGCTTTTGCTCTTCGATCGCATCGGCCAGGGCTGCCACCCGCTCAACGTCGGCGGGGTAGCGGTCATAATACTGCTGAGTCTTGGCTGCCATGCGCGGGAAGGTGTGCGCGTAGACCTCGCTGGCGCTCGCCGGCACGTGTGGAATGCCGCCGCAGGTAAAGCTTGCCGCCACGCCTTCGGGGAAGAGCGACAGATAGCTCAGGGTCAAAAAACCGCCGTAGCTTTGGCCGAGCGTGACCCACGGCTTGCCGCCAAAGCCCACGAGGCGTAGGTACTCAAAATCGCGCACGATGGAGCTGGCGAGGTGGCGCTTGAGGAAGTCCGCCTGCGAGCGTGCGGCATCGGAGCCGGCCGCTGCCGCACGCTCGCCCAGAGCCGCGATCGTGCGCCCGTCCACACAGCTGCTGCGCCCGGTGCCGCGCTGGTCGGGCAGGACGACGCGGAAGTGTTTGACGGCTTCCTCAATCCAGCCGTCGCTCGTGGGTGAGAGCGGACGCGGGCTCTCGCCACCAGGGCCGCCCTGCAAAAACAGGAGCAGCGGCAGATCGTCGTTGATGCGGTCGGGCGCGCAAACCACGCGGTAGAAGAGCTTGATGCTCTCGGGCGCGCCGGCGATTGGTGCCGGCATAGCGCCGCGGCGCATGGTGCTGCCGACGGCCAGGAGCATCGGCTCCAGGCCGCGCCAGTCAAGGGGGACGTCGATGCTGTGGTCCTCGACATAGAGGCCGGGGACGTTGTATGAAGTGATGAGGGCCATGCGGTACTTCCGTTCGTTGCGGTGTTTCGGGTTGACCAATTCTACCGCCGCGGGCGAGGGCATGCACAAATCGGCTACCATGGATGGCAAACATCTAAGAGAAAGGGCCGCCCATGTCGGTCGATATAGCTACGTATGTCCACGATCTTGCCGTTGCCGCCAAGGCAGCGTCGGCATCGCTTGCCACGGCGAGCGATGAGCAGCGTCAGGAGGCCGTGCGCGCCATGGCCGCAGCGCTGCGCGACGGTGTCGATTCCATCGTTGCCGCCAACGAGCTCGATATGTCCGCCGCGCGCGATGCGGGCACCTCGACGGGGCTCCTCGATCGCCTGTTGCTGACGCCCGAGCGCGTTGAGGGCATGGCCGCCGGCCTGGAGAAGCTCGCCGAGCTGCCCGATCCTGTCGGCCGCGTGCTCGACCACCGCGTGCTTGCAAGCGGCGTGGACCTCACCCGTGTGAGCGTGCCGCTGGGTCTGGTCGCCATGGTCTACGAGGCGCGCCCCAACGTAACGGCCGACGCCGCGGGCATCTGCATCCGCACCGGCAACGCCTGCATTCTGCGCGGCGGTTCGCTGGCCTATCACTCGTGCGCCATGATTGCCGAGCTGTTGGCCGATGCGCTTGAAGTCCAGAGTTTCCCGCGCGAGGCTGTGTCGATGATCGAGTCTACCGACCGCGAGGCCACCGGCGAGCTCATGAAGCTCCGCGGCATCGTCGACGTGCTTATTCCGCGTGGCGGTGCGGGCCTGATTCAGCGCTGCGTGCGCGAGTCGCTTGTACCGGTGATCGAGACGGGCACGGGTAACTGCCATATCTACGTGCATGAATCCGCCGACTTTGACAAGGCGCTCAACATTATCGTCAATGCCAAGACCCAGCGCGTGGGCGTGTGCAATGCCGCCGAGTCGCTGCTGGTCGACCGTGCCGTGGCCGACGCGTTTTTGCCCGCAGTCGTTGCCGTGCTGCACGACCACGGCGTGCTGATTCACGGCGACGAGGCCACGTGCGCCGCATGCGCCGACGCTGGGCTTGTCGAGGGCGACGACTATGTTGCCGCGACTGAGGAGGACTGGGGCCGTGAGTACCTGGCGCTCGAGATGAGCGTGAAGGTCGTGGCGAACGAGGACGAGGCCATCGCACACATCAACCGCTACGGCACCATGCACTCCGAGGCCATCGTTGCCGAGGACGAGGATGCCTGCGAGCGCTTCCTGGATGCGGTCGATGCCTCGGCAGTTTACGCCAACGCCAGCACGCGCTTCACTGACGGCGGCGAGTTTGGGCTGGGTGCCGAGATCGGCATCTCGACCCAAAAGCTCCATGCCCGCGGCCCCTTTGCCGCCGAGGCCCTCACCACCTACAAATACAAGCTCCGCGGCACCGGCCAGGTCCGTCCCTAAACTCCGTATAAACGAAAACCACCACAAAGGGGACAGGCACCTTTGTGGTGGTTTTTGCTTGTTCGCGCGTTCGTTCGTTGCTCAAGTGTATCTAAGCATATTTCCGTTAAGCAATAGATGACATTTCGGCAGGTGGACGGCATAATCGGTGAGTAGATTCTCGCTGCTTTGCATGTGCTGCGGCGGTATGTTTTGATATGAGAGCAAGGAGATGCCCATGTCAAGAAAACCGCGGCAGAAATCGCAGATTGGCCTGTATCACATTACGATGAGAGGCAATGGCAAGCAGCTCCTGTTTGAGGATGATGAAGACAGGAAGCGGCTGCTGTCACTTGTTCGGTCCTCGATATTACGATTCAACATCAAACTTATCGCTTGGTGTCTGATGGGCAACCATGTTCATCTTGTTGTAAGCGATCCCGATGATAACGTGAGCGAGGCCATGCATCTTGTCATGTCTTGCTACGCGACATGGTATAACTGTCGGCATGGGCATGTCGGCCATGTTTTTCAGGACAGATTTTCGAGCGCTCCTATTTTGAGCGATGAGTATCTTCTCGATGCTATTCGATATGTGCATTTCAATCCGCAAAAGGCCGGGATTTGTCTGTTCGACGAGTATCGATGGAGCAGCCATCTGGATTATGTTGAACGCGACCCGTCTATTGCGACGGTCGATTTAGCGTTTGTTCGCTTTGCGTTTCCGCGCGTTCGTGACTATCAGACTTTTATGGGCGCATCGAATGGTGTGGTCGTTCGTCCACCAACGGGCGGACGCATCGATGAGGATGAAGCCCTGGATGTGGGGTTATCTCTGATTCGCTCGTTCGGCCTGAGTGAGCTTTCCGATGTCAAGGCTCTCGATAAAATCAAACGAAACGAGATTTTGGCTGCAATGCGGAGGGCCGGCCTTTCAATCCGTCAGATCCAGCGCTTGACGGGCGTGGGGGAGTGGTCAATTCGCAAGGCAGGTTAGTTCCGATGCAAATAAAAACCACCACAAAGGTGCCTGTCCCCTTTGTGGTGGTTTTAGGTGACGTGAGCGGTTAGGCCTGGAAGGTGTCGCGGTCGGGGGCGAAGGACTGCATGGCCGCGATGGTGCGGTCAAAGAGTTCGGGAAGCTCCCAGCCCAGCATCTCGGCACCCTGCGAAATCACATCGCGCGAGCAGCCGGCGGCAAAGCGCTTGTCCTTGAATTTCTTTTTGAGCGACTTGGTCGTAAAGTCCATGACGCTCTTGCTCGGGCGCATGATGACGGCGGCGCCAATCAGGCCGGTGAGCTCATCGCAGGCAAACAGGATCTTTTCCATCTGCAGCTCGGGCTTGGGCAGCGAAGAGTTGAAGTCGGACGTGTGTGTCTGGATGGCACGGATAAGCTCGGGAGACGCACCTTCGCCCTCAAGAATCTCGGCGGCATAGATGGTGTGGTTCATGGGGTCGTCCTCATGCTCCTCCCAATCCAGGTCGTGCAGCAGACCGACGATGCCCCAAAACTCCTCGTTCTCGGGGTCGAACTCGCGCGCAAAGTAGCGCATAGTGCCCTCGACCGTCTCGCCATGGGTGATGTGGAACGGGTCCTTGTTGTGCTCGTTGAGCAGTTCGAACGCGCGGTCGCGGGTGATTCCGGCGGTAAGCGGCTCTGCCATAAGGGACTCCTTGTGCTCGTGGGTATCGATAAGAATGAATACTACTAGAACAAGAAAACCACCACAAAGGTGCCTGTCCCCTTTGTGGTGGTTTTTGGTGCGGATGGGTTAGTTGAGGGCGGCTTGGGCTAGGCGGGCTTCGGCGTCCTCCTCGGTGACGCCCAGGGCCACGGCGAACTCCTCGATGGAGCGGCGCTTGGCTTCCTTGAGTACGCGCATGTAGTAAGAGCTGGGTTTTTTATCTGCTTCCTCGGCCTGGCGAATACGGTGCATCATGGTTTTTGCCACGCGGACCGTCTCGGGCGCACCCAGCTTGAGCTGCTGCTTAAAGTGCGTCTCCTCCAGCGAGCTGTTGCGCTCGGTAAAGGTGTCGCACTCCAGCTCGTCGTAGTGGCTCAGCAGGTGCTCGGCATCTTGCTGGGAGATGGCGGCGTGCAAACGATCGGCCTGCGCCACGGGGTACATAAGGATCGTCTGCGCATGTCCCTGCTTGGTCTCGAGCAACAACATGGGCTGCGGCGTGTCGTCCCTAAAACCGACGACGGTGCAGACTCCCTGACCCGGATGAATGACGTGTTGACCGATTGAGAACATGCTACCTCCAACTTATACGAATTCACGTATGTTAAGAATACCACGCTGACGTGCGTAAACCCTTACTTTATGCAGGAAAAGCACACAACTCCGATAGGTAAGAGTATTCGATAAAATGCACTGCCAATTCATATGTTTATGCAGTTCCAACGCGTGCATAATCTGCAGGCAAACCGCCAACTTTGTACCACCGCGCAAGAGCGGTAGTCATTTTTGTGCATATGCAATTTCGATTGGCTTTACCCTGCGACAGTGTGCGTCGCTTGTGATAGAGTGCTACAAACTCTGGCTTTTGCCCTACGAGTGACCAAGAGCTCGGGGGCTTTAACACAAGGAGGATCTATGCCCGAGAAGATTGAAGAGCTGGTACGCGCTGCGCTTGCTGCGGCCCAGGAGGCCGGCGACCTTTCCGCATTTGAACTTGACGATTGCGCCATCGAGCGACCGGCTGACACTTCTCATGGCGAGTGGACCTCCACCATGGCCCTGAAGTCCGCCAAGCTGGCTCACTGCGCTCCGCGCAAGATCGCCGAGGCCGTCGTTGCCCATATGCCCGAGGACCCCGCGATCGAGAAGGTCGAGATCGCAGGCCCCGGCTTCATCAACTTCTACCTCTCCGTCGCCGTCAAGAACGCCATCTTCGGCGAGGCCCGCGAGAAGGGCATGGACTTCGCCAAGTCCAACGTCGGCGGCGGCCTGAAGACCCAGGTCGAGTTCGTTTCCGCCAACCCCGTCGGCCCCATGCACATCGGCCATGGCCGCTGGGCCGCTCTGGGCGACTCCCTCTGCCGTGTTATGGACCACGCCGGTTACGATATCCAGCGTGAGTTCTACATCAACGACCACGGATCTCAGATGAACACCTTCGGCAACTCCATCAGCACGCGCTATATGCAGCTCGCCGACATCATCGCCAAGCAGGGCGTGGACATCGATGAGGCTCACAAGCTGCTGATCGCCGACCGCGATGCCTTCGTTGCCGACGAGAACGACGAGCATCCCGAGACCCATCCGTATCAGGATAACTTTGCCGAGACCCTGGGCAAGGACTCCTACGGCGGCGACTACATCATCGACGAGGCCGCCGAGTTCTGGCGCACCGACGGCGACAAGTGGGTCGAGGCCGATCCGCAGGAGCGCATGGAGAGCTTCCGTGAGCGCGGTTACGTGAAGATGGTCGACAACATGCGCGACCTCTGCCACGCCGTCAACTGCGACTTCGATCGTTGGTTCTCCGAGCGCTCGCTGTATGTGAAGGACACCGAGGGCGAGACCGCCGGCACCTCCGCCGTCGATCGCGCTTTCGAGAAGCTCGACAAGATGGGCTACCTCTACACCAAGGACGGCGCCCTGTGGTTCCGCTCCACCGATCTGGGCGACGACAAGGACCGCGTCCTGATCAAGTCCGACGGTGAGTATACCTACTTCGCCTCCGACGTCGCCTATCACTGGGATAAGTTCCAGCGCGTCGACCACGTCATTGACATCTGGGGCGCCGACCACCACGGCTACATCGAGCGCGTCCGCTGCGTCTGCGACGCTCTCGGTTACCCCGGCAAGTTCGAGGTTCTGCTGGGCCAGCTCGTCAACCTGCTGCGCAACGGCAAGCCCGTCCGTATGTCCAAGCGCAAGGGCACCATGGTGACCCTGCAGGAGCTCGTCGATGAGGTCGGCTCTGACGCCGCCCGCTACACGCTCATCTCCAAGAGCTCCAACCAGATGGTCGACTTCGACATCGAGGCCGTCAAGAAGCGTGATAACTCCAACCCGGTGTACTACGTGCAGTACGCTCACGCCCGCGTATGCTCCATCCTGCGCCGTGCCGCTGACGTTACGCCCGAGCAGGCTGACGAGATGGGCATGAAGGCCGTTGCCGCCAAGGCCATCGGTGAGAATGTCGATTACTCGCTGCTGACCGACCCGACCGAGCTCGCCCTTTCGCGTAAGCTCAACGAGCTCACCGACCTCATCGCCAACTGCGCTCGCGACCGCGCTCCGTTCCGTCTGACGCACTTTGCCGAGGAGCTCGCCGGCGACTTCCACAGCTTCTATGCTGCCTGCCAGGTGCTGCCGAGCGAGGGTCGTCCCGTCGACCCCGAGCTTTCGCGCGCCCGTCTGGCCGCTTGCGACGCTGTCCGCGTGACGCTCGCCCTGGTGCTTACCCTTGTTGGCGTTTCCGCACCCGAGCAGATGTAATCTACGGGTCGTTTGACCGTGTAGGTTCGGCTTCGCTGAGCCCTATAAGCCCGATCTCCATGCGGAGGTCGGGCTTTTTGCGTTTGGCGGGGCTTTTTGGCGTGTTGGAAAATGCTACAAAAACGCAACTATACCGGTTTACGGGGCTGAATCGCCAACTGGCGACCATGACGCCAATAGCGAAATTAAAACCGCAGGTAGACGGCTTGTCGAATATTAAAAATGCAGGGTATGGCTGGCTTGCATCATTCTGGCCCCGTAATCCGGCATAGTTTTGAAAATGACCCCTTGGGGACGGAGGAATACAGATCATTTTTGTCGCGGGTGTGAGCGGCACGAAACCGTCCGCCACGAATCGGGCTTATCTACTACGTTTAGTCGCATACCCCGAACCATGATTAAAGGTGCGATATTAAAACCGCAGGTAGCGGGCTTGCGATTTTAGGAAGATCGAGGGAACGGTCAGGGGTCGTGGGTCAAACGTAGTAGATAAGCGCGATTCGTGGCGTGGCTATTCCGGATGCCACGGTTTCACTCCTCTAGCGCGACATTTCAAGGCGCTTTTGATTATGACACTTTTGAGGAGGAGTGTCCCTGAAGACTGGGCGTTTAAGAACGTCCAATGACTAAGTTGCAGGTGGTGGCGGTTGTGCTACACTAACGCTGCGTATATGACGCAATCATCTCGATACAGATCAATGATGTCCGTCGTTTTTGTACGGAGCTAGACTGTTTAGCCGCCCTGAAGGTTTATGCAGGGAGCATGTGATCACAGGGCTTGAAAAGAAAGTTGAGCAAACACTGTGTCTGATCAACAGCAAGAAAACGAAATAACGACGGCGCAAACCGCTCCCTCTGCACCGGTTGCGTCGGACCAGGTCGTGATGCCTGCGCCGGTGCAGACCTCGGATCCTGAGGCCTCCAAGGCCGCTTCGACGCCTACGCCCGCATCGGCTGAGAAGGTCGCGCCTGCCGCTGGCGAGGGAGTTGCCCCTGCCGCCGATGAGGATGCCGTGCCTGTAAAGCCCAAGCGTACGCGCCGTGTGGCTAAGTCGGTGACGGATGGCGAGGAGGCTGCCAAGCCCAAGCGCCGTACCACGCGCGTGACGCGAACCAAGCGCACCGTTGCCGATTCCTCCGAGCCGATTTCCGATGAGGTCGCGCAGGCCCGCGCGCTGGCACAAATCAGCGAGGCTCAGGTTGTTCGCGCCCGTCGCCGTGCTGCCGAGCGCGAGGCCGCGGCACTGACCGAGCTTGCAGCGCCGGTCGTCTCCGAGGCGCCTGCGGCCACCGAGGTCCCTGTCGCGGGGCAGCCGACCGAGAAGTCGGCTCCGCGCACGCGTCGTCGTGCGGCCAAGTCTCAGCAGGATGCCGAACAGGTGGCTCAAGAGTCCGGTGAAGCTCTGACTCGTTCTGCGGTAGGGGAGGGTGCGCAGCCCTCTGAGTCTGCAACACCTGTCGAGGCCAACGAGGTTCCCGTTGTCGATCCCGCTCTTCGCCCGCACCGTCGCGGCCGCAAGCCCAAGGCCTTCGTCGAGGCCGAGAAAGCTGCCGCCGCCGCTGCGGCAGCCGCAGCTCAGGACGCCGCGATGACCGCCGCGCCCGCACCCGTCGCCGACGCTTCTGCCCAGGGAGCCGCTGCCACCGAGGCCGACGCGCATGCCGAGGGCGAGCCCGCCGATGTTCGCCCTGGTCGTAGCCGTCGTACCGCTTCCAAGCGCTCGTCCAAGGCCAAGGGTTCGAAAAAGGACGCGTCCGAGGATTCTGGCAACGAGGTCGTCGAGGCAACCGTCGACTCTGCTCCCGAGACCGAGAGCGCTGATCAGCCGGCAACCGATAAACCCAAGCGCACGCGCAAAAAGTCCGCAAAGGCTAAGGCCGTCGAGCAGCAGGCCGATGTTGAGCCCAGTGCCGATGCCGATACCAAGGCCGATAACGAAGTCCCGGTCGACACCGACGCAGCAACTCCGGCGACCAAGGGCACCACGACCGCGGAGATCGATGAGAACGCCCGCCCCAACCGCCGTCAGCACAAGCGCAACGACGAGCGCAACGAGCGCAAAGACGAGCGCAACAACGACCGCCGCATCCGTCAGCGCGACCGCAAGCAGCGTAATAAGGAGCGCAATGCCGCCCCGGCCGAGCCCACGCTTTCGCGCGAGGAACTCGCGGCCATGAAGGTCGCCGAGCTGCGCGAGAAGGCCAAGGAGTTCGAGATCGAGACGACCGGCAAGAAGAAGGCCGAGCTCGTCGAGGAAATCTACACCACCGCTGCGAAGGCCGAGGGCTTCCGTGACATCAAGGGCATTCTGCAGATTCGCCCGGACAGCTCCGGCATCATCCATGCCCACGGCTACATGAAGTCCAGCGACGACGCCTTTGTTCCCGCCTATCTCATCCGCTCCGCACGCCTGCGTACGGGTGATGTGATTGAGGGCTCACTGCGCCCCTCACGCGGCGGCGACAAGCGCGCCGGCCTCGCTAAGATCACGACCGTCAACGGCCTTGATCCCGAGCAGGCCCGTAACCGCCCCAAGTTCGGCGATCTCACCCCGGTCTATCCCAATGAGCCTCTGCGTATGGAGCACGGCAAGGATTCCATCACCGGTCGCGCCATCGACATCGTGTCACCAATCGGCAAGGGCCAGCGCGGCCTGATCGTGTCGCCGCCAAAAGCCGGCAAGACCACGATTCTCAAGAAGATCTGCCAGTCCATCTCGATCAACAATCCCGAGGTGCACCTCATCTGCCTGCTCGTCGACGAGCGCCCCGAAGAGGTCACCGATATGCAGCGCTCCATCAAGGGTGAGGTCGTGGCCTCGACCTTCGATATGCCCGCCGACAACCATACTCGCGTGGCAGAGCTTGTGATCGAGCGCGCCAAGCGCATCGTGGAGCTGGGTGGCGACGTCGTGGTGGTGCTCGACTCCATCACGCGCCTTGCCCGCGCCTACAACCTGGCAGCTCCCGCCTCGGGCCGTATCCTGTCGGGCGGCGTCGATTCGGCGGCCCTGTATCCGCCCAAGCGTTTCTTGGGCGCTGCCCGCAACATCGAGAACGGCGGCTCGCTCACCATCCTGGCCTCCGCCCTCATCGATACCGGCTCCAAGATGGATGAGGTCATCTTTGAGGAGTTCAAGGGTACCGGCAACATGGAGCTCAAGCTCGACCGCGACCTGGCCGACCGCCGTATCTTCCCGGCCATCGATCCCGTTGCCTCGGGCACGCGCAACGAGGACCTGCTGGTCGACGAGCAGATGCGCCCGTTCGTCTTTGGCCTGCGCCGTATCCTCGCCGGCATGAACAATACCGAGCGCGCGGCCGCGTCGTTTATCAAGGGCCTCAAGGGCACCAATACCAACCAGGAGTTCCTGGTGCGTTCGGCAAAAAAGCACAGCGATTACGAGCAGACGTTCTAGACCGTCCGCTGCACGCGACAACAACCATAGACATGTCAGAAGGGCCGGGGTTTAGATCCTGGCCCTTTTCGTATAGCCGCTCGCCAACGATTATTGACCTCACGACCGGCAAGCAGCGATTTTCCCGTTTCAATCCCGCTTCGTCGCTTGCAATCCCCAAGGGGGTTTCGCATAATAGCTGTTAAGCTTCGCGACGGAAAACGCAGATGAAACGAACCATATACCGTTGCTTTGGGGCATAGCCCCGCTCATCTTCTCTCGCGCAGCCAACTGAATGATGCGATTTTGGTGCTGGAAGATGGGGAGACTCATGGCTTCTTCTGATGCAACACAACGAGCAGTCCTTGCTGGACTTTCCTGCGGAATCGGCCTTGCCGCTCCCGTGGTGATGTATGCTGCCACGCTGCCGTTTTCGTCGGTGAACGAGACGGTCGTCGCGGGCGCTGTTCCCTTTGCCGTGGGTGCGGTGGCGGGCGTGGGTATCTATGCCGCCTCGCTCGGCATTTCTGAATATCGCGCGCAGCATGCCGAGCGCCTGTTCGAGCCCGACGCCATGGGTGGCGCTGCGAACGTCAGCCAGTATCAAAATGAGTTCCAGACCGCCTCGATGCCCGCTCAACAGCAGTGGGCTGCCCCTCAGGGCGTTTCTGCTGCGGCTCCTGCCGTTCAGGCAAACGCCGTGCAGCCCTCTTCGGTTTTCTCCGGCCTGACCGGTGCCTTCCAGCGCCGTCGTGCCGACGATGGCGTCCCCACCATCGCCCGCGCCGCAGACGCCATGAGCGAGGCCGACGCCTGGTCCATGATCGATAGCATGCTCGACGACGATTCGCCGGTCAGCTGCGATCCCACGCGCTCACGCGACGTCTACCAGGTCGCTATCGACGAACTCACCTACGGCGGGCAGACCGGCTCCATTAACCGCGATGACATCGCTGCCGCTGCGCGCGCCGTCTCGGGCTCTCATGCCGCTCCTGCGGGCAGTACGGCCGCCTTTGTGGCTGCCGTGGCTAACGCCGCCAACAACGCCGCCACGGCTCAATCCGTTACGTATGACACTGCCGTGCCCGTGACTCCGGCCGCCGCCACCGCCGTTGACCCTTACGCCAACGAGCCGCTGGCCGTCGACGAGGAGACTATTGCCGCCCGCCGCGCTGCCGAAAGCTCGCTGTGGGGCGCCCCTGCACAGCAGCAGGCGGCGGAGGCGGTGCCGTTCAACGCGAACCTTGCCAACATGCCGATCATCAGCGACGCCTCTGCTGCAGCTATCGATCTCGACGACCTTGACGAGCCAGTCATCTCGAACGATATGCCGTATGTGGTCGCTGCCCCGGTCGATGTCCCGGCCTCCGCGTCCCAGTCCGTCGCAGTCGACGAGCTTGTCGATGCGACTCCCGAGGAAGACGTCCCCATGGCCGATTATTCGGGCCACGAGGGCATGTGGGCCGCCGCTGCCGCAATTTTGGACGAGGTCGTCGAGCCTGCTCCCGTTGCCGCTCCGGTGTTTACGTCTGCTCCTCAGCCCGCTGCCCCCGCTTACGTTGGTCGCCACAGCGCCGTGTTCCCCGAGGATACCGCCCGCATCTCGCGCGAAGGTATCGAGCGTGCCGAGGCCATCGCTGCTGGCATCATGGAGAACCGTCGTCACGAGCGCGTCAATCAGATTCTCGAGGAGGAGATCGACCGCCTGCAGTCTGCAGCGGTGAGGCGCACGGGCCGTGCCTATCTGAGCGTTATCGAGGGCGGCACCGCCAGCTTTGAGCCGCTCTGTGCGGAGGCATAACTTCTGCATGCTTAAACTCGATCGAAAATGGGCGGTCGCGACCTGCCTGATGGTGTTGCTCATCTGGGGCAATTCGATGGTTCCCGGCACGGGGTCCGGTTCATTGAGCTTGTCGATTATGGAGGCCGTTCGCGGCTTTCTGCACGGCATGGGGCTTCCGTATGAGTGGGTGACCAACTTCGTCGTTCGCAAGTGCGCGCATTTTACCGAGTACATGGTGCTCGGCATTCTGGCGACGCACGCTTTCGATATCGAGGGTCGTCGCACCTTTGACGTATTGCTTCCCACGGCGGTTTTCCTACTGCTGATCCCATCGATTGACGAGACGATTCAGCTCTTTGTGCCCGGTCGCGCCGGCATGATCACCGACGTGATGATCGATTGCTGCGGAGCGATGACGGGCGTTGTGCTTCGTTATCTTCTACGATCGCTCATATGTGCCAAAAAGGCCGCCTAGGACACATTGCTTGGTCCTAGGCGGCCTTTCTTTGTTTGGGGGCTTATACGGGGCGTGGCGGCGTTATACCGTTGAATGGGATTGCTGGACGTTGCGGCACCCCTTTGGCGCGCCTACTGCTGAAGCGCGGCGGCACCCAGGGCAAGGCAGCCCATGATGCCCTGCTTGCCCTCGAGGCTATTGTTGACAATGTAGGTGTCGATATCGTTGACCTCGGGCGTGACGATGTAGCCGTTGAGCATCTCGGCGCATTTTTTGCGGGCGAGCGGCACGATAGGGGTGTGATCGGCAACGCCACCGCCGATGATGATCTTCTGCGGCGCGTAGCACAGCGTGTAGGTCATGAGCGCCTGCGCCAGATAGCCTGCGAGCAGGTCCATGGCCTCCGGGTCATCGGCCATGTCTCCGGCGGACTTACCGCCCCAGCGCTTTTTGACGCCAGGACCGGCGATGAGGCCCTCCAGGCAGTTGTCGTGGAAGGGGCAGGCGCTGTGCTCGCCAATGGTGTCGCGCGGGTCGCGCGTGACCAGGATGTGGCCGGCCTCGGGATGCATCATGCCATGCACGAGCTGACCGCCCGAGAGCACGCCAGCGCCCACACCGGTGCCGATGGTCAGATAGACCACGTCGGTGAGGCCCTGCGCGCAGCCAAAGGTGACCTCGCCCAAGCAGGCGACGTTGACGTCGGTATCGTAGCCGCAGGGGACCTTGAGCTCGTTTTGGATGGTGCCTAGTAGGTCAAAGTAACGCCATGCGGTCTTGGGCGTCTCCAAGATCTTGCCGTACTGGGGCGAGGCAGGGTTGACCGCGGTGGGGCCAAAGGCGCCGATGCCCAGGGCGGCGATGCCCTTGTCTGCAAACCATGCGTTGACGGCCTCGACGGTCTCCTGCGGGGTCGCGGTCGCGATCTGCTCGCGCTCCAGGACCGTACCGTCCGCATAGCCCGTGGCGCAGACCATCTTGGTGCCGCCGGCCTCGAGTGCTCCGATAAGCTGCTGCTCTGCCATAGTATTCCTCTCTCTGGGACGAGTTGCTCCGTGACTAAAATATAGCGCTCTAAATAAATTAAGAAAGCGCTATAAAAAGAAGCCCTGCAACGCGACGGGCGATGCGGGGCCTCTTTGGTTGCTTTAGTTGCCGGGCCGCCCTTACCCGCGCGGCTTGATTTTATCACGCAGGGACTTGAGGTTCTCCAGCGCGGCGTTGAGTGTTTCGTCTCGCTTGGCAAAGTGGAAGCGGACCAGATGGTTGACGGGCTCGCGGAAGAAGCTCGAGCCGGGAACGGCGCCCACGCCAACCTTAGACGCGAGGTCCTCGCAGAAGTCGAGGTCGCTGTCGTAGCCAAACTCAGAGATGTCCATCATGACGTAGTAGGCGCCCTGCGGCACGTTATGCTCAAGACCGATGCTGTCGAGTCCCTGACAGAACAGGTCGCGCTTGGCGGTGTAGAGGTCGAGGACCTCATCGTAATAGCTGTCGTCGAAGTTAAGGGCGGTAACGACGGCCTCCTGCAGGGGAGCGGCGGCACCCACGGTGAGGAAGTCGTGGACCTTCTTGATGCGCTCGGTAATCTCGGCCGGGGCAATGGTGTAGCCCAAGCGCCAACCGGTGATGGAGTAAGTCTTTGACAGCGAGCTGCAGCTGATGGTGCGCTCGAACATGCCGGGCAGCGTGGCCATATAGACATGTTCGTGGGGCGCATAGACGATGTGCTCGTAGACCTCGTCGGTGATGCAGTAGGCATCGTACTTTTTGCACAGGTCGGCGATAAAAGTGAGCTCCTCGCGCGTAAAGACCTTGCCGCAGGGGTTGGACGGGTTGCACAGGACGATGGCCTTGGGATCGTTGTCGCGGAAGGCCGCCTCGAGGACCTTGCGAGCGAAGTCGAACGTGGGCGGGTTGAGCGGCACATAGACGGGCTCAGCACCCGAGAGAATCGTGTCGGCGCCGTAGTTCTCGTAGAACGGCGAGAAGATGACGACCTTGTCTCCGGGGTTCGTGACCGTCATCATGGCGGCCATCATGGCCTCGGTGGAGCCGCATGTGACTACGATGTTCTCGTTGGGGTTGATCGGCATGCCCATAAAGTGTTCCTGCTTGGCCGCGAGCGCCTCGCGCATGGCCTGGGAGCCCCAAGTGATGGAGTACTGGTGATAGAGCGGCTTGGAGTCGGTCGCGATGGTGCTGAGGCTCTCGAGCAGCTGTGCCGGAGGATCGAAGTCAGGGAAGCCCTGCGAGAGGTTGACGGCACCGTACTTATTGGAGATGCGCGTCATGCGGCGGATGACCGAATCGGTAAACGTTGCCGTGCGATTGGAGAGTTCTTTCATGTCTGTCCTTTCCAGCATTTGCAGTGGGCCAAGTTTACTCCTATGAAACCGGTGGGAATTGCTCGAAACGCGCTCGAAAAACTCTTTTCAAAATTCTTGAAAATTGGGGCTTGCATCGCGTGGCGTTCCTTGCAATAATAGTCGAGCGCGAAGCGCACAGGACACGGTGGGTGTAGCTCAGTTGGCTAGAGCGACGGGTTGTGGTCCCGTAGGTCGAGGGTTCGAGTCCCTTTACCCACCCCAGTTCTTGCTTCGTGTTGATATCGGGTCGTTAGCTCAGTTGGTAGAGCAGGGGACTCTTAATCCCAAGGTCCAGGGTTCGACCCCCTGACGGCCCACCAAAGAACGCACAGGTCAGCGCTTCGGCGCTGACCTTTTTTGTTTGCCGAGACCTCAAATCATAACCGTCCGTTACCGTTCGCGTTTTACGCCCCCTGCCGTTTATGCGCGGCAGGGGGCGTTTTATGCATTTTGCAGGTAGCGGACCTAGAAAATGCAATTTAGGGCGTCTCGGCGCTGCGACCGGTGCCATTAAAACCGCCGTCCGCGCCGCCGCCCTCGACGATCTGCAGGGCGCGCCCGACCTGCCTGGCGGCCTTCTCGCGCTCCGCGAGGCCCGGTTTGATGTAATGGCGGTAATCTGTCCCCAGGTCCGTGTGGCCGTGCAGGTCCATGATGCTCAGGGGGTCGACCTCGGTCGCCGCCATGATGGTCTCGGACGTGTGGCGCAGGGCCTTGGGCGGGATATACCGCAGGTCATGGCGTGCGCACATGCGCCGCCAGGCGCGAACGAGGTTGTCGCCGCGCATGTTCACGATTCGCTGTCCGCTCCACTCCCGCACTTGGTCCGTAACCGAAGTGCCGCCCTCGACGGTTATGGACGGGCGCAGCTCGTCCATGATCTGGTGCAGGCGCTCGCGGCCCGCCAATAAAACCGGCACGGTGCGCACGGAATGGGCGTTCTTGGTCTCCTTCACGCCGTCCTCGTCCGTGTACGCGCGGCAGACCTCGATGTACTCCGACACGGTCGGCTGCCCAGTGGCGAAGTCGTAGGTCGTGGTGACCTTGAGGTCGCACGGGCGCACGGCCAACGCCTCCTCCTTGCGCAGGCCGCTCAGGCCCAGGATGAGGTAGGCGTTCATGACCAGATCCGCGCGGTCGTCGCTGGCGGCGAGCCTGCGCAGCGCCTCGGCGGCCTCGGGGATGCTCCACGGCTCCACGGGCGCCTGCTTGGCCTTGGGCGCGATGACGCGCCGGCGGAAGGGCTCCACCGTCACCCAGCCGTCGTCGAAGGCTCGGCGCATGACGGCGCGAAGCGTCGTCTTGGTCTTTGCCGGCGCACCCGAGCGCTCGATGCAGCTTCGCATCATGTCGTGGGTTATCTCGGAGATGTCGATGCTCCCCAGGACGGGGGAGATGTAGTTGCACATCTGCCCGTCGTACTCACGGAGGCTTGCCTTGGAGCGCGGCTTGCCGCGGTTGCTGGGGGAGTCGCGGAACACGCCCCAGTAGTACATGTCGAGCGTCACGCCCGCGTGCGCCGCCTGGGACACGCCCAGCTCCTGCGCGAGCTGCGCCCCCAATACCTCGTTCTCAAACCCACCCTCCACGGCGGCATGGCTGGCACAGAAGAATGGATGCGCCTCTCAGCCCGCCACGGCATCCCCTATTGGGTCACGAGCGCCCTCGAGTCAAACGTTGGGCTCAACGCTGTCGCGCAGCTCACCGCCTACGCCGCCGAAAAAACATGGCGCGAAAACGCCCCAGAAAATGCCGCCCATCTTCCCGCCACCCACGGCCTCGGAACAGGCCAACTCTATCTCTGTCTCTTATACACATCTGACGCTGCCGACGACTCCTTACGTGTAGAT
>URXE01000050.1 GCA_900551815.1 uncultured Collinsella sp.
GCGCCCGTGCCGCCGGCGCAGGTGCCGTTCATGCGCTGCTCGATGCCGTTGTCGAAGTAGATGATCTTGGCGTCCTCGCCGCCCAGCTCGATGGCGACATCGGTGGCCGGGATGAGGGTCTCGACGGCACGCTTGCTGGCGATGACCTCCTGGACAAACTCCAAATCGAGCCACTGGGACAGCAGCAGGCCGCCTGAGCCGGTGATGGCACAGGTCATCTGGGCCATCGGCAGCACAGTCGCGGCACCCTCGAACAAGTCGCGGGCGCAAGCGCGGACGTCGGTGTGGTGGCGCTGGTACTTGGCGTAGACGATCTGGTCGTCGTCGTTGAGCACGGCGAGCTTAACGGTGGTGGAGCCCACGTCGATGCCCAGGTGCAGGTTGCCGTGGGCGGCCTCGGGGTTGAAGATCGCGCCTTCGGGGGCGTGGGCGGCAGCTACGGGCTCAGCGACGGTGGCGGGCTCGCTAGTGACGGACGCCTCCCCCGCCGCGTTCTTGGCATCGGCGACAGCCTCGACAACTTTCTCGGCAGCCGCGGTCACGGCCTTCTGCGCGGCGTCCACCACGGTGGGCGCGGCCTCGCATGCGGCAGCAACCATGCGGTCCTTGATGCCATCGACGAGTTTGCTCATTGTCTCTCCTCTTAGTTGTTGGACTCGACGGTTGCGGCGGTGTCGGCCGCGTCCTCGAGCTGCAAGTTCAATAGCTTCATGCCGTATTCCGGCACGTTGATATCGATGGGTTGGCCATACAGGTCACCAGGGCGCACAAAAGCGAGCACCGTCATAATGCGCGCCATGGTCTCGGGCGATTCGGTGAGCCCACGCTCAAACCAGCGCTGAATCATGCCGACCTCGGCACTCACGACGTAGGTGACGTAGTAGTCAAAGAACGTGCCCAGCGCCAGGCCCAAAATGCCCGTCTGCGCACGCGGCACCACAGCCTCACGCGCGGTGTCGATGATCCTTTTAATGAAGGCCTGGTCGCCGCCCGGACCCAGCAGCGCACCGATTAAGTCGCGGTTGGCCGCAAGATAACGCAGCAGCTCAACCGAACCGGGCGCCGGCTCGAGCTCATCGATGTTATGATAGAGATCTGGCAGCTGAGCTGCGGTGATGAGCTCAATGCGCTCACGGATCTCGGCCAGCAAGCCGTCCTCGATTTGATTGATAAAGTCGGGAATATCGCGGTAGTGCGAATAGAACGTGCGGCGCGTAAGGCCGGCACGCTCGGTGAGCGACGCGACGTTAATGCGCGAAAGATCGCCGCTTTCGGCAAGTTCGCTGGCAAGCGCCTGGCGAAGGGCACGCTGCGAGCGAAGGGACCGGCGATCGCATTTCTCGAGCTGGGACAAGCGTCCTCCTTGTTACTCAGCCTGTGCGCTATTGCACAGTGCGAGTATTATTGCACACCGTGTGCACCAACACGTAAAGGCAATATTTGGGATGTGACAAAGGAACTGTCCCTTTGTCACATCGAGCCGCTGCTTGGTCCCGTTAATGGGACTAACAATCGCTGCACCCGTTGCATCATGCCGGTAATGATCGATAAGGAGGCCGACATGAACAATCAGGCAAGCGATGGCATCACCGATGCCGGCAAAGACCTCGTCCTCAGCTGCATCAAAAGCCAAGAGCTGCGCGACCACATGCGCAAATACTTATACTGGCCGGCGCCAATCATCGCTGGCTCTCTTAAGACGCTTGACGAAAAGCGCACCATGCTCGAGCAACTTCGCGAAGAGGTCACATCGGAGCTGACCGAAGATATCGATTCGCATCTCGCCCAGCTCAACAGCGCGCTCGACATGCTCGACAACGTCGAGCGCGACCGCGGAATCCTCCTACTGTACGTCATGCTCTACAACGAGGAGGAGCGCGACGTCGATGCCCTTGACGGCCCCTTCCCCACCGCATCCTGGGAAGCCGCGCAAACGCTCATGGAGCGCTACATCGAAGAGTATCCTGACGACGATTGGTCCGAATCGTACTGGAAGATCGACCTATACACCTCAGAAGACCTGCACGAGCATCAAACGGCGCAGCCCTCCCTGTCGTTTGCGGCAGCCAAGGATGGCGAGCTCATATTCCTCCGCGATCTGCGCAATCACCGCACCCGCAAATCGCATGTCGAAAGCGCCTGGCGAAACGATAGCAGGCGGTTCTGCGCGAACAACGAGCCTATCTACACGCCATGGGCACCGGGCGACATCCTCAAAATCGACGGTCGCCCCTTCGATCACGGGCCTCGCTTTGCCATTGTGCTCGAAAACGACTACGAGCACACGCTCCGGGGACAGATCTGGTGCGCAGGGCCCAGCAAAGATCACGGCGTTAAGGAGGGTTCGCTTTCATCCGGCACTTTCAGCGACAGTCTCTTGGACCCTTTCATCCCCTCTGCCCTCTACACCGCCGAGCGCTACGCCGGCGAGCTACCGGACGACTGCGCTTTTATGCTCGAGCTTTCGCAGAAGCTGCACGAAGACCCCGACTACGGCAAGCAGTGGTCCGAAGGCTCGGTCGGACACGATTGCCTGCAGCCGCACCGCAAGCCCGCCAGCCAAAGTGAGCTGGATATTCGTCCGGACATCTTTGAGTTTTTGGACTCGCGCAGCATTAAGGAGCATCTTCAACGAATCAACTACGAGCTCACCACGCCCGTAGCGGCTTTCATTGTCAATTGCTCGCATAAAGCGACGCTGCAGCAAAAGCTCGAAGGCTGGCAAAAGATCATCGACAATATGCCCAATTGCACCATGAGTCGCAGAAATGACACGGTCAACATCCCGGACTTCCATGCCTTTCTGCGCAATGTCATTAAGCAGGAGCACAGAAAGCTCGCGCACTTTAAATTGACGGACGGTCTGAGCCTGTATTTCTTTGATGACTACTCATGGGACCGGCGCGGGCAGGGCGGCTGTCTTTACGGCCCGTACAGCAGTTATCAAAAGTGCTTCGATGCAATCTGGAAAGAGCTCGACGGTGACGACCCCAAAGCCATCAGAATCACTCGTCGTCCCATCGACCCAGACGAAGACCACTATGCCGACGACATGGTCTTACTCAATGCGAACGGCGAAGTAATGTCTTGCGATTACCGCAACAAAAGCGAGTGGGACGAGGCGGGCACCGCCAGCGATTTCGAGGACATGTGGTTTGATATCCCAACGCCCTTCCATGCCGGAGACATCGTCTGCAACCTCCAACGCCCCGACGAGCCGATGGTGCTGTTTGACCTGCAAACGTGGGGGTCCACACGAGTCGACAAAGAGCTGGCCTCCTCCGTCTACAAAGAGCGCCTCGTGCAAAAGGCCGACAAGCTATTGCGTTGGCACCGATATGACGGCGACACCAGCGACATGTACGCCTACGGCTGCCAAGTCTCATCCGCCTTGCATTTCCCCTTCTACATTGGGGAGCCTGAGGGCTTTCTTTTGGACATCGACTATTACCGCAAGCCGCTCAAGTCAGAGGAGCGAATCCTTTACGGCGTCAGGGCGTATGCCAAAGGCGACCTGGCGGTTGACTCACTCGCCGCGATGGCCAGCGCATGCGAGCTACAGGCGCTGGCGGAGAAAAAGGCACGCGGCTTCGAGGACGCAGACGGTTGGCTCAAGGACCGCTATCCAGAGCTGTTCGATACGACGGTTGAGCCTTTCTTAGAGGATGATTGCGGCAGTTGCGCTTAGTTTTGAAACGCCACTACCAATTGTCCATTCAGTATGCGCACATCCATGTACCAGTGCGTTTCCAAAAGTATGTTTGACGCAAGATTCATATGAGACCTGTTAATGGGACTGCAAAGCACAACCTCTGACAGATGCTAATGGCAACGATTAGATAGGAGGTTGCTATGGACAGCCAAGCAGATACCGTGATCACCGATGCCGGCAGGGAGCTCGTTTGCAGTTGCATCAAGGACGATGAGCTGCGTGCTCATATGTTCAAACACACGGGAATGGCAGATGGCTCCCTCTGTAAAATCATCGGCGGCTCCCTCAAGACGCTCGACGAAAAACGGACCATGCTCGAGCAGCTTCGCAAAGAGATTTCATCGGATTACGTCGAGGCGATCGACTCCGGCCTCGAACAACTCGACACTGCACTCGATATGCTTTGCAGCGTTGACCGTGACCGCGGTATCTTGCTGGTCTCCGGCATGTTTTACAGTGAAGAGGAGCGCGGGCACGACACCTTTGACGGCCCCTTCCCCGTTGCCTCATGGGGAGCTGCGCAAACCCTCATGAAGCAATACGTCGATGATGACCTCGATGAAGATTGGTCCGAATCATTCTGGCAGATTAAGCTCTATACCGCCGAAGACTTACACGACCGCCCGCGCGCTCAAGCCTCGCTGATATTCGCCGCGACCATGGCTGGCGATTTGGTCTTTTTGAGCGATCGCCGGAATCAGCGGACTCCGCACCAAAGCATCGATCACTTGCCGTGGAACAATAGCAAGCACTTCTGCGCCAATGGCGAGGTCTTTTACACTCCCTGGGTCCCCGGCGACATCATCAAGATTGACGGTCGGCCCTTCGATCACGGTCCCCGTTTTGCCATCGTGCTCGAAGACGACTACGATAGTTCGTTCAAAGGCCAGGTTTGGTGCGCCTATCCGAGCAAAATCTACGGCGTTGAGGAAGGCAATCTCCGCTTGAGGGATTTCACGGACGGCTTCCTCGACGACTTCACGCCCTCTGCCCTCTATACCGCCGAACGTTATACCGGCGAATTGCCCGATGATTGCTCCTTTATGCTCGAGCTCTCGAAAAAGCTGCACGATGACCCCAGCTACGGCAAACAATGGTCGGACGGATCGGTCGTACACGACTGCCTGCAGCCATACCGCACATCGGCCGGCGCCGGCGTCAACGCCATACGTTCGGACATTCTCGAGTTTCTCGACTCACCCGACATCAAGGAACACTTAAAGGACATCGGCTACGAGTTCACCACGTCCGAGGCGGCATTCATTGTTGCCCGTTCGAACGAAAAGGCGCTACGGCAGAAGATCAAGGGCTGGCAAAAGATTATCAACAACATGCCCAATTGTGCGATGAACAGGCGATACGGCACGTTCAATATCCCCAACTTCCATGTCTTTCTTCGCGACGTCATCAGATGGGAGCGCAAGAAAATCGCCCGGTTCAAACAGCCTGGCAAGCACATGTATTTCTTTGAGGACAAGACGGGAAGTCCCCATGAGAGCGGGTGCAATTATGGCCCCTACACCAGCTACGAAAAATGTTTCGAGGCAATCTGGAATGAGCTTGAGGAGGAGAATCCTATCTCGATTGAAATAACGCGCCGCCCGATCGATCCGGACGAAGACTACTATGCCGCCGACAGGCTCATGCTCAACGCAAAAGGCGAAATCATGGACTGCCAGCTGCGCTGCATCGACATGGAACGCGAGGGTAAAGACCCCACTTTCGCTTTTGAGTTGATGTGGTTTGACATCCCGACGCCATTCCACGCCGGCGACATCATTTGTCGTCACGGCGACCCTGGCGACCCCATGCTGCTTCTCAATATGCAGACATGGACCACGAAGCGGGTCATGGATGAGCTTCCGCCTTCCACCTACAGGGAATGCGCCGCAAAAAAGGCCGACGACCTGCTCAGGCACCATCGGCAAAATGGCGACACGAGCGACATGTACGCCTACGGCTGTCAGATTGAATATCCCCTGGAGTACCCCGTCTATATCGGAGAGCCAAGTTGCTTTCTTCTCGATATGGAATACTGCCGCATCCCGCTCAAGCCGGAGGCGAGAATTCTGTACGGCGTGCGGGCATATCTCGACGGCGATCTGGGTCTTGACTCACTTATTGCGCTATCGAGCCTTTACGAGCTGCAGGCGCTGGTCAAGAAAAAAGCTGAGCGGTTTGAAGGGGAAGACGGCGGGCTCAAGACCCGCTATCCGGAGTTATTCGATGACACGATAGCCCCGCCGGCACAATTCGAAACAAAGAGGAGCTAACCATGGACATCTTAGATTTTGTGGACTCCCAGGACATTCGGGAGCACCTGCGCAGTATCGACTTCCAGCCCAGCACCATCGAAGCCGCCTATCTGGTTTGGTTTTCGAAGACCGCCACGCTCGATCAGAAATGCGAAGCTTGGCAGGAGATCGCCCGAACCATGCCCAATTGTTCGCTGGAGGCAACCCATGCCGGTCTTGGAAGGCCGGCCATCCCCGATTTCCATGCTTTTTTGCGCTGGACAATCGATTACAACAAGCGGTGCGTCGATGCGTTTGCGAGTGGGACGGGCTACGTTTATCAGTATGAAGAGGAGATTGTGCCCGACGGGCAACTTTGTGGGGCCTTCGGCGCGCCATTCAGCTGTTATGAGAAATGTGCCGAGGCGTTGCGCGGTGATGATGAACTGGCGAGCCGTCCAGAGGCACGCGTACGCATCACCCGGTGCCCGCTCGATGCCGACGAAGAACATCACCGGGAAGACTGGCTCATGGTGAACGGTAAAGGCGAGGCCCTTTCCGTTTATTGCCCTTCGGCCGGTCCCGTTGAGAACGATTGGGAGATCGCATTCGAGTTCATCTGGGTCGATATCCCCACGCCGTTCCACACCGGCGATATCGTCTGGACGCCGCAAGGCAGTGCCCGTGAGCCGTTCACGTTGTTCGATCTGCCCACGTGGGACCGGACAAAGCTTGAGGCAGAGCTTCGGCAGGCAGACCGTTCTGACGAATGGCTTGATCATGCGCAGCAGCGCCTCGAGCACTATCGCCATGCAGGGGATATCAGCAACATGCGTGCCACTGGCTGCTCGATTACCTACAACGAGACGTTTCCCCTCTACATCGGCGAGCCAGACCCGCTTTACCTGAATCTTGAGTACTACCGCAAGCCGCTCAAAGACGAGCAGCGGATTTTAGTCGCAGCCCAGGCCTACCTGCGCGGCGACCTGTATGTCGACTCACTTGTAGCGTTTATTGACACCATAAGGATGGAATCCAAGGCCAGGCGCAACCTAGAAGAGCTGCGTCTTGATCAGGCGCCGCTCAAGGAAAAGTATCCGCAGCTATTTGAATAAAGGCCACCATGTCCGAATCCACAAGAAGTCGCACCAACAACTCGGAGACTATCGTGCACGAAGAAATAATCAACCTGATCGAATCTCCGGAGCTGCGAGAGCATTTGCTGCATAATCCGCAGCTCCTGAGTGGTGATCATTACACGCAAATCATCGGTGGCGCGTCGATAGAAATCAACCGCAAACGGGAGATGCTCAGCAGGCTGGTTGCTGCCGAGCGCAGCTCGTCAGGCGAAACCTTTGATTGGTACGGACCAGAGATTTTTATCGACTACATCGATGATTGCCTGAACGCGCTAAAGGCCGTCGACGGAAACAGGAAAGTGCTGCTTATTAGCGAAATTAGCTTTGTCGACGACGAAGTGGGATCCGCCATCACGCATGGCCCCTTCCCCGTAGCATCGTGGCAGGCCGCCCTTACGGCAATGAAGGCATACGCGGACAAGTGGAGCGAAATGACAGATCTATCGTCCTCATACTGGATGATCGAGCTGTTCAACCTTGCCAACGACCCGAGCTGTTCATATCCATACGAAGGCTTTCTACAGCCAGACTACACTTACTACGCAAACGTCTCCAGCGAAATCCAGTACATCTGCAGGGAAGAAGAGGGCGAATGTGGTGAGGTGCTCGACTGCATTGTGGGTGGAATCTTTGGCCCGTGGTTCAAGGGGGCATATGTCGACCTGCCCACGCCGTACAGAAAGGGCGACACTCTTGAGATCGACTGCCGGCCATGGGCGCCGGGACCTCGCTATTGCCTGGTGGCGAACTCGAAATTGGACTGTCTGTATCTCGATGACAGCGGGCGAGTGAGCTGCGGTTCCATCCCCTACGGCAGTTGCTTTGCCGGATGGACACATACGAACCTGATGCTGTCGCCCGTGTTTAGAGCGAAGAAAGTGACGCAACCTTTGCCGGAAGCATGCGCAACCTTACAAGCGATCGGGTTGGACCGGATAGATAACTTACTAGAAGCGTGCACCGACAACATAGAGGAAGAGCCTGCTTGGCTGAATATATATCGGCATCGCGCACGATGATGGAGGCCGGCAATCACAACAGTCGTTTCGCGACGTATGGACGAGCCCCAGCAACAGCTACCATATACCTGTAATGAAAATAAAAGATTGAGCTTCGCGTGGAGGTCGATGATGGGCAGCAGTGAACCGCAAGAAATTCTAATTAGCGTATTGTTCTCAGGCACTTATCTAGATGAGGGAAGCAATATCGGTCACGAGATCATCAATTTCTTCCCTGACGACGACGGTAATAGGTACCTATACATACCCAGCAGGGGAACCATTCAGAAACCCCACGATTTAAAATCTATGGCCATAATTCTCGCACACAAAGTCGACGCAAAAAAAGTTGAGGTTGATGCGCTCGCACGCTCTCTCACGAGTGTGAGCAAAAACGAAGCATCGACAATAACGTTTAATGGGAAACCACTCTCAACTCTTTTTGGCAACAACACGTACCGAGGCGAAAACGACAAAGAAACCGAACTGAACCTTGCGTGTCGTGTAGATAAGTTTCTGTTGCCGGTATCGGGAAAACGTATTTTTATTGCAGCTGGAAATGATGACAGCCTCAAAGATAATGAGCGCATTGAAGTATGCGTAGGCGATGTCAATATTTTCAACGAGTCTCAGAGAACGTACTATTCGGAAACAAAACGCAAAGAGGCCTACAAGATATTAAGGGGCCTGATTGATGCTGAAGACCTATGGGAAGAGGCGGATAAAGCATGCTTTAATGCCAAAGAACTACAGGATAACGAAGGGCTTAACGAACATCGAACGCCAACTTTTCTGGAAATCACGAAAAAGCAATACGATGAGCTGGTCTATTCGAATTTGTTTGCCTATTACTTTAAATACAGCGATGAAGGCTTTCAGAATTTTGCCAAAGAGGTCTTGGGGCTACCGAATGTAGGCAGCATCATTTCCCTCGTAAGAGAGTCCGAGAACAATATCGATTTATGGATTGAAACAGAAACGCACATCATAGTCATCGAGAACAAAATTCGCTCCGGAATCAACGGAATACAGCGAAACGAAAAAGAAAAAACCAGCCAGCTCGGAAAATACTACAAGTATGCAAAGGCAAAATGCAAAGAGGGCCAAAAACTTGCCCTATTTTTATTTGCGCCAAATTACAGCAGCATTAAACCTTCTGAGCTAGTCGGCACCGACACAGAAGGCAATAAGTGGGAGTATGCACTCATTACATACAAAGAGATTTATGACTACTTCGGCCATCATGCCGACTTATATGAAGACGAATGTCATTTTTCCGACTTTTGCCGCGAGTTGGAAAACCATTCCAAATCATCCTCGGATAGGCGTCGCAAGGTAATGCACAAGAGGTTCGCCCAGATACTCGACGCCAGCAAATAAGTCGACTAACCCTTACCACCTTCTTCCAATGGACATAACTGCTCATCTTTTTCAGATCAGGCTATTCTGAATCGCTCGTAATTCTGATTTAGTCTCTAATCAAAAGTCCAGCCCGCGGTTCATAGGCGCTGCGGGCTGAGATGTCACTATCGGCTATGACCTCAACCGAAGACTCGTGCGCAGAAAGGTTCCGTGCCATCGGTGCTCATGCGGACCAGGGCGCCTGCATTGCAGTGGGCCTCGGCGAATTCCGCGTCGTCCCCTCGGCCCTCCGCCGCAAAGCAGCCTGCCAGGATGGCGGATGTCGGACTGAGCATGTTGCGTAAGTCGCGCAGGGCAGCGTTTATCGGGCGGTTGTCATCAAGCATTTCGAGTCCGTCGATTACGACCACGATGTTCTCTAGTACCGCTCTGTTCCACGTTTGGTCGCCGAGCAACCAGCTCGTTAAAAGGTCCATGGTCATGTTGTCTTCGACAAAGATGCCCAGGTTGCACTGCTTGAGACGCATCGTTGCGCGAATCGCCTCGACTTGACGCTCTTCAGAATCCTCCGGCACT
This sequence comes from uncultured Collinsella sp., assembly GCA_900551815.1. GTDB lineage: Bacteria > Actinomycetota > Coriobacteriia > Coriobacteriales > Coriobacteriaceae > Collinsella. Next base: position 10,022 of record URXE01000050.1, read on the forward strand.
TTGGTGCCCATCTCGGCACGAATAAGCCGGGCAATCGCATCCTCTTCACGCTCCCGAATCGGCACGTAAAGCACGGCGCACTGCTCACTCAGGCGCAGCACCGCGTGTGCCAGCACGTTCGAAACGTCTTCATGCGCGCCGCCAATCACGCTAAGCTTGCCGAGTCCAATACCACCGCCCAGGATGTCATCAACAGGCGTACCAGTCTTCAATACCTGCAGAACCTCGAACACCGATGTTTCCATGGCATGATCGAGCCCGGAAGTCAGTCGATTATGGAAACGGCTTATGTCAAAGCCGTCATCGCCCCGTTCTTCACGAATCCAACCACGCTGGCTCGCATCTGTCGGCGGCATCACGCCCGGGAAGCTCATCATCTCGCCCATCTCACAGTTCGGCCAATTCGGTCGTCCCTGGAGCCCATCTTTAGCGTCATCGCAACCCTCCTAACGCCTGCCGCGCTTACCAGTAGCCTTAAAATTCCAAATCGGCTTGAGTCGGTGAATAACATCGACCGTCGGGTCCATGAGTCTCAGCACATCATCCGCAGGCTTATACGCTTCGGGCGACTCATCGAGCGTCGTCTCGCATGCGCTCGGACAGTAGATGCCGGCATCGCGCATCTCGTTAACGAACGACCTGGTATCGAGCGTTTGGAACGCTTTTGTGCGACTCATCGCACGACCCGTCCCGTGCGGCGCCGAGCAGTTCCAGTCCTCGTTTCCCTTGCCGCGCGCAATAACGGCACCGTCGCGCATATTAAACGGAATCAGCACCATCTCTCCCGCATGAGCGCTAATGGCGCCCTTGCGAATCATGCCGCCTTCCGAGATGTAGTTGTGCATGGTGGTAAAGCCGTCTCCGTCGAGTCGAATTCCTGTACGCTCAACAATCTGCGCGACAATCGCCTTGCGGTTCTGATTCGAGAAGCGTTGGCAGTTATGCATATCGACGAGATACTCGGCAGAAAGATCACCCTCAAGATACTTAAGCTCGTCGGGGATATCTGCCGTGCACGTCTTCTGCGCCAGCGCCTGATGGTGCTCCGCCGTCTGCTTGCCCATGTTGCGCGAGCCGGTGTGCACGATCAGATATTGGCACCCATCCTCGTCCTCGTCGAGTTCAATGAAGTGGTTGCCGCCGCCCAGCGTGCCCATGGAGCGCTCAACCTTGCGTTTATCCTGCAGCCAATCACGCGACTCCATGTCAAAGTCCGCGAGTACGCAGGCAGGATCGCGATGAAGGCTAAAGCCCGTAGGCACCGCGCGCTTCACATCGCGATTGAACTGAATGAGGTCGTCGCGCGCGATGGTTTCCGCAAGCGGCACACAGTACATCCCGCATCCGATGTCGACCCCCACCAGGTTGGGAATCACCTTGTCGCCCAAGTTTGCCGTAAAGCCAATCACGCAGCCCTTGCCCTTATGGGCATCGGGCATGATGCGGATCTTGACGCCTTCAAACGCTGGGCAGCTGGAAATCTCCTCGATCTGCTCTTTGGTTGAATCCTCAAGATTCTCGGCAAAGACTTTAATATCTGTCATCGCATTTCTCCTGTTCTGATCCTTGTAAACCGGAACCGTCCCCAAGCCAACAGAGTGCATGTCACACCGGCCAGCCAAACCGCCGATCTTCGTTTAACCACCTTTCGCCCTATTCGGGCTCTTATTGCTGCGAATACTACGGTCGCGCGGGCTACAATGAGTCCCAATAACGGGTCTTGTTTTAAATCTCCGATTGGTACGATGCCGGCGAAAGGAGACAACGTGGCGAACAGACCAAATCAAAAGCTCAGGCTTCTGTTCCTGCTTAAAACCTTGATGGAAAAGACCGACAGCACGCACGGGCTCACGACGCAGCAGATCATCGAGGAGCTTGCCTATCACGACCTTGAGGCCGAACGAAAGGCTATCTATCGCGATCTGCAAACGCTTCGCGACTTTGGGCTCGATGTTGACCAGCGTGGCGGCAAGGAATGGGCGCTGGTCTCACGCCCGCTCGACCTGCAAGAGCTCATCATGCTTGTTGACGCCGTGCAGAGTTCGCCGTTTTTGACCGATGAGTTGACTGACCACCTCATCGGCAAGCTGCAGAGCCTCGCCAGCCTGGGCGAACGCGAGTTGATGCACAAGCGCGTCGACGTGCCTTCGCGCGTGAAAATGCAAAACTCCGATGCTCTGTACAATATCGACCTTATCCAGCAAGCCATGCGCGAAAAGTGCAAGATCCGCTTCCGCTACTTCCACTACAACGCCACCAAGCAAAAGGCCTTCAACCATGACGGAAAGACCTACGAGCTCACACCCGTGCGCCTTATCTACTCCGACGAACTCTATTACATGATTGGGTTTAGAGATAAATGGGCAAACGCCGGCTCGGGCCATCAGCCGTTCACGCCTTATCGCGTCGATCGCATGCTCGACGTTGCGGTGTCCGAAGAGTCCGCGACCAAAGATCCGCGTATCGCGGGCTATGTGCTCGAAGATCACGTCTCTCCATCATTCGGCGTATTTGCAGCCAACAAAACCACCGTGGTGCTGGAACTCGACGACCGTGCTATGAACCCGCTCATCGACAAGTTCGGACTGGACGCCGTTGTGTTTGAGAACCAGGATGGGCGCCTGTTAGCAACTGTCAAAGCCCCGCTGTCGCCGCAGTTCTTTGGCTGGCTGCTACAACTCAGCACCTTCATTAAGATCGTTCAGCCCCAAAGCGTCATCGATACGTATCTCAAATATCTCGACGACACTCGGGCACTTTACCAGGAAGACAGGTAATATATCATGGCTACGACCTCTAAATTCGATGAATCGTTTAAGAACCTGAACCCCGAACAGCGCGAGGCCGTCGAATGCCTAGATGGTCCGCTGCTCGTCATTGCCGGTCCCGGCACCGGCAAGACGCAGCTACTGAGCCTGCGCGCGGCGAACATCCTGGCCAACCGCGATGCCGCCCCGCGCAACATCCTCTGCCTTACCTATACCGAGGCGGGCGCGGAAGCCATGCGCAAACGCTTGATCGAGCTCATTGGGCGCGACGCCTACGGCATCGAAGTCAGTACGTTCCACGGATTTGCAAGCAGCATCAGGTCGCGCTATCCCGAGTACTTCACACGCCCCGCGACCGACACGCTTGTTACCAGCCTGCACCAGCAGGAGATTTTTGACCGCCTGCTCAAATCGCTTCCCTTTGGGTCGCCCCTGGGCGGAGGGTCGCCCGATATGCCCGCGCAAAACATCGGCAAGATGATTGGCTTTGTCTCCAAAATCAAACGCAGTGGCCTGGACTACGACGCGCTGGGCGCCATCGCGCAGCAGAATATCGACGCCGCTGCCTGGCTCACCGAGCATTCCGAGCTGCTTACGCTCGCCTGCGAAAGGGCAAGCGCTGCGTTGGCAGAACGCTTTGAGGAGGAGGTCGAGCGTGCCTGCAGCATGGCGCCCACATCGCTCACCCGCCCGATCGACTGTCCCGCCGGTACGTACGTGCCGTACATTCTTGAGTTGCGCGACACCGTTCGCCGCACCGAACTTATTGACGAGAAGGGAAAATCGTCGGGATACACCAAGGTGCGCGATGCCTTCTTTGGAGGCAGCAACTCTCAGGGACGCACCTTTAAGATTGCGGAGCAGAGCGAGCGACTTAAGACCGCTTGCGACGTCGCGCGTAGCTACCAGAGCGAGCTTGACCAGCACCATCTCTACGATTACGACGATATGATCGGCGACTTTGTTAACGCCGTCGAACACAACGATGCGCTACGTCAAGTGCTCCAAGACACCTATACCTATATCCAAGTTGACGAATTCCAAGACACCAACGGTGCCCAGATGCGCATCATCGAGCTGCTCTGCGATGGCGTTGATGCGCCCAATATCATGGCAGTTGGCGATGATGATCAGGCCATCATGCGTTTTCAGGGCGCCACGATCGAATGTGCCAACCAGTTTGCGGCCGAGTTCTCGCCCCGGAGCATCGTGCTCAAGACCAACTATCGCTCCACGCCCGCCATCGTTGAGCTTGGTCAAGCTATCGCGCGGCAAATTGAATATCGCCTCGACGCCAGCTCGAATAAGTCAATCGAAGCCTCCAAGCCTCAGGGTGATCAGGTCGACTTTAGTGAGAACGTCTTCGGCGGCAAAGCCGAGGAATACGCCGCTGTCGCTGCGAGCATTAAGCAGCGGCTTGTTGATCACTATCTCGATAAATGCGAAGATCCCAACGAAGGAATTGCGGTCATCTCCGCCAAGCATGCCGCCTTGCGCTCGCTTATCCCCTTCCTCGTTAAGAAAAAAGTGCCGTTCTCCTATCGCGAGCGGCAGAATCTCTTTGCTTCCGAGCGTATGCAGACGATGCTGGCACTGTTGCGCTGCGTTACCGCGCTTGCTCGCGGGCAGGAGGAGCTCGCCTGTAGCTATCTTCCGCAGATTGTCTGTGCCGCCGAGCTGGGCGGCGACCATCCGTCGTCCTTGACGTTTGCGCTCAGCGCCAAGCGCGAGCATCGCGGCGACTGGATGGCCGCCATGTGCGAGAGTAATAGCGTCCGCGTCAAAGAGCTGTACGACGACCTTATGCAGTGGGCGGCCGAGGCCGGCGCCTCCCCGGTCAGAGCGTTGCTCTTTAAGATTGCCAAACGCAGCCTTGACTATTATCAGGATCATAAAAAACAGGATCCGCTGGGCGCCGCCGAATTCAATGCCGGCATCCGCGCCCTACTCGCCTTTGCCGAGGGTGAAATGGGCGACGCGCGCCGCATGGGACGTACGATTCGCCTGCCCGATATTGTCGACAAACTCGACGCCGCTCAAAAGTTTGGCGTGAGCATCGACGCATCGATCGATCTTGGCACACCGGGGGCCGTTCGCCTTACTAGCGCTCACAGTTCGAAAGGTCTGCAGTTCGAATGCGTCTACCTGCTCGACGCCGACGACTCCACCTGGCATAAAGGTGCTGGCGGCATGAGCTTGTACCCGTCCAACCTGCTTATTCGCGACGAAAAGGATGACGACGATGCGCGCCGTCTGCTGTTTGTAGCCATCACACGCGCTAAGCGACACCTCGAGCTGTACCGCGCCGGCGGATCGGCGCTGCAGGAGCTCACGGGGCTTATCGACTCTTGCGAGGTTTCTGCCGAAGCGGACCAGCTCAGTGCCGCCATCGAAACCGAATGGCGCGACAACTACGTGTTTGATACGCCCGAGCTCCGTGCGCTTTTGGAGCCTCACACCGACGTAAAACACCTCTCTGCCACGGCACTCAACAACTTTGTGACCTACGAGCCTGGGTGTGCAAATAGCCAGCACTTCCCCGAGAAGCAGATTGTGCGCCTACCCACGGCGCCCACGATTCAATCCGAATTCGGCACTATCGTTCACGCGATGTTCGAAGAAATCGTTAATCGGATGGCAGCCGATAGCGAGGCGGCGATTGAGACAATTGAGGCCGAGTATCGCCAGCAGATTTCGTGGCTCGATTTTGCCCCCGAGGACGTCCATCGCTATTCGGACCGCTTCGAACGCATTTGTCGCGCGTTTGTCCCTTGGCTTGTCGAGCACGTACGCGGCTACCGTTGCATCACGGAAGCGAACATGCAGTGTCTAACTGCCGGTGGAACTCCACTCTTTGGTTTTCTTGACCTGCTCCTCGTTGACGATGCAGCTAAAACGGTGCAGATCGTCGACTACAAGACTGGCTTTGGCAAAGAAGTCCCTGCGGGCTACCACCGTCAGCTCAAGTTTTACAAACTGCTGGTCGAAGCGTCACCCGAGTTTTATGGCTACACCGTCACTTCCATGGGCGACTACTATGTAGAACCCGACAAGACAACGGGCGAGCTCCGTCCGCCGTTCGCGACAACCGCCAGCGCCGATGACATTGCCGAACTCGAGCAGCTCATCGATGCCACATGGGCTCGCATTGAACACGGTGCTTGGGATACCAGCGCTTTTGAGCAGAGCGATGCCTATGAGCTGGCCATCGAGGAGCAGAAGGGCTGCCGCAAAAAAGCCGATAAAGCCGAGGTCATGCAGCGCGCCTACGAGCACTGGCTAATTGAGAACTCTAGAATGTGACAAAGGCGCTGCCCCTTTGCCACATTATTCGATGACGGTGCGGGAGTTTTGCTTGCGCATGGTGGCGAGCATGTGTTTGGGGACGGCGTGGGCCATGCAGCTGCCGATAGTTGCGCTCGCGGCGGCCTTGGCTGCATCGCTAGCGTTTTTGGTCGCGTAGCTGTGGCGGAAGCGTTTGAGCATGGCAATGTCATTGCCGCCGTCGCCATAAACCGCGACCTCGTCCTCGGCAATACCGTAGTAGCCCGCCAGCCAGGCCACGCTCTCGCCCTTGTTACACGCCACGTCCGTGATCTCAAACATCACCGGATCGAACGGCGCGTTGACCACACGGTCCGAGCGCTCGGCCAGATACGCCTTAAGGTCGCGCTCCAGCTCGGGCGAGGTCACGCGGCAGTTGATCTTGCACACATCGTGGCGCAGGATGTCACCGATCGACTGGTCGAAATACTGTTCCTCGTGGTACCCGCCGCGCGCACGCATGCCGCGCATCACGATGCGCTTGATGGGGCTGTCCTTTTTAAAGCCCGCCTGGTGCATCTCGAACGATCCGCTCGAAAACATGCCATCGGGCGTGGAGCAGTCAAAACAGATATCCGGAAACTCCTTGAGCAGCTCCTCGGTAATCTGCGGGTCGATGGTCCAGGTCTTGAGTACCTCGCCATGGCTGTCGCGCACGATGGAGCCGTTAGAGCAGCAGGCATCGAGCGCCAGCCCCGTAAAACCATGCTCGCCGATTGGTAACGTCGAGCGTCCGGTCGCGGGAACCACATGCAGACCAGCCTCGGTCAGCTCACGAATGGCACGGCGGATGGTCCCGTCTGTCTCGTGCAGGGCGTTCAGCAGCGTTCCGTCTAAGTCACTCGCAAACATCTTGATCATGGGCATGCCTCTCCTTCGTCTGCACGATATTGTAGACGAGAA
>URXE01000051.1 GCA_900551815.1 uncultured Collinsella sp.
TCATGTATGCCCGCATGATCCTGGTCGTCGCCAACGGCGAGGCCAAGGCTCAGGCTGTGCACGATATGTGCTATGGCCCGGTTACGCCCGAGTGCCCCGCTTCGATTCTGCAGCTCCACACCAACTGCGTCGTCGTTGCTGACGAGGCCGCTCTTTCGCTCTGCGAGTAACGCGACCAAGCGATCTTACATAGCTTTTCAAAGGGCCCTCGCTTTGCGGGGGCCTTTTTAGTGGACATAGGCCGTGGCGCATGCATGACGGAAACCTTGCCGCATGCTTGACTGGAGGGTTTGAAATTTTGCAATTCATTCTATAGCAGATTCTATGCACATTTGCCACCATAGAGTCGCAGGCGGTAGCGAGGAGTAGGCGAGTTGCGCAACTCAAATAAAAACAGTCGACTGCGCTACACTGCAAATGGGATGGGACATGCTGGCAAGCGCATTGACCTGCGCAAAGACCTATTGGTCGAGGGATAAGTTACCATCGGGCCTCGCTGTACAAAAACTTGCCAAACACGTACCGGCAGACAGCCAAAAACTCTAAGTCACGCTATTCACGGGGTGGCTCATATGGTTCTGCAGCTACGGTGTCCATATGGTCGAGTTGAGGAGCAGGTATGGTAAATGATCTGGGCAATACGGACGGCCTCGAGTTGATGCCGACGGGCGGCGACTATATGGTGCGGCGCGATCGCTTGATGAACGAGCTCATCGTTAAGGGGCGCAAGGCAGGAATCGTTCTGCTTTACGCGCCCGACGGGTTTGGTAAGACGTCGGTATTGCTGCAATACGTGCAGGAGGTTAAATCGGACCCGACGCGAGGGCCGGTTCGGATTATCGAGGCAGACCGCGCGATTGGACGCGAGCTCTTTATGCAGCTCGAGGTTGTCGCCGATGAGCTTAAGGACAAACCCCATTCGCTCGTTGCGATCGACAACGTGCCCAATCTCGAGCAGCGCGAAACCGAGGACCTCATCGATCGAATCCGCAGTTTGCGTGCTACGGGGACGGGGGTCTTTATTGCCTGCCGCCCCTCCAACCGATTGCTTATCCACGGGTTGGGCGATTCTGTAAAAGTCAATGCGCAGATGCTCAAGGTGCACGCCTATGAGTATTCGTCATGGGCCACGGCGTTCTCGATCAGTACATCGCTCGATTTTTATCGGCTCACGCAGGGTGTGCCCGAGCTGGTATCTGCCCTGCAGACGGGAATGTATGGACAGGGCGATGTTGCCGGGTTGCTCGAGAACGAAATCGTCAACGTGTACGGTGCGGCGCTGGCCGATCTCGCATCGCTCGAGAACAACCTGTTGTTTACCGTTGCCTGTTTGATGGTACTGATGGGCGAGGGCGGCATTGCGGAGCTAGAGGCGTGCGGTGTGAGGCTTTCGATGGTCGACCAGTCCTTCTTTGTGCGCGATTATCCGATTTTTGGCGTGGATCCGTCTGATCGCACCTTTAGGTGTTTGGGTGCTAAGGACAATGCGCGCCTGAGGTTGCGAAAGCTTGTTGCCGAGATCCGTCCCGAACTTGTATCGCGGGCTGCTCGCATTTTGATTAAGGCAGGCCGATGCGATTTGGCCATGGACCTGGCCGATGCGTTCTTGGACCGCCGTGTGGTGTTGGAGCTAGCCGGGCAGTATGGGGCCGATCTTGCCCTGACCGGGCATGGAGGGGACATTTGCCGTGCGGCGTCGGCGATGATTAATGCGGAAAAGCAGGAGCAAGAGCCGGCGCCCGCCGAGGCACTCGGCGTGTATCTGGCAGCTGTCAGCGTGTGCAATACAAAGCTGGCAAGGTATATGGCGTCCGTTATCGAACGTGCGGGTGATCAGGCGGCGCACGAGCTCGACCCCGCTACCTGGAAAATAGCCCAGGCGCTCACTATCGCCTTTTACGGCGACAATGACCTGGGGCTTCCCGCTAACCCTGTTTTGCAAGAACAGACATCCTGCGAAGTGCTCGACATACTGTCCGCGCATATTGAGGTCAAGCGCCACCTAACCGAGCGAGCGGAAGATGGCAATGTTCTCGCGAAGCTCAAGGCATGCAAAGCCTATGATTGCGAGCTCGACATCGCGGGGATTCTCATACAGGCCGACCATATGCTGGTGGAGCTGTTCGACGGCTCGTTTGCTAAACCCGACGAGCGCGATGACAAGATGGCGCAGTTACTCGAGGCGCTCGATATCCGCGGGCTTAAGGCGCCATCCATTTGGCTGCGTATGGTGCTGGCGGCGCGGCGCCTGCTCGCGGGCTTGCCCGTGACCGACGACGTAGCGTTTGGCGAGCTCGACCGCTTTGCGGTGCGTGTTCGCGACAATCAAATTCAGCTGTTTGGACTATTGCTGGAGGGCTGGCAATCGCTGGCGGAGGGGCGGCCGGTCAATGCAAAGTTCCGTGCGGTCCAGGTGCTCAAGCTCGCCGACGAATCGATTACGTACATGCGCGAAAACGCATTGCTGCTGGAGCGCGTGGCGTATCTGCGCAATACGTCGCTGGTATCGGTTCGCGAAGAGGCAGAGCTGCTCGATATTAGCAAGACGCAGGTCGGTGGCTCAGAAGCCTGGATCGTGGCGCTGCATCTGGCCGCTGCGGGCCGCGATAGCGATCTTGCCGCTTGGATGTCTATGAATCGCTCGGGGATTTTAGACCCATCGTATCGGCTTTTTGCGCGTCTTGCGATGCATTGCCTGGGCGAGCCTGCCGTTAGGATTCGCAAGAAGCTTCCGGTGCGCGAGCTGTCGCGGTATTCACTACGCGATGACTTTGAGGGCGAAAGCGAGCACCTATTCCAGGCGGGCGAGGTTGAAGCTGTCGATACGATCGGTCATATTGAGATGCGCATGTTTGGCGCGTTTCGCGCCGAGCGCGACGGTTTTCCCATCACGGATAAGATGTGGCGTCGCAAAAAGGCGGCAACGCTTGCCGAACGCCTTGCGTTGGGTATGGACGCCATGGTCGACCGCGAGACAATCGCCATGGAGTTGTGGCCCCATGCCGAGTTTAACGCCGCGCGCAACAATCTGTATTCGACGGTATCGCGCTTGCGCTCGGCTTTGGGTCCAACGCCGGATGGCAAGTCGTGCGTGCTCATCCAAAACGAGTGCATTGGGCTCAACAGCGACTACGTTAAGACCGATGTAAGGCTCTTTGACCAGCTGAGTCGCGAGATCCTGGGAAACCGCATGGGTGCGAGAGGGCCTCATCTGGTTGAGCTCTGTCTTAAGGTTGAGCAACTCTACGCGGGCCCGCTATATGTTCCCACCGGTTGCAACCCCACGTTCTTTACGCGCATGCGCCACATTATGCAATCCAAGTACATCGACTGCATGATTAGGGGAGCGAATACCGCTCTCGAGGAAAATGACCTGCAATCGGCAATTTGGCTCGTGGAATCGGGGCTTCGCCAGGAGACGGCGCGCGAGGACATGGTTCGCTGCGCCATGCGCGTTTACGGCGCAGCGGGACGACGCCGCGATGTTGTTGAGCTGTACAGCGGCCATATGCACCACCTAAGAGAGCAGGTTCAAGGCGTGCCCGAGCCCGAGACAAGGCGTCTGTATGAGCGCCTGGTCGAAGGCAGACTCAAGCGCGTGCTTGTCGAGCGATAAAAAACGGGCGTCCGAATCAATCGGACGCCCGCAGACTTGCTCGGTATGACCAGCCGGTATTTAGACGAGCTTGATCTTCTCGATATCCTTGCGCGAGGACTCGCGATACAGCGAGAACTTGCGGCCGATAACCTGAACGACGTCGGCGTGGCAGCGCTCGGCGAGCTCCTCGGCGGCCTCGCGGGCAGAAAGGCTGGAGCCGTCCAGTACGGAGCACTTAACGAGCTCGTGCTTCTCCAGGTAGGCAACCGTCTGCTCGACGGTGCCCTCGTTGACATCGGACTTACCGATGATGATGGCGGGGTTGAGGTGATGGGCCATGCTGCGAAGCTGCTTGACCTGGGCTCCTGTCAGTGCCATGGGTTCTCGCTTTCTATGTATGGGGCGCCCCGCAATGGGGCCTTAATCTACGTGAGCTGTCCCACGATAGCGCAGGAACGGCGCGGTGTGGAGCGCGTTTGCCCAGTTCAAAAAGAATGCGGATGCCGAGTGAGTGGGCGGTGCGGGCTGCGAACAGGCTATGAGCTGGGCGCGGAGACCGGCTCCCATGCAATAAATGCCCAACGAATCTTGCGGATATGATCGAGCATATAGCGCCCCTGCGGCACGCCCTTGGAGCCCGGCTCACCGGCATGGGGATTCTCGATCATGTGCTGGGCGATGTAGTCGCGCAGACGGTCGATCTTATCCTCGTTGCCATGCTCGAGCATGCGAGAAAAGTCTGCCACGCCCGCCTCGAGACTATCGAAGGTGTCGCGACGGGGCGATTCAAAATACGTGACCTGCGGCAGCGCACCCATCTGAATAAGGATGTTAAAGGCGTACACAAAACCATTGCTACAGGTAACCGAGGCGCCGATGGCGTTCATCAGGTGCAGGTCATAGCGCGGGCTGGAGTTGGCAACCATCGTGACGGCACAACGCCGACGAGCCGTTCGATCAAGCTTGGCAAGCGCACCTTTTAGATTGGTCGTGGTGACAGAGCGACTGGCAAAGGCAACATCTACCGCTTTCGCGACCGGCCCAACCAGATCCCAATCATCATCCCAGGCAAGCTCAAGCGGTGTAATAAGATCCTCGAGCCCATAGTACTCAATGCCAGCATCAAGCGTGCCCAACATGGCAGGAGAGAAGTCGGCAGCAATCACGGGATGCCCAGCCTGAGCAAGCGGAATAGCAATCGACCCAGCCCCGCACCCCATATCGAGCACCGACTCGCCAGGCTCAAGCGCCAACAGCTTTATAAAATCCCGAGCATACGGGGCAGTCTCCAATGGCCGAAAATGCCGAGCACGCTTATCCCACTCAAAAGAATCATCAGCCCGATGCCGACCAGCTTGCAAGCGCATCCATTCGCCATTCCAATCAGCAGAAAGAAGCTCAGAGCGAGCATCCCCATCAGTCACGGGCCAACCTCCTAGCAACAAAAAAGCGACTCCTCCCAAAAGAAGAGCCGCAACCAGCATATATCAGAAAGAACCGATCCAACGCCAAACTGCCATACCAGCAAAGTAGGGCAGAAGCGAAGCGACTGCCAAAGGGATAGAACTCAACCGAGGTCCCGTTGTGCGGGAGCCCCGCCGCCGGGCGGCAGACATATAAGGTCGATCGCGAGTTCCGCACGAGCCGGAGAGCACTAAATGTGCTCTCCGTGCGAGTCAGGACTGTCCGAGCAGGCGACCTTATATGTCTGCCGCCCGGCGGCGGGGCTCCTCGCCCGAACCCCTCAGCTAGTTCTTCAGCGAGTTCAGCGGCGCCGGGAAGCGTCCACCGCGGTGGGCAAGCACGGTGCCGGCGTTGGGGTTCACCGGCATGATGGGCGCACGGCCAAACAGGCCGCCGTACTCGACGCAGTCGCCCACGCCCTTGCCAATGGCGGGAATCACGCGCACGGCCGTGGTCTTATTGTTGATGACGCCGATGGCCATCTCGTCGGCGATGATGCCGGCGATGGTCTCGACCGGGGTGTCGCCGGGGATGGCGATCATGTCCAGGCCAACGGAGCACACGCAGGTCATGGCCTCGAGCTTCTCGAGCGAAAGCGCGCCGGCCTCGACGGCAGCGATCATGCCGGCGTCCTCGGACACGGGGATAAAGGCGCCCGAGAGACCGCCCACGCTGGAGCTGGCCATGACGCCGCCCTTCTTGACGGCATCGTTGAGCATGGCGAGCGCACAGGTCGTGCCGGGGCCACCGCAGGTGCCCACGCCGATGATCTCGAGGATGCGCGCGACGGAGTCGCCGATGGCGGGCGTGGGAGCCAGCGACAGGTCGACAATGCCCTTCTCGACACCCAGGCGATGGGCGGCCTCGCGGCTCATGAGCTCGCCGGCACGGGTGATCTTAAAGGCGGTCTGCTTAATCTTCTCGGCGACTTCCATCATCGATGCGGAATCGGGCAGCGTCTCCAGGGCTGCAGCCATAACGCCGGGGCCCGAGACACCTACGTTGATGACGGCGTCGGCCTCGCCACCGCCGTGAACGGCGCCCGCCATAAACGGGGAGTCCTCGACCATGTTGGCAAAGCAGACAAACTTGGAGGCGCCAACGGAATCCTCATCTGCCGTAAGCTTGGCGGCATCGATGATGGTCTGAGCCGCCATGAGCACGGCATCCATGTTGATGCCGGCGCGCAGGCTGGCGACGTTGACGCTGGAGCAGACACGGCTCGTGGTGGCGAGCGCCTGGGGGATGGACTGGATGACGCGGCGGTCGGCATCGCCGATGCCCTTCTGAACGAGCGCGGAGAAGCCACCCAGGTAATCGATGCCGAGCGTCTCGGCCGCGCGGTCGAGGGCATGCGCGATGGGGGTGAGGTCCTCATCCTTGCAGCACGCGGCGATCTGCGCCACCGGGGTGACGGAAACGCGCTTGTTGACGATGGGGATACCGTACTCGCGCTCGAGGTTCTCGGCGGTCTCGACTAGGTGTTCAGCCGTGTGCGTCACGTGGTCGTAGATCTTCGTGCACATGCGGTCGAGGTTCTCGTCGCCGCAACCCATGAGCGAAACACCCATGGTGATGGTCCTGATGTCGAGGTTCTGCTCCTCAACCATGCCGCGGGTTTCCGCGATTTCTGCGGGCGTGATCGCCATCCTTGCACTCCTATCTGCCAAAACGAGCATAGCCTTATCTATTCTAACGTGCCGCACGTGCCAAGTGGCGCGTGCGGCACGTTTTGGTGCTCGGTTGTTTCCGTTGTGTTACTGCCCAAAGACCTCTTCGGCGATACGAGCGCTTTCGGCGGCGTCCTTGGCGTAGTAGTCCGCGCCGATCTGCTTGGCGTATTCGGGGGTGAGCACGGCGCCGCCCACGATGATCTTGACGCCCGGAACCTCGGCATGGAGCAACTTGATGGTCTCTTCCATGGCGACGACGGTGGTGGTCATAAGCGCCGAGAGGCCGACGAGTTTGATATCGCGCTCCTTGACGGTCTTGAGTACCTCCTGCGGATCGACGTCGCGGCCCAGGTCAAAGACGGTGTAGCCGTAGTTGTCGAGCAGCATTTTGACGATGTTCTTGCCAATATCGTGGATGTCGCCCTTGACGGTGGCCACGCAGATCTTGCCCTTGTCGGCAATCTCGCCGGCGGGCATCAGGCGCTTGATGGTGTCGAAGCCCACGCGTGCGGCTTCGGCCGAGGCCATAAGCTGCGGCAAGAAGAACTTGCCCTGGTCAAAGAGGACGCCAACCTCGTCGAGGGCGGGGATAAAGTGATTGTTGATGAGGTCCATGGCGTCGTGGTCTGCCAGCAGACGCTCGGTCTCGGCAGCGATCTCGCCTTTGCGGCCCGAGACGACCATGTGGCGGATGGGGTCGTCCTCGGCGCTTGCAGTGGTGCTTGCGGCAGGCGCGGCATCGCTCGATGCTGACTGGGCGGCTGCCGGGTTTGCGGCGATCTTATACGGATCGGTCCAGCCGGCGTAGCGCTCGATGTATCCGGTCGAGCCCTCGTCCTCAACGCTCAGGACGCGATAGCTGTAGACGGTATCCATAAAGCGCTTGGAGCCTGGGTTCATGATGGGGGCATCGAGACCTGCGCCAAAAGCGGCAGCCAAAAAGACCGAGCCCAGTAGCGGGCGGGCAGGCAGGCCAAAGCTGATGTTCGACACGCCGAGCGCGCATTTGACGCCCAGACGCTCCTTGCACAGGGACATGGCGCGCAGGATCTGCTCGGCCTGGCGTTGGTTGGTCGAGGCGGTCATGACCAGGCAGTCGATGAGGATGCGGTCCGGTCCGATGCCGTAGCGGGCAGCCTCGGCCACGATGCGCTCGGCGATGGCGAAGCGAGCCTCGGCGGTATCGGGGATGCCGCCTTCGTCGAGTGTAAGGCCGACAACGTTGGTGCCGTAGTGGGCGACCAGCGGAAAGATCTCATCCATGATCTGCTGCTTGCCATTGACCGAGTTGATGATGGGCTTGCCGGCGTAGCGGCGCACGGCGGCCTCGACGGCTGCGGGGTCGGTGGAGTCGATCTGCAGCGGCAGCAGCGTGGAGCCCTGGAGCTGTTCGGTCGCCTGTTGGATGATCTTGACCTCGTCGATCTCGGGTAGGCCCACGTTGACGTCCAGGATGTCGGCGCCCTGTTCCTGCTGGCTGATGCCCTGGCTCACGACGTAGTCCAGGTCGCCGTCGCGCAGGGCCTGCTGCAGGCGCTTTTTACCGGTGGGGTTGATGCGCTCGCCGATGACGGCGATCTTGTGGCCGTCGCAGGGAAGGTCCACGACCGTTTGAGCGCTCGTGACCGACATGCTGGGCTTGCGGCGGCGCGGGCTGGGCGTGTGGTTGTCGATAAGCGTGCGCAGGGCCGCCATGTGCGCCGGCGTGGTGCCGCAGCAGCCGCCCACGACGCTCACGCCGTCGGCGATCATGCCGGCGACGGCCTCGGCGTATTCGGGGGCTTGGATATCGAAGACGGTGTCGCCGTCGTCGTCCACATGGGGCAGTCCTGCATTGGCCTGCACCATAACAGGCTTGTCGGTAACGGTGAGCATACGTGCGGCGAGTCCTCGGAGCTCGGCCGGTCCCTGGCTGCAGTTGATGCCCAAAACGTCGGCGCCGATGGCATCGAGCGTAATGGCGGCGACCTCGGGGCTTGTTCCCAGGAAGGTGCGGCCGTCTTCCTCAAAGGTCATGGTGGCAAAGACGGGCAGGTCGGAGTTCTCGCGGCAGGCGAGGACCGCCGCCTTGATCTCGGCCAGGTCGGTCATAGTCTCGATAATAAAGAGGTCCACACCCGCGGCGACGCCAGCGCGCACCTCCTCGGCAAAGAGGTCGTAGACCTCGTCGAAGCTGAGGGTGCCCAGGGGGCGCAGCAGGGCACCGATGGGGCCGATGTCACCGGCGACGTAGCGGGCGCCGGCCTCGCGGGCACAGGTGACGGCCGCGGCAAAGACGTCTGCCACGGTGGCGGCACCGTCGAGCTTGTGGGCGTTGGCGCCAAAGGTGTTGGCGGTGATTACGTCGCAGCCGGCCTCGACGTACTGACGCTGAATGTCGGTAATGACCTGGGGTTCCTCAAAGTTGAGCAGCTCGGGCAGGGCGCCCGCCTTCATGCCAGCGGCCTGCAGCATAGTGCCCATGCCGCCGTCAAACAGCAGGTGCCCGGTGCCCTCGATGGCGGCGCGCAGGCGGTCATCCTTAATGTACAGGTCGTCGATCGTGCGCGTCTTGTACGCGGCACCGTTGCAGCGCGCAGCATTGACAGGTGCCGCCAGCGCGGTGCCGTCGGAATCATGGGTGATAAGCGGGGTGAACATCGATGGCTCCTAATGGCTGGAATAGCAGGTGGTGTGGGCGGCGCGGAAGCGGCAGTGCTCACGCATGCGGCAGATATTGCAGGTGGGGCGACTCTGGGCGTCGTGGACTTCGCCGTCAAACAGACCGATCACCGCGGTCACGCTCTTGGTGGGCATGAGCAGGCTGGTCGGCGTGACGGTAAGCCCGATGAGCCGCGTGGCGTTGAGCGCAGCTACGATCGAGCGCTGGGCCGAGAGTGGGCAGTCGCCATAGCCGGGACTGAAGCGCCAGTTGCCGGCGAGTCCGTGTGCGGCGGCCGCAGCCTTGACCTGCTGGTCCATCTGCTCGACGGCGGCTTCTACATAGGCAGAGCATGCGGCGTCGAGCACGGCTCCCTCCAGGGGCTGCTGGGCTCCCGTGGTGCGCAGACGACGCTCGGCGTCCATGCCGAGGGTGCATGCCATGAGTGCGGCAAAGCGGGCGTCTTTGAGATGTCGATAGATATCACGACCCCGCAGCTCAACATTGGTGCCAACCAAGCGGATGCAGGGCTCGCCCTGCTCGTCAACGCCCGTGGCATCGACGGCAAACATGCGTCGCACGCCGCGGGGCTCGATATCCAGCTCTAGGCGCTCGACCACAAGCTCAATTCGTCGTGACAGCTCGGGCTCAATCTGCTGGCCGCCGTAGCCCAGATACCGCAGCATCTCGGCACGGTCGACACGAGGGTGGTGAGCAGCGTCGATACGGTAAAGCGCCGGCGACGCAAGGTCGGCCGGCACTTCAACAACGGTTGTATCGACGTGCGGTTTTTCCATTACCCTAGGCGCTCCATAATGGTCGCGGCGATTGCAGGACGGTTCATAGTGTACAGGTGCAGACCGTCGGCACCGTGCTCCTTAAGGTCGCAAAGCTGGCGGGCGGCATAATCTACACCGGCCGCCTGCAGGCTCTCGGGGTCGTTCTCGTACTTGGCGAGAATCTTGATGACGGGGGAGGGCAGCGACGCGCCGCACATAAAGACCATGCGGCTGATCTGCGACTTGCCCATAAACGGCATGATGCCCGCGGTAATGGGCACGGTGATGCCGGCCTTGTCGGCAAGCTCGCGAAAACGGTAGAAGCACTCGTTATCAAAGAAGAGCTGCGTCACAAAGAAGCTCGCGCCGGCGTCCTGTTTTTGCTTGAGGTGTTCGACCGAGACGTTGAGGTCCTCACAGGCAATGTGGCCCTCGGGGTAGGCTGCGGCGCCCACACAAAAGCCGGCGTCGACGAGATCGGGGATGAGGTCGCGGGCGTAGGCATAGTCCGAGGCGGGCTTGTCGTCCTCGGTCGCGCCGGCGGGAAGATCGCCGCGCAGGGCCAGCACGTTTTCCACGCCGGCGGTGCGATACTCGTCGATCTTGGCGGCGATGTCGGCGTGGGTGCGGCCCACGCAGGTGAGGTGTGCCACCGAGGGCGTGTCGAATTCGCTCGTAATCATATGCGCGATGGGGGCGGTGGCGGCACCGTTGCCCGAGCCGCCGGCCGAGCAGGTGACCGAGACAAAGCTCGGCGAAAGCTTGCACAGATTGCCTGCCACTTCGCGAGCCGTGTCGAGGGTCAGCTCGCCCTTGGGCGGGAACATCTCAAACGAAACGGGTACGGTGCCCTGGGATGCTGCCTGCTTAAAAACCTCGTCGACGCGCATATCGTGCTCCTCTAGATACGTAATAGTGTGATGTGTTGTAAGGATTCTACAGCACCACTGTGCCACGGTGGAGTTTCACTCGCTATTTGAGGATACCAATCAAAGATGCCTTGCTATCGGCTTTCTCTATAACAGAGCGGCTAATCTAGGCACGGACTATAAAGACTGGTATCTGATGCAAAATACCAGTTAATAGAGCTCCATCCCAAATTGACTACCCTTAAACCATGGGGAGAGGTCTGCTATTTATACAGTTGATTGGCTGTTGAGGGTGGCAACGCCGCCTCGATAGGGTAACCTCATTGATTGGTTTCGCGACAGCAACATAACGGTAATGTCGCGGAAACACGGCGAGTCTAAGCTATGACTCGTTCGTTAGTAATCAACACCGCTTCTCACGCGGTGCCGATACGAAGGGAGTTCCGTATGGCCGATCTTACTGACCGCTTCGGGACCATGGTGTTCTCTGAGGAAGTCATGAAGGACTACCTCCCCAAGGACATTTGGAAGCGCCTTGCTGCAACCCTCGAGGGCGGTGAGCCGCTCGACCTGGATGTGGCCAACGCCGTTGCCCATGCCATGAAGGTCTGGGCCATCTCCAAGGGCGCGACGCACTACGCGCACTGGTTCCAGCCGCTTTCGGGCATTACTTCCGAGAAGCACGACAGCTTCCTGGAGCCCAACCACGACGGCACCGCCATTACAAAGTTTACGGGCAAGAACCTCATCCAGGGCGAGCCCGATGCCTCGAGCTTCCCCAACGGTGGCCTGCGTGCTACCTTCGAGGCCCGTGGCTACACCGCTTGGGACCCCACTAGCCCCGCCTTTATCAAGGACGATGTCCTGTGCATCCCCACGGCTTTCTGCTCCTACACGGGCGAGGCCCTGGACAAGAAGACCCCGCTGCTGCGCTCCATGACCGCGCTCTCGCGTGAGTCCAAGCGTGTTTTGGCGCTGTTTGGCAAGACCCCCAAGAAGGTCGTTCCTTCCGTGGGCGACGAGCAGGAGTACTTCCTGATCAAGAAGGACGCTTACCGCAAGCGCAAGGACCTGGTCATCACCGGCCGCACCCTCTTTGGCGCCGCTCCCTGCAAGGGCCAGGAGCTCGAGGAGCACTACTTTGGCGCTATCCGCCCCACCGTCTCGGCCTACATGAAGGACCTGGACGATGAGCTGTGGGCGCTCGGCATTCCCGCCAAGACCAAGCACAACGAGGTTGCTCCCTGCCAGCATGAGCTCGCACCGGTCTATGGCGAGGTCAACGAGGCCATCGACCAGAACCTGGTCATGATGGAGAAAATGAAGCTCATCGCCTCCCGCCACGACTTGGTTTGCCTGCTGCACGAGAAGCCCTTTGAGGGCATCAACGGTTCGGGCAAGCACAACAACTGGTCGCTTGGCACCGAGTCCGAGAATCTGCTCGATCCGGGCGACACCCCGCTCGACAACCTGCAGTTCATCGTCTTCCTCACCGCGGTGATCGAGGCCGTCGATAACTATCAGGAGCTCCTGCGTGCCTCCGTTGCCTCGGCCGGCAACGACCATCGTCTGGGCGCCAACGAGGCTCCTCCGGCGATTATGTCCATCTTCCTGGGCGACCAGCTTACCGAGGTCGTCGAGAAGATCATCGATGGCAAGGCTTCCGTTCATGCCACGCGCGGCGTGCTCGACCTGGGCGCCGATACCCTGCCCAAGCTGATGCAGGACAACACCGACCGCAACCGCACCTCCCCGTTTGCCTTTACTGGCAATAAGTTCGAGTTCCGTGCCTGCGGCTCCGAGCAGAACGTCTCCGACTCCAACCTGGTGCTCGATGCCGCCGTGGCCAAGTCGCTCAAGTCCTTCGCCGACGCGCTTGAGGGTACGCCCGAGGATAAGTTCCAGGACGCCGCGCTCGAATACTGCAAGAAGGTGCTGACCGATCACCAGCGCATCCTGTTCTCCGGTGACGGCTACTCCGATGAGTGGCCCGTCGAGGCCAAGAAGCGAGGCCTTGCCAACAACAAGACCACGGCCGATGCCCTGCCCGCCTTTGTTTCCGATAAGGCTATCGCGCTCTTTGAGGAGACGGGTGTTCTGACCAAGGCCGAGGCCCAGTGCCGCTACGATTGCAAGCTCGAGAAGTACAACAAGCTCATGAACATCGAGGCTACCACGATGGTTCGCGAGGCGCGTCGTACCTATCGCCCGGTCATTACCGCCTATGCCACCAAGGTCGCTAAGGGCCTTGAGACTATTCGTGCCGCCGGCGCCGAGGCCGCCATGCAGTGTGAGCAGAACACGCTCAACAAGCTCTGCAACGGCATCACCACCATCAACGACTCCATCAAGGCGCTCGACGCCGTGCATCAGAAGGCCGAGGGCCTCGATGGCCAGGAGCAGGCCAACGTGTATGCACACGAGGTCGTCCCCGCTATGGATACGCTGCGTGCCGCCGTGGACGCCATGGAGGAGATCGTGGCTGCCGACTACTGGCCGGTTCCGACCTACGACGACATCCTGTTCTACGTGTAGAGCGTAACTGACATATCGTCACGGTATTGAGCCGGGGTCCGCATCATGCGGGCCCCGGCTTTTGTTTGCGAAGGGCGCTTTGAAGCCCGTTTTGCCGCCGATATGCCTAGGTATAAAGGGTTGTGGGCAAAAAACGTCAAATATGAGTACTGTCACAAGTCCTGTAGCATTATTTATTTGCAAAATATGAAGTGTTACGCAACATATGTCCAAGTACTTAGCCGATAAACGTCTGCAATTTTCCCGCCGTAGGACGCCTGACGGCTAAATCGCCTTCTGAAGGCATGAAATCGCTGTAACTAAAATGGTAACAGTACTCATATTTGCCATTTTTTGACCACAGGCCTTGCGATGATGCCGGGATCCGCACCCTGTCGGGTTCGAATCCCGGCACATGGATAGCAAAAAAGCCCGTCACCGCGAGGGCAACGGGCTTCTAGTTTCAAATGGTGCACCGTTTGCGCATCTCCTCGAACCGAGGTGTGCGCAATCGGCACGATTATCTTCGTTAAGATACCACGAGCGGCCTAGGAAACAACCAGGCGCATGCCGGGATAGATCAGATTCGGGTTTGAGATGCCGTTCTTGGCGGCGAGATCCTGATAGGTCGTGCCGTACTTTGAGGCGATTCCGGAAAGGGTGTCGCCGCTTTGCACCACGTACACCTGCTCGGTTTCGGCCTGCCCGTTGATGACCGCCATAACCTCGTCGTAGCGCGGCCCCAAAACAGCCTTGCGGCGGCTGCCGTTGCCGTAATCGCCCGCCCAGGTCTCAGCGGCCAGATCCTCGGCGGATGCCGTGAGGATGTGGTTCACGAGCGACTGCACCTCCTGGTAGCGGTCGCCCAGCGCGTGCTTGCGGTCGTCGCCGTCTCCGAGCTCGCCAGCGAGCACTTTCGCCGCGAGGTCTGCCGTTGGCGTCTCGTCGATGCCGTGGATAAGCGAGTCGGGATCGCCGTTGGAGCCGCCAGCCATGGCCTCCCACTCCGCGCGGGAGATATAGCACTTGTTGATGTCGAGGTTGCCCGCCCAGCCGTCCAAGCGCCCGCATGAGGAGTACTGGCGGATGGCGCAGTCGTATGCGCCCTCGTTCCAAGGCGCGTCCTGGTAGCCCGTGGCGTTCATGTCGGCGTACTGCGCCACCCACGTCTTGGCGTCGGTGAGGTTCCACGGGAAGACGCTCTTGCTGGCGTAGATGCCGATGCGATCCACGCTCACGCCAAGAAGCTCGGCCAGGCGCTCGGCCATGGCCTTGAGGTAGGACGTGTCGCCCCATGCCTTGTTGCCCTTATCCTCCCAGTCGATGAAGAACGCGGCCTTGCCGACGTAGCCCTTGCAGTGCTCGTAGAAGTACTCGGCCTCCGCCTCGGCATCGCCGCCGTTGACGTAGTGGTACACGCCGACGAGCTTGCCAAGACCGATCGCCTGCTGGATTTGGCGGTCGCAGTCGGGCGACACGTAGCGCGTGCCCTCGGTAGCCTTGCAGATAACGAAGTCGAACGGGACAGCCGCGAGGTTGATGCCGTTCTGCCAATTGCTGATGTCTATTCCGTTCATTCTATTCAGCGCTCCCTATCGCTATGAAATAAGCCCAATCAACTTGTTCGTACTGCTCGCGGCTCAGCCGCACCACGCCCTCGTAGGGGTCGTGGAAGGTCGCCGCCTCGCCGTCCCATCCGCAAAGCAGGACGATGTGCCCGCCGTAGTTCTTGCCGCCTTCGCGGAGCTGGCCAGTTAGGCTGCAAAACACCATCCAGCCGCCAGCCGCCTCGTCCAAGGCGTCATCGGCGTTGTCGTGGATAGGCGTGTAGCCCAAAGCCTGGTCGTTCGCGTTCATCCAACGGCAGAACTTTTCCATGTCGTTCACGCCGTCCGTGAGGCACGATTCGCCAACGAAGCCCAGCATCTGCGCCGGCGTGCATGCCTGTCCGTAGAGCCATTCCCACGCCATGGCCGCGCACGTGAGGCCGCAGCCGGCAGCAGCCAGGTCTTCGCCCGCATACGAAAGCCCGCCCCAGCGCTCGTCTGCTTGGAGGTAGACGGGCACCTCGGCGGGCTTGTCGAGCGGCTTGTCGTAGATGACGGGCAAAGGCTCTTCCTTCGGCACCTTCGGCACGTTAGAGGCTATAAGCGCCACGTCGGCGAAGGCGGCGAGCAAAGCAAGCAGCGAGATGGCGGCGGCGATGCGCACGAGGCGCTTGCCGCCCATTCCTAGTCGTCCTTCTTCGGAGTGCCCATGGCAAGCAGCGCGTCGAGCCACTTGTCTGTCACGCCGACCGCCTTGAAGGCTGCATATGCCACCTGCACGCCGCCTACCGCGGCGAAGATGGACGTAACCCACGCCGTGGGGTCAGTCGGCATACCCCCGGCCATGGCCGTCAATGCGCCGCACAGCGCCGATACTGCGATGGCCGTCCAGCGGGCGACATTGCCGGTCATCGCCTTCGTCTTGATAGCCTGCACGATATAGGGCACCACGAGGACGGTCAGCACCGTGAGTCCTGCCTGTATATCAGTCATCTTTATCTCCCTGTCTCCTTGTTGTACATGAGGTCGACTCGGTCGTAGATATGGTCGACCTTCTCGGCCATGCCCTGGCTGCGCGCCTGGCTGTGGACCAAGTCCGCGTGGAGGACGTCATTTGACGCGACAACCGACTCCATGAGCGTTTTCATTCCTTCAATCAGGGTGTTGCTGCGCTCCATCTGGGCGGCGATGCGCCCCTCCATTTGGGACCGCTCGCGGTCGCGCTGCGCCCTCTCGTCGACTTCGGCCTGCTTGCGCTCCTCGCGCTTCAGGTCGAGCTCGCCCTTCCGCTGGTTTTGGCGTTTGTACTCCTCAAGAAATTGTCTCCCGAAGTAGAACGCAACGAGCGTCAGGAGCACGCCGCCAAGCCAAGCCGGTCCGTAAGGCGCAAAAAGCTTGAGCACTTCCATCCTGGGCGCCCTCCTTCCGCCTATTCGGCCGTGTACTCCTCGCCGGTGATTTCCTTGTACTCGTCGGCGGTGATCCATTTGCACTCGACAGCCTTGTAGACGCGCGCCTTGCTCCAAAGGTCTTTGTCGTAGTACTTCTTGACCTTCGCGAAGTGCTTGGAATGCTCAACGGTTTTCTTCGTAGCCATTACTGGTCACCTCCCACGGTCATGAGCAGGTAGTCGATGTTCGCCGTGTTGGTCTCGGTCTGCGTCGGCTGGGACGCCTGCTCGCGCATCTGTTCGAGCAGCGCCGGGAGGTCGGGCACCTCGCCGTTGGCGTAGGCGGCGAGCGCGGAGGTGTAGGCGAGCTTTCGCGCCTTCCGCTCCACGTACTCGTCATCGTCGATAACG
>URXE01000052.1 GCA_900551815.1 uncultured Collinsella sp.
GTGTTAGGCGCGCCGCCAGCGTTCATCCTGAGCCAGGATCGAACTCTCCGTCCAAAATATATGGGCTTCGAGCCCGTCCGGTCCTCTCAGTTCATCGCTGATCGGTTCCGTTCGATTCATATGGTTTTAGTATAGGAAAAGGAATTTCTCGGGGCCGCCTCTCGGCGGCCTTGCGAAAAACAAATCCAAGTTAGACCATTTCAAATGGTTCGATGTCTGCCCGGATGCGACACTCGAAGTGTCCATCCTCGCAGTATCCGGTTCTCAAGGTGCACGCTTTGCGGTCCATCCGGTTCGACCGGGCCGCGCGGCAAGGAGATATATTGCCAGACCGCGAAGCGATGTGGGACGTCAATTCCACTCTTCACAAGTCCTACACAACTTATCGCTTCCTATATAAGTAATAGAAAGGCTGGTGCAGAAATACTGCGCGTATCAGATGATGACCCTTCGGTTAAGAGATATATAAAGATCGGTCACCTGTAAGCGTTTATCTACCCGCGCTTTTAGCTATGTAAACCAGCGCTTTCGATAAAAAAGAGGGAGTGCCGCGCACAGTGCGACACTCCCCTAGCGATTCAACAGAATCTATTAGGCCTCGAGAGCCTTCTTGGCAATGGCAGCCAGCTCGTTGAAGGACTCGATGTCCTCGTAAGCCATCTGAGCCAGAACCTTGCGGTCGAGCTCGATGCCGGCAACCTTCAGGCCGTGCATGAACTGAGAGTAAGAGATGTCGTTCAGGCGAGCGGCAGCGTTGATGCGGGTGATCCAGAGAGAGCGGATCTCGCGCTTCTTGTTGCGGCGATCACGATACTGATACTGCAGGGAGTGCTGGACCTGCTCTTTAGCATGCTTGTAAGTACGCGAAGCGGCACCGTAGTAACCCTTCGCACGGTGCATAACGGTACGGCGCTTCTTCTTGGCGGCAACAGCGCGCTTAATACGTGCCATGTTCTATCAACTCCTAGACGGTAAAACGAAAAACGGGAACGCGAACTTAGGCGAGACGCGACTTGATGACCTTGCGGTCGGCAGCGGCGATCTCGGTCTCCTGACGGAAGCCACGCTTACGCTTGGTGGACTTCTTGCTCAGGATGTGGCTCTTGAAAGCCTTGGCGCGCATAAGCTTGCCGGTGCCAGTCTTGCGGAAACGCTTCTTGGTGCCGCTGTGGGACTTCATCTTAGGCATGAAATACTCCTTAATCGGTTACAGAACACTAGTTACTTGGTATCGCTTGCCGCTTTATCCTCATCGAAGGCGCCCTTAATCGGGGCGAGCAGCATAAGCATGTTACGGCCTTCCATCTTAGGCTTGGACTCGACCGTAGCGTAAGGCTTGAGATCCTCGGCGAGACGCTCGAGAACGTTAAGACCCTGCTCCGGGTGAGCCATCTCACGGCCGCGGAACATGATGGTGATCTTAACGCGTGCGCCCTTCTTGAGGAAACGCAGAACGTGGCCCTTCTTGGTCTCGTAATCGCCAACGTCGATCTTGGGTCGGAACTTCATTTCCTTGACCTCGACCTTGGACTGGTTCTTACGAGCGGCCTTAGCCTTCATGGCCTGCTGGTACTTGAACTTACCGTAGTCCATGACCTTGCAGACCGGCGGCTCCGCGTTGGGAGCGATCTCGACCAGGTCGAGACCCTGATCGTCAGCAACGCGCTGGGCATCGCGGATGGCGAACAGGCCGAGCTGAGAGCCATCGACGCCAATCAAACGGCACGAAGATGCGGTGATCTCGTCGTTGATGCGGGTGTCATCAGACTTAGCTATTTTCCCTACCTCCATTCATAAAAAAATAACCCGGCGCTTTTCAGCAACCAGGTCGTACACGTAGACATCCTCGGTATGAGGAAGGGAATCTAGGTTGTATGACCAGTCAGCTGCTCATTGGCGCCAAAAGGTGGGAACCCTCAGGTTCCTCTTTAGGGCATTGCGGGAACAACGCCTTGCGAATAATAACACGTACCGCGCGTTATCACATTACGTACACGAAAAAGGGGGCCTTGACCCCCTTGAACGCTCACTTGCATGTATGGTGCCCGAGGCGAGACTCGAAGGGTCTTCGCTTCGCGAAGCCCCGGGCTTCGGGCGCATGGCGCCCTCGCCACGCTCCGCTACAAACAGGCCACAGGCCTGTTTGCTTAACGCTCCGCGCGCTCACGCGAGTTCGGCACGAAAAAGGGGGCCTTACCCCCTTGAACACTCACTTGCATGTATGGTGCCCGAGGCGAGACTCGAACTCGCACGTTGTTGCCAACGGTGGATTTTGAGTCCACTGCGTCTGCCAATTCCGCCACTCGGGCACGTAATGCGTGAGTTAGTTTATCACAGCTTTCTGTTGATTAGTCCGAAAATGGTACTTCGAGCATTTCGATAAGCTCAACCTTGCGCAACATCTCCCGCTTACGACATCCACGTCCGTCAACCGAGGCCTCGCCCATCTGGTTGTCATAGGGGTCCTCGCGCATGCCATCGAAAGCAGGCACAAACTCAGCCTGGAATCGATTGTTGGCCACCATACGCCACGGATCGAGATTGCCAAAGTAGTGACGACGGCGCCACTCCTCCCCCATCCTGCGTGCCGAGGAACCAAACGATACGTCGGCGTTAAGCCAACCGGTCTGTGGCGTATAGAACTCAGCCCAATCGTGCGGCCCCACCGAATCGGGCGCAACATACAGGCCGCTCTGCCAACGGGCAGGCACGCCCGCGATGCGGCACATGGTGATAAACGTGAGCGCCATAACGCCGCAATCGCCGCGTAAAGAATGCGCACAGTCGTCGGCAATAGATCCCAAAAGCAGGTACGGTGGCTGATAGCGATAGTCGATATGCTGTGTCAGGTAATCATAGATAGCACGAGCGCGATCGAGCGGATCCTCGAGCCCGTCAACAACACGCTCCGTCAACTGTCGCAGGTACGGCGTAAACGCAATGTGCGGACGGTCCTCGGAAGTGTCCACGGGCAGCGGCGTGTCCATGCACGTATGCGATGGGAGCGCGCCACCATAGATATCGCAATAGGCGGCATCTATGTGATAGCGATAGGTCACCGAGAATGAATGTTCAGTCGAAGATGTCCAAGAGGCAGTACGAGCCGAAACGTTTTCAGAGGCAACGGTACCCCCCGACGTCATATCGAGAACCTCGATTTGAGACTGTTGACGACAGGCGGCGGCAACGGGCAGCCACGCGCGAACAGCTTCTCCCTTCAGAGCCCCGGGGACAGACACGGATGCCTTAAGCGTGATGGCGCGAGTCAACCCGTTTTGCGACTCCATCTCCCTGAGCATCTGGTTACGCAGCGCTATGCCATCCGTAGAATCGGGACGCAGGCCCGGAACCTCCTTGGGATACACGCGAAGCGAATCGAGGAAGTTATCGAGAACAAACAGCTCGCCATCGATAAAGCGCCAGTCAATTCGCTTACGATTAATCAGGTGATCAAACTGCTCTTCGGTAAACTCAGGCCACTCCTCTCGAATCATCGCAATGGCTCGATCACGCGACACCGAAAAATGAAGCGGCGTCTCGAGCATGCGATACCGCTCGGCACGAACACAAGCAGCCAGCGAAGGCTCAGGATTCTGCTCCAGAAGGCGATCGCAGGCAGCAACAGCCTGCGCCAAATACCCGGCATCCTTGAGACGAAGAATCTCAGGCGGCAGTCCAATATCGAGATGACGAAAATCATCACAGCAAACATCAACAGAGCAACCAACAGGACCCTCGTCAATAACCTTCCCATCCGAAGGCAGCACATTAATAACAGCCATACCAAACTCCAAGTCATTAGAACTCTTGAAGCCCATTGTAGCGAGATAAAAAAGAAAGCCCCAACAAAGGAACCCTCAACACCGACAAACGGTACCTATAAGAATGAATTCAGCCCAGTAACCCTGCGGCGTTAAACGAAGGAAGCCCCGTCCCCCGGAACTGTTTCCTTGGCGCGACTTCTGGCGAAGCCAGGGCAATTTATTCAGCCCAGTAACCCTGTAGCGAGTTAACAAAGGAGGCCCCGTTTCCCCGGAGCTGATTCCGTCGCGCGACTTCTGGCAAAGCCAGGTGAGCGCGAGGGAAACAGCGTAGGGGAAACGGGGCCTCCGGCGGGAAGTTAAACCGCTACTTACGCCTTGTTGACGGAGCCAAACTCCTCCATGAGCTCCTTGGTGCGGGCAACAATGTTGTCGCGACCAGGCTTGAGGAGCTTGCGGGGGTCAAAGCCCTTGCCCTGCTGATCCTTGCCAGCCTCGATGTACTCGCGGACGCCCTTGGCGAAGACGAGCTGCAGGTCGGTGTTGACGTTGATCTTGGAGATGCCCAGGGAGATGGCCTTCTTGATCTGATCCTCGGGGATGCCGGTACCACCGTGCAGAACGAGGGGCAGGTCGCCGGTCTGAGCCTTAATCTCGCCCAGACGCTCGAAGGAAAGGCCAGCCCAGTCGGCGGGATACACGCCGTGGATGTTGCCGATGCCGCAGGCGAGGAAGTCGACGCCCAGGTCAGCAATCTGCTTGCACTCAGCAGGATCAGCGAGCTCGCCGCTGGAGGTCACGCCGTCCTCGGTGCCGCCGATGCCGCCGACCTCGGCCTCGATGGACATACCCTTGGAGTGGGCAAGCTCAACGAGCTCCTTGGTGCGGTCGAGGTTAAGCTGGAAGGTCTCCTCGTGAGAGCCGTCATACATGATGGACGTGAAGCCGGCCTCGATGCACTTGAAGCAGTCCTCGTAAGAACCGTGATCGAGGTGAAGGGCAACGGGAACGGTAACGCCCGTGGCCTCGACGGCAGCCTTGACCATGTCGGCGCAGACCTTGAAACCGCCCATCCACTTAGCGGCACCAGCGGTGCACTGAAGGATCAGCGGAGACTTGGCCTCCTCGGCGGCCTGGAGAATAGCCAGGGTCCACTCGAGGTTGTTGGTGTTGAAGGCACCGAGACCGTACTTGCCGGCCTCGGCCTTCTTGAGCATGTCTGCTGCGTTGACGAGCATAAAAGAAACCTCCTGTAAGGTTGCTCCGATAACGCCTGTGATTTTACCACGGCGCACCCGAGCATAAACGTTCGTTTGTTCACGAATATCGTCCAAACAGACTTTTTTGACCGTTTGCCCTACGAAATTGGCCCGTTGGGGAAAAATAGCTTGACGTTTGGACGCTTCTCGTGCTTCAAAAAGCCGACTATTAAGCTACACCTGCATGAAAGGGTTCTGCATGAGCTCGCGTGCCATGGTGGTCGAATCGCCATGGCCGGTTAGGCAAACGGTATCGGGCGGGAGAAGCCGGGCGAGCTTGGAGAGCGAGCGCAGAATCGCCGCCTCGTCTCCTCCAGAAAGATCGGTGCGGCCGTGCCCACCCGGAAACAGGGTGTCGCCCACAAAGGCAATGTTCCCCTGCTCGGTGGCGGCAAACAAGACGATTCCGCCCGGCGTATGCCCTGGTGTCTCGATCACCTGCAGGCAGATATCGCCCACCTCGATAGCATCGCCCTCGGCGAGCAGGCACGTCGGCTCGCCCGGATCGGGCGTCTCAATGCCCCACATAGCTCGCTGTTCCTCGATGTTCGCATGCGGCACCGCCACATCCTTAGCACACAGCTCATACTGGCAGCCCTCGCCAACGGTGGTTCGCACGCCGGCAACACCACCAACATGATCGGCATGGCCATGAGTGCATACGGCGCCAAGCACGCGTACGCCGGGATGTTCGGCTCGAATATGCTCCACCAGGCGCTCGCCTTCCCATGCGGGGTCGATAATCACGCACTCATTGTCCGAGATAAGAGCATAGCTATTGGTCTGAATGGGACCGTTTACGAGCGTCTCGATCTTGACCGATCCCTTGGGAGTTACATCCAAGGACACAGTACTCATGTCCCTCTCCTCTCTATAGAACTCGAGGCATCAAACGATGCCTCGAGTGTAGCGAATATCGATAATGTGGCACGTTCGTCGCGACTAAACGCGGCGCTTAAGCTGGGCTCCACCCTCGCCGGGCATCAGGCGGCGCGCGTCGTAGACCGAGTCAACGCTGCTGATAGAGGCCAGTAGCGGATCCAGGCCACTCGCGTCCGAGATCTCGACCATAAAGCGCAGGGTTGCAATACCCTCGCGGTTGGTCGAGGTGGCGGCAGAAAGGATATTGCCGCCCGCATCGCCAATGGCAATGGTGACATCCTTGAGCAGGCCCATGCGGTCCAGGCACTCGACCACGATCTCGACCTGGAAGAGGGTGTCGGCAGCGCCGTCCCACTCCACTTCGATCATGCGCTCGGGATGCTCCATAAGACCCTTGACGTTGGGGCAGTTGGCGCGATGCACCGAAACGCCGCGGCCGCGCGTGATGAAGCCGACGATATCGTCGCCCGTCACCGGATTGCAGCAATGCGCCAGACGGACCAGCAGTCCGCTGTTGCTCTCGCCCTTGACGATAATGCCGTTGCTGGCGCTCTTGCCGCGCTTTTGTGGCTTGCGGTTGGAGCCGCGGGCAGGCTGCTTGACAACCTCGGCGATAGCCTCGGTCTTGGTGACCTGTTCCTCGGGCTTGGGGTCCAAGATTTGCTCGACCTTGTTACCCACAGCGCGCGGGGCAACTTTGCCGGCGCCGACGGCGGCAAACAAGTCCTCGAGCTGCTTGTAGTTAAACTGCTCCGCCACGGCGTTGAGCGCACGCGTGGATCGCGGCGTAGAGATGCCATACCCGCGCTTGCGCAGGTCCTTGGCCAGTATATCGCGGCCGGCAGCAGCGTCGTCGTCTTTGGTCGCGGCGGCGAAATAACGGCGAATCTTTGACTTGGCGGAAGGCGTCTTGACGATCTTGAGCCAATCACGCGACGGCTTAGAACTCTTGTTGGTCAGGATTTCAACGCGGTCGCCCGTCTTGATCTCGTGCGTGAGCGGGGCCACCGCACCGTTGATCTTAGCGCCGACGCAGTGGTTGCCCACCTCGGTGTGAACGGCGTAGGCAAAGTCGAGCGGCGTGGAGCCGGCACGAAGCGCCATGACCTCGCCCTTGGGCGTAAAGACGAAGATCTCCTGGTCGAACAGATCGACCTTCAGCGAATGCAGATATTCCTTGGCGTCGGTGATCTCATCAGACGCAGCCCAATCGAGCGAATGCTTGAGCCAGTTAATCTGGTCGTCCAGACGCTGGGCATCATTGGTCTTAGACGCAGACGATCCACCCGACTTCTTATAGAGCCAGTGGGCGGCAATGCCGTACTCGGCCTGCTCATGCATCTCATAGGTTCGAATCTGAATCTCGAGCGGGCGGGCCGTAGGGCCGATAACCGTCGTGTGGAGCGACTGGTAGTTATTGACCTTGGGCATGGCGATATAGTCTTTAAAGCGACCGGGCATGGGGTGCCACAGCGTATGCACCGCGCCGAGCGTGGAGTAGCAATCGCGCACCGAATGCGTGATGACGCGCAGTGCCACCAGGTCGTAGATCTCGGAGAATTCCTTGCCCTTGCGCTTCATCTTTTGGTAGATGGACCAATAGTGCTTGGAGCGGCCATTGATCTGGAAGCCCTCCAGGCCAATGCGGTTGAGCTCGTCGGTGAGCGTCTTGATGGTCTCGGCCAGATAGCGCTCACGGACCTCGCGCGACTCCGCCACCATGCGCGCGATGCGCTGGTAGGCGTCGGGCTCAAGGTAGAAGAAGGACAGGTCCTCGAGTTCCCACTTAATAGAGCTCATGCCCAGACGGTCGGCCAGGGGCGCATACACGTCCATGGTCTCGCGAGCCTTAAACAGGCGACGGTCCTCGCGAAGGGCCGCCAGCGTACGCATGTTGTGCAGACGGTCGGCAAGTTTGACGATAATGACGCGGATGTCCTTGGACATGGCGAGGAACATCTTGCGCAGCGTAAGCGCCTGCTTCTCGTCCATGCTATCGACTTCGATGTTGGTGAGCTTGGTCACGCCATCGACGAGCTCGGCTACCGTATCGCCAAACAGACCGGACACATCGGCGAGCGAGGTCTCGGTATCCTCGACGGTATCGTGCAGCAGCGCGGCGCACACCACATCGCAGTCCATCTTGAGGTCGGCCAAAATGATGGCAACCTCGACGGGATGGTTGATGTACATCTCACCCGAGCGGCGCTTTTGGTTGCAGTGCTTCTCGGCAGCAAAGCAGTAGGCCTGCTCCACCTTGGAAAAGTCATCCTCATTCATATATTTGAGGCACAGGCGCTCCAGCTTGTCGTAGCTGTCCGCCATAATCTCGGGTGGCAGCTCATCGGCATGCTTATAGTGCTCCATCTCCGAAAAAGGCTGGAGGGTGGAATCATGGGCGGTACGGGCTGCGGCATCCATCGAGGTCCCCTTCCCCTAGGCCCGCGGAACGATCGGGCGGTTAACTTTGGCTAGCATATCAGAAGCGCACGAATCGAGTGCCCAGCTCCGGAAAGCCGAGAACTCCATGCGCGAGCGCAAGCCCTCCAAATAGCGAATTGACCTGCTCAATTGCACACGGCCGGGGTTTTCGGCCATTGCGATGCGACGGGTGTCGTCAAACCCCGAAACGCGACAGAAACCAAGCTCTTCGAAGATTCCCAGGCCGCTTTCCACCGAGCGCTCGTCGACCGGCGTGCGGGCATCGATGGCAAGGCACATCTGCGCGATGTCGATATCGCTCGCGCTAAACGAGTCGTCTCCGGTCTTGCCGCGGTTGGAGCGCCACATAGTCTGCAGCGCTCGATAGAGCGTGACGAGCTCATCGCGCTCGGGCGCGTAGCAGTCGAGCAGGCGCTCGTTAATGCGAGCGTCACGCGACGAATAGAGCAAGTGAATCACGGCAGGTTGGCCGTCGCGACCGGCGCGTCCGCTCATCTGGTTAAATTCAATGCTGCCAAACGGCATGTGGTAGAGCACGACATGGCGGATATCGGGCAGGTTGACGCCCTCACCAAAGGCAGAGGTCGAAACGATGCAGCTGAGGCTTCCGTCACGAAACGCTTCCTCAACACGGCGACGATCGGAGCGCGCAAGCCCCGCGTTATAGAACGCGATGCGGGTCGCGCAATCGGGTACCCGCTTGCGCAGCGTCTTGGCAAGCGCCACGGACTGATCGCGCGAGTTGACGTAGATGACGGTCTTCTCCCCCGTCGCCACGATTGACACCAGGCGGTTTTCGCGGCTCGCAAGATCTCGGTCATCCTCGAGCTGCAAGTTCTCGCGCACCGTCTCGTCGACCACCGTGCGGGTAATCGGTAGCACGCGGGCGAGCTCGGCCACAACCGGAGCCGTTGCGGTGGCAGTCGTGGCCAGAACGACCGGGTCGCCCAGGGCCTTGAGGATATCGGGCATGTCGAGATAGGCACTGCGGTCGCCGCCCTTGGCAAGACCGGCATGATGCGCCTCGTCAATAACGACAAAACCGATGCGTCCCGAACGCGCAAAGCGGTCGCGGTGAATGGACAGGAACTCGGGCGTCGTGAGCACGATGCCGGTGCGGCCCGAAGCCAAGCCGGCAAACACGTCATCGCGCGCCGCCTCCACGGTCTCGCCGGTCAGCACGCCCACGCCAATGCCGAGCGCGGCCATCGTCGACGAGAGGTGATAGGCCTGGTCGGCAACGAGCGCGCGCAGCGGATAGACAAAGATGCTCGCACGCCCGCGAAGGACCGCCTCGCGCGCGGCATGCACATGGAAGATAAGAGACTTGCCGCGCCCTGTTCCCATAACGGCCAGAACACTTTGGTGATCGGCCAGGGCATCGAGCGCCTCGACCTGCGCGCGGTGCGGCTGATTCGAGCCGATAAAGCTATGAATAAGCGAGCGCGTCAGCTCGGTATAGGAAAGCTGGGCGAGCGTTTGGCGCTTGCGGGACTCCAGACGAAGACCGGCGTCCGCAGGCTCCACGCCGCGGCGAAGCTCACATGCCGGGTCGTCAACGCTGGGCGCCGTGGTATCGCGGACCAAGACATCCTTGATCATGAGCTTGGGCTTTACGCGACCTTGCCAATGCTCGGCCACGGCCTCGAACACCAGGTCGACGGCGCTATCGCAATTGATGAGCTTATCGATCTGCGGCACGCGGAACATAATGGCCGGCACACTCGCAGCACCATCGGTCGCCACGAAGCGCATGTGCTCGCCGGTTTTGCCCACCACGGCGCGATCGCACATTGTCACGCCCTCGGCAGCCAGAAGCGGCACTTTATTGCCCTGGCCAAACGGCTCAAGACGGGAAATTTGCTCGATGGTCTCGATATTTAGCTCGGAGAGGTCAACGGTGGCGGCAACCTCGTCGGTGTCCTCAAAGTCCTCGGCGGGAAGCTCGGACAGCACGGCCGAAAGGCGACGACGGAACTCGTCGAGCTTGGACGCCTCGATGGTCACGCCCACCGCACCCGCATGCCCGCCGCGACGAATCAGCAGATCGGAGCAGCGTTCTACGGCGTCGAACAGGTTGACCTTGCCCACCGAGCGGCCCGAACCGCGAGCAATACCGTTTTCGATCGAGAACAGCAGCGCCGGCACGTGATATCGGTTGGTGAGGCGGCTCGCTACGATACCCTTGACGCCCTCGTGCCAGCCCTCGCCACCCACGACGATTGCGCGACCGCCATCATAGGTCTCCTCGACCTTTGCCATGGCATCGCGCGTGAGCTCTGCCTCGATCTCGCGACGCTGACGGTTGATCTCCTCGAGCTCGGCCGCCAGCGCGCTTGCCTCGATAGGATCGCGGGCAAGCAGCAGGTCGAGCGCCAGCTTGGGATCGGCCATGCGGCCGGCGGCGTTCAAGCGAGGAATGAGCGAAAACGACAGGCCATCGGCCGTAATGGTAGAAAGGTCGGCCTTGGCAAGTGCGGCAAGCGCGATATAACCGGGGCGGGCCGTCACGCGCATCTGCTGGATGCCCTCGGCGACCAGTGCGCGATTCTCGGGCGTGAGCGGCATCATGTCGGACACGGTGCCCAGCGCCGCGACCTCGATCAGCGAACGCCAATACGACGGCTTGCCCAAACGCTCGCCCAGGACTTGCACCAGCTTGAGTGCCACGCCGGCACCGGCAAGCTCACGCGAGGGACCCTCGTCCTCGAGCTTGGGGTCGGTCAGGGGCACGCCCTGCGGCACCTGGTCGGAGGGCTCGTGATGGTCCGTGACCACCAAATCGATCCCCAGGCTCTCCAGATAGGAAACCTCTTCCTTGGCGGCAATGCCGTTATCGACGGTCACGATCAGGTTGGGTTGGGCGAGCTCGTTGACGCGGTCGAGCGCCGCACGCGAAAGACCGTAGCCCTCGTCAAAGCGATGCGGAATAAACGGCGTGACGTTGGCGCCAAACGAACGTAGCGCCTCGGTCAACAGACAAGTCGACGTAATGCCGTCGACGTCAAAATCGCCAAAGACGGCGATGTGCTCGTGGTTGCGAACAGCACGCTCGACACGGTCGGCAACGACCGACATGCCCGGGATAATGAGCGGGTCGGCCCAGTCGCGATCGAGCGAAGGCGTCAAAAACAGCTGGCCTTCCTCGATGGATGTAATGCCGTGCGCAACCATAATGCGCGCCACCAGCCCGGGTATGCCCAGGCCAGCCGAAAGCTCCTTTTCGAGCTCGGGGTTTTGCTGAGCGACCGCCCAGCGATGCGTCGTCTTAAGCGATGACATAGGCGCCCACCCCCGATAGGGGCAGGTCGCCGCGATACCTCTCACGGTTCATAGCGATGAGTCCTCTGTGTATGCCCGCTTCGGCAGGCAGATCTGTTGAACGGATTTATTATACCGTGCAGCGCGGACGCAAATCGCCGCAGCACGCCGCGGTTTCGGTAAACGATGCCGGTAATACCCTCGAAATATTCGAGCGTTTCTGACGCACGAACGCATGCGAGCGTCTAGCATATCCATTCAAAACGGATTCACGAGCAAAGGGAGTCACAAGCGCATATGAAGCAATGGGTTGGACTGGGCAAGTTTCTCGCGGGGCACATGCAGGTCATCGTTCCGATTTGCGTGGCGCTCGGCGTGCTCTTTCCCCAGCAGATCGGCGTTCTCAAGCCTATCGTTCCCACCTTGTTTGCCTTCATGACGTTTCAGGGTGCGCTCAGCAACACCTTTCACCAGGTGGCTGAGGTGTTCCGCCGTCCCCTGCATCTGATTTTGGCGCTGTTGGTCTCGGCGGTGCTTATTCCCATAGCAGCCTATGCCATGGGGTCG
Source organism: uncultured Collinsella sp. (assembly GCA_900551815.1). GTDB lineage: Bacteria > Actinomycetota > Coriobacteriia > Coriobacteriales > Coriobacteriaceae > Collinsella. The sequence continues at coordinate 12,173 of URXE01000052.1, forward strand.
TTGTTCTTTGGTTCCAACCCCAACCTTGTCTGCGGCATCGTGCTCGAGTACAGCGTACCCGTGGCGGTCACTGCCTTTATGTGGATTAGCATGTTCGGCGGCAACGGCCCGCTCGCGCTCACCATCATCCTGACGTCCTCGGTCATCTCACCTGTGACGATTCCTCTTACGCTCAAGCTCCTGCTGGGCGCCACCGTCTCGATCGACGTTCCGAGCATGATGCAGAATATGGCCTTTATGATCGCCATACCCGCCGTGCTCGGTATCGTGATCAACGAGCTCACGCGCGGATGGGGGCACGAGAAACTCTCCCCCGCGCTTTCGCCCGCCTGCAAGTTCATGATGATGGGTGTCATCGCGTCCAACTCCACCGCCATGAGCGAGTACGTGCTGCACATGAATGTTGAGCGCTTGGAAGTCGCCCTCTTTATCCTTTCGTTCGTCATCAGTGGCTTTATCATCGGCATCCTGGTCGCACGTGCCCTGCATCTGCCGTATAGCGAGACGACCACCATGTGCTTTACCTGCGGCATGCGCAATATCTCTTCGGGCGCCGTCATCGCCACGCAGTACTTTCCCGGCGAGGTCGTATTCCCCGTCATGTGCGGTACGCTGTTTCAACAGGTGCTGGCCTCGATTATCGGGCATCTCTTTGAGCACCTGACCGGCGAGGAGCGCGCCAAACAGCGCAAGCGGGTCAAGGCCGGCCGCGACGCGATGGCACGCTAGGCAGCACGCTTTTCGCAGGCACTCGCCTTGCTACGCGAGCGTTTCCAGATGCGCACGCAGGCGCTCAGCATCGGTATCGAGCGTGGTCTCGGCATTGACCTGGGCCAAACGATAGCCCACAAAGTAGGGCGAAACCACCCAACGTGGCAGCGCCTTGGCAATGGTTCGACCGCCCAGGTGATAGAAGAACAAGTTGTACGACTCTGCGCGACCGCCGTGGTGCTCGTTCAGGATATAGCGCAGAGCCACCTGAATTGCATCGGCAAACAGGTCCGCTTCGGCTTGGTCGCGGGCGTCGTCGCTGGCGGCGATTCCCTGTGGAGCCGAGACGTTGACCTCAAAGAACCCCATGATCGGCTCGGTTGAGATGTTGACTGCAACCCTCCCGTGTCGCCAAACATCGATGCCTTCGAAGTTGGCGGGGGCTAGTGCTGCATAACCGTCCTCCCGCTCCAGGCCCACAATCTGCATGTGTGGATGGACGAGGCTGCCGCCCGAAAGCGGGCCTTTGTTCTTGTACATGAGCACACTGCGGTACTGTTGGGAATCGATCATCTGCTGCCAACAGCCCAGGGCAAACCGCATCACATGATGCAGCTCATCCGGTTCATAGGTCACCAGGTCGGCGTCGTGATTGGCAGACTCGATCAATACGGTCTGACGTGTGGCCCGCAAGGTCTTGAACTTATTCTCGAGCCAGATGCAATCACCATCGCGCTGGATGATGTTGGCAAGTCCCTCCGTGTCGCAAAAGGGGCACGCGGTGCCAGGGCGACGATTATCGTCGGGCTTACCGCTCGCCTGCTGAACGTCAAATACCAGCGCCACGGGTTATACCTCCAGCGGCACGATCTTGGTGCCATGGAGCTCGGAGACGCCTAGCGCCGCCGCGACCGCGTCGCGATTTGCCGTAGTGATGCCGCCGCCGGGAAGGATGGTCAAACGATCGCCCGCATACTCGATTAAACGAGCCAGGTGATCGAAATTATCCTCGATCGACGTACCGGCAGCGCCGCCATGCGTGAGGATGCGCGTAACGCCGCAGTCGGCAAGTGTATCAATCGCATCGAGCTGAGCCTCGGGCGAGAGCTGGTCAAATGCCATGTGGAAGGTGATGTCAAGGGACTCACGCTTACATTCCTCGGTCGCGCAGCCTGCAGCCATCACGAGGGCGCCAAGCGTAAGTTCGTCGAGCGCCCATCCGCCAGCGCAGGGTTTGCAGCAGCCAAAGACCAAGCCGTCAACGCCCGCACTCACGGCAAGGCCCAAGTCCATCTCCATCATGCGCAGCTCATCCTGGTTGTAGTGAAAGTCGCCGCCACGCGGACGGATCATGCACATCACCCGTGCATCGTGTTCGTGGGCATAGTTGGTCGTAGCGCTGATAACGCCGGCCGAGGGCGTGGTACCACCGACGGCAAGGTTATCGCACAGCTCGATGCGCCCCGCACCGGCCTCGATGGCCGCCGGCACTCGCTCAAAGTTCTCGGCACAAAACTCGTACAGCATAGTAAATAGCCCCCAAAGACAGCAGATGTTTTCCGACGGGCATTGTCACACATCCCCATGAAGTTGCGGTGGAATAGGGACTGTTTTGGCGTCTAGAGCCCGTATTCAGTCCCTATTTCACCGCAACTCAGAATGATCTCTTGGGGACGGCACAGCTGGCCGAAAAATGTTGCCGATGGTGAATGTTGCGCAACAAGATTTCGGAATCCCGATTAACCATGACAGTATCGCATTCGCATCCAGAGGAAAGGATTGCCATGTTTAAGAGCATCCAAAAGAGCGGAAGGATCGCAGCAGTCGCCATCGGCCTGATCGCGGCCTTGTCTCCGCTTGCAGCCCCTCCAGCAGCATTAGCCAACGGCAGCGTACCGACGCCTGAGCTTGAGAAGTCGTATAACTTTAAGGTAAGTAGTGAATACTCGTTTATCAGTACAAGCGGCGATGGAAAATTCGGCTATCTATACGATTTCGATGATGATGACAACTTAAAGAGGATTTCTCTCATCAATTTTAATGACGGTAGCGCATGCCCAATTGCCATTCCGGATAAAGGCCTTGAGTCAGGATGTCCCACATCCAACAATCAACTCTACTGGCGAGACGGCAATAATTTGGTCGTATTCTCGCCAGACAACCAAAGTCAAACAGTCCATCCCATCATTTCGGCCAAATATGCCTACACCGATGAAACCGTCTCTTACGACGGAAAAAGAGCGGCCGTGGAACATTATGATAACGAATACGAGTCCAAAAAGGTCGAAATCTATGATCTTAAATCCGACAAACTGATCCAGACATATCAACCAAATAAAGATGACTCTTCGTACTACTACTCAAAAGATATGAGCCGCCTATATGCCCTACAGGACAATACCAAAGACGGCGTTGTCGCGCTTAGGGTTTTCAATTGCGACACGGGGTCAACCGAATTAAAGACTGCCAGCGTTAAAAAAGACGGCAGATCTTCGGTGATTGACAATGTTAGCTCCAGCTTGAATTCGGATAATATTTATCTTCAGAGTGAAACCGCATTAATAAAAGCGGACCGTGATGGAAATATGAGCGTTGTTTTCAACGATGATGGCCACGCTCCTGAATGGGGTTATTCATATCCTTCAGCGGAGTTTTATACCCTCTATACAAAGAAGGGATCGAACGATCTTTTTGAAGAAGATGACGGAGATTACTATTTAAATGAAGAGGATGCGAATCTTAGTGTTTATGACCTGAAAAGCGACAAGATCATCAGCTCAATTGCATATCCCTTTGGCGATGGATATCTCAGCGCTGTATCGCATGACGGCAGCATCCTGCTTGGAAAATACTCAGACGATGACAATGATTCGGCTTGCCTAGTCGATGCTCAGACCGGGGCAAAGAGCGAGTTTAACTCTCATTGGTGCGGCCTTTCGTTCATGAACGGCGATCGCAAGATTTTGGCAACCTATTTCGACGAGAATGGCCCTACCACGCTACACGTGAACATCTATAAGTCCAACATTCCTCATTCGGTACCCGAGGATGTGCTGTACTTTGCCCAGACTCACCTGCCGTTTGTTATTGGCGGTGGCGTGGCGATCGTCCTCATCATCGGTGGCGCGATTGTTGTCCTTTGTATTCGCAAGAAGCGCGCGAAGGCCGCGAACGGTGCGGTAGCCGCAGCGCCTAAACCTCAGCGCAAGCAGCGCCGTCGCCAGAAGCTCGCCCAGCAGAACGCCGTGGCACCCGCGGCACCGACGATGTCGGCAGCCCCAACCGAGCCCACTCGCTTCTGCCGTCACTGCGGAACCCCGCTCGTACCCGAAGCCCAGTTCTGCCCCACATGCGGACAAAAGGTAGACTAACGAACAAAACCCAATAGACCCCAACCACCAAGGCCCCGTTCCGACACATTCCGGAACGGGGCCCTATTTTGAGGTAAGGGGCTGGCGACCTAGTCGTTGGGGACGTTCTTAAACGACTAGTCATTCAAGAACGTCCCCAACGACTACCTGAAGTTGCGGTGGAATAGGGACTGTTTTGGCGTCTGGAACCCCCAATTAGTCCCTATTTCACCGCAACTTAAAAAAGGGGCGCTGACCGGGTGTTAGCGCCGGGCGATTTTAGCCGCTAATAGTCAAACGATTTTGACCAATCC
>URXE01000053.1 GCA_900551815.1 uncultured Collinsella sp.
CGCAGGAAGCTTGGATACGCCTAGGCGCGGTCCAAGAAATCGTCCGCACCCCCTAGCGGACCGAAGTTCCAGTACTCAGCACCCGTCGGGTCCATAACGAACGTGTTGCGGTTCATAAGGCTCGGGTGAACCATGACGATACCGACGAGGATGCCCAGGATCGGGTTACCGCCAAAACGCTTGACCGCGCTGTACATAACCAGGACAGGCAGGTAGTCGAACGTGGTGGCGATAATGGCAAAGAAGCTTGCGAGGTTCTTGAGGAACTCGCTGTGATCGGCGAGGCTGCCCTCCATGCCAAAGAGGCCGTTGGCAACGATCAGCGACTTAAGGCCGATGATGATTGCAGCGCCGACGAAGGCGGGAATGATGGGGATAAAGATGTCCGAGAATACCTTGAGGACCGAGAAGAACTTGCCCTTCTTGTCCGCCTCGGCGCCCTTGACCTCGGAAGCACTGATCTCCTTAACGCCCGTCAGAGCCATAAACTCATCGTAAACCTTGTTGACGGTACCGGTACCGAAGATGATCATGAGCTGGCCGCTGTTGTACAGCACGCCCTTGACGCCATCGATGTTCTCGAGCTCGGCCTTGTTGTATTTGCTCGTATCCTTGAGCACCAGACGCAGACGGGTCACGCAATGCGTGGCGCCCTCGATGTTCTCCAGTCCGCCGACGTTGTCGACGACTTGCTGGGACACTGCCTTGTAGTCCATGTTCCTCTCCATTCCTTTTCTAAATCATAAAACGGTTCGTTGCCGCTACAGAGACGCGATCGTTGCGTTTGCGCACTTGAGCGCACCGTCGGTGACGGTAAGCGCCACACCCTGGCCCTGCTTGTTGCAGAAGCGAGCGTTGAGCGCAACATCATCGACAAAGATGGTCGCGATGTCGTCGTCGACGACCAGACGCACATGGTGAGTGCCCTCGCCCTTAAAGAACAACGGACGCTCGAGGCCCATGTTGTTGACCTGGAACCACGGGTACTGGGGAGCCGGCGTGAACTCGAGCTTGCCCTCGCGCAGGTTGGCGCGGAACTCATAGGCAAGACCGGTCTCGGCGTCCTCAGCGAACTTGACCGAGAAGCCGGCAGCGTTACCGCCGAGCTCAATGTCGGCATCGAGCAAGTAGGTGGAGCCGGCATCCGCGGCGAGCACCTGCTCGACCTTGCCCGACTCGCAGGAAAGCTCAAAGGTCTCGACTGCCTTAGCCTCGCCAAAGGCGCCAAGCATGCTGTCGGGGAGCTTGGTGCCGAGCGTTCCGTCGGCACGCTGAACGATCTCGAGGGGCATAAAGGTGCCACCCCATAGGTAAGAGCTGGGGTCGCCGCCCTCGTCACGCGTAGGAACCCAACCAAAGAGAACGCGACGCTCGCCATCGAATGCGGTGCGAGCGGCGTAGTACGCGCGGCCGTCGAAGGAGTCGTCAGCGGGGGTAATCCAAGGACCGTTGATGGACTTGGACATGCGGTAACGGGTCTTGTTGCCGTCGCTGTACTCGGAAAAGACGAGGTACCACCAGTCGCCCATCTTAAAGAGATCAGGCATCTCAAACATGGTGTACAGGCCCGGGTTCCACCAGTCGCCCTGGAACTCCCAGTTGGTCAGATCCTTGGAGGTGAACTTGACCAGGCGGCCGGTCATCAGACGCTTGTCCTCGCCCACACGCGTGCCGAGGATGAGCATGTACTCTTCGTTCTCCTCATCCCAAAGCACAAAGGGATCGCGCCAGTTGCGGTCATCGTAACCCTCCTGGGGCGGAAGCAGCGTCTCGGCGATGTTCTTCTCCCACTTGACGGCGTCGTCGCTCGTTGCGTGAAGAAGAACCTGCTTCATCAAACGTGCGCGGACCTTATCGCGATTGCAACCAGTGTAGAGCGCATGGTACTTGTCGCCCACCTTAAACACCGTGCCGGCATAAATGTACTGGTCGACTTCCTCGTCGCCGCCGCGCTCAAGGCTCTCGCCAAAGTCCTTGTAGTTGACGAAATCCTTGGTCGTAGCGAGTGCCCAGCCAAACGGCTCTCCGAAAGGTTCGGGGTTACGCGTGTCACGCTGATGATAGAGATAGAACGTGCCGTCCTCGCCGTACGGCATGATGTCGCCTACCCAAATTCCCTCAGGCTGGTAATACACCTTGTGCATCCGAGACTTCCTTTCCACGACATACTAACTCGGTACAATGGCAAGATATGTCAATCGTTTTCATATGTCAAACGTTTTCACACCAATACGTCTTTTCCCAGTTCTAGTCGTCGGCAAACGGTTGACATATGCCGGTGAACGGTCATCAGAGGCGTTTGAGGAATTCTTTTGGCACGGGATGAACTACGCGGTTTTGCCCTCAATGAGTTCAACGGGGAGCTTGATATTCGATTCGGGATTATCGCCGTTAATAAGAGCGATGATGGATTGCGCCGCGAGCTCTCCGATGCGATCGATATCTTGACGTACGGTTGTTAAGTCAGGCATAAACGTCATAGTTCGGCGGGCACCATCCGCGCCCACGACCTTAATATCGTCCGGAGCGCTCAAGCCGCGCTGCTTCATCACGTTGAGACAGATGGCCGCCATCGTATCGTCTCCCGCAAAGATGCCGTCAATATCGGGGTTCTCATCGAGGATCTTCGCAACGACCGCGCCCTTTTCGTCGTCGGGCTTAACGAACTCAACCTCACGGACAAGCGCGGACAAACCGAACTGCTCAACAACATCGAGGTAGGCATCGGTACGCTTATTGGCAGGCATGCGCATGCGGCTATTGCTGCGCAGGCACAGGATACGCCTGCAGCCGTCATCAATCAGACGGCGCGTGGCGAGCTCGCCAATGCCATAGCTGTCACTTGCAATCTGGACAGAGGCCTCGCCAAGGTCGCAGTCGATACCAACCAGACTCAAGCCCATCTCGGCATACGCCTCGGCACCGATATTAAGCGAATTGACAATGACGCCATCAACCATATTGCGCCGAAGCATATCGATATAAGAACGCTCAAGATCAGGTCGATTGGCACTATTGCACAGCAGCATCTTAAAACCGTTTTCGGCCAGGGTACGCTCAACGGCTTGGACCGCTTGGGCATGAAACGGGCTGCTGACATAGGGGACGATCATACCGATTAGATTCAGGCGACCGTTGAGCATGGCACGGGCGATATCGTTGGGTGCATAGTTGACGCGCTCCATCGCGGCATGGACCTTATCGCGGGTCTCTTGGCTAATATAGCCGCGATTATTAAGCACGCGAGATACCGTAGTAGGCGAAACCCCCGCCACCGCTGCAACTTCCTTGATGCCAGGCTTAGCCGAATCCTTAGAACGAGCGCCCTCGCGAGCCATAGCACCCTCCCCATCAACATGTCATACGTTTACATACGAACAAAGCATACCCCAATAAGAGCGGGAAGACGGTAACAGTACAAGTAAGTAAACGACTCATCCAAATAATTAGGAGAGTTCCGCCTAAAGGGTGACTACACAGGACCCCAGCCGGGGCTGTTTGGACTACCTCCCAAAACATTCCGCAGGACGCAAAGAGGCTCGCCGCACGAAGTGCGCAGCGAGCCTCTTTGCATGTCCGAGGACGTTTTGGGAGATAGCCCAAACAGCCCCGGCGATCCTGCGGGAGTTGAGTCCCTTTAGAACTTGTCGTGGAAGGTACGCGCAATGACCTCGTCCTGCTGCTCCTTGGTGAGCGTGTGGAAGTTCACGGCGTAGCCGGAAACGCGGATGGTCAGCTGCGGATACTTCTCGGGGTGAGCCTGAGCGTCGAGCAGCGTCTCACGGTTGAAGACGTTGATGTTCAGGTGGTGGCCACCCTTCTCGGCGTAAGCGTCGAGCATGTGGACCAGGTTATCGGCCTGGGTCTCGGAAACTTCAGAAACCTTCATAATGTGTCTCCTTCGATTAATAGGCGCCGGCCGAAACCGGCGCGCTAATCAGTAATCGTTATTGTTAGTATAGCACTAACAATAGTTACTCGCCCAGCTGATCAAGGTCGATATCGCCAAAGAACACCTGGTCCTCCTTGCCGAGCGCACTCGGGATAATGGAGAAGGTGTTGGAGATGCCGTCCTGAGCATCGCGGAACGGGAGCTTGGAAACCGAAGACAGCGAAGCGATGGCGCCGTGGCTATCGCGCTTGTGCATGGGGTTAGCACCCGGGGCGAACGGCTGACCAGCCTTGCGGCCGTCAGGCGTGGAACCGGTCTTCTTACCGTACACGACATTGGAGGTAATGGTCAGAACCGAGGTCGTGGGCACGGAGTTGCGGTAGGTGTCGTTCATGCGGATGTACTCCATGAACTGGTGCACAACGTCGTGAGCGATCTGGTCGACGCGGTCGTCGTCGTTACCGTACTTGGGGAACTCGCCCTCGGTCTCGAAATCGACGATGATGCCGTTCTCGTCACGGACGGGGTGGACCTTGGCGTACTTGATGGCGGACAGGGAGTCAGCCACGACGGAAAGGCCAGCGATGCCCGTAGCGAACCAGCGGTGCACGTGCTTGTCGTGCAGAGCCATCTGGATACGCTCGTAGCAATACTTGTCGTGCATGTAGTGAATGATGTTCAGCGAGTTGACGTACACGCCAGCGAGCCACTTCATCATGTCGTTGTACTTGGCCACAACGTCGTCGTAATCGAGCGTATCGCCCTCGACGGCGCGATACTTGGGGCCGACCTGCTTCTTGGAGACCTCGTCAACACCGCCGTTGAGTGCGTACAGCAGGCACTTGGCCAGGTTGGCGCGAGCGCCGAAGAACTGCATCTCCTTGCCGATGCGCATGGAGGACACGCAGCAGGCAATGCCGTAGTCGTCGCCGTGATAGACGCGCATGAGGTCGTCGTTCTCGTACTGGATCGAGGAGCTGGCGACGGAAGTCTTGGCGCAGAACTTCTTGAAGTTCTCGGGCAGACGGGTCGACCACAGAACGGTCATGTTGGGCTCGGGGCTGGTGCCCATGTTCTCGAGCGTGTGCAGGTAGCGGTAGCTCATCTTGGTAACGAGCGTACGGCCGTCAACACCCATGCCGCCGATGGACTCGGTGACCCACTGCGGGTCGCCGGTGAACAGGGCCTGGTACTCGGGGGTACGGGCAAACTTGACCATGCGGAGCTTCATGATGAAGTGATCCACGAACTCCTGGATCTGCTCCTCGGTGAAGGTACCGTTGGCAAGGTCGCGCTCAGCGTAGATGTCGATGAACGTGGAGGTACGGCCGATGGACATAGCGGCGCCGTTCTGCTCCTTGACGGCAGCGAGGTAGGCGAAGTACATCCACTGGATGGCCTCCTGCGTGTTGGTAGCAGGGTTGGAAATATCGAAACCATAGGTCTCGGCCATCATCTTGAGCTCACCGAGGGCACGGATCTGCTCCTGCAGCTCCTCGCGATCGCGGATGTTGTCGGCGGTCATGACCGTCGGGGTGGAAGCCTTCTGGGCCTCCTTGTCCTTGATCAGGTAGTCGACACCGTACAGGGCGACACGACGGTAGTCGCCGATGATGCGGCCGCGGCCATAGCCATCGGGCAGACCGGTGATGATGTGAGCCGAGCGGCAAGCACGCATCTCGGGGGTGTAGACATCGAAGACGCCAGCGTTGTGGGTCTTGCGCTCGAAGGTGTAGCGCTCGACAACGTTCTCGTCGACCTTGTAGCCGTGCTGGCTGGCAGCCTGGCAAGCGATGCGGATACCACCGTTGACGTGCAGCGCGCGCTTGAGCGGCTTGTCGGTCTGGAGGCCAACAATGGTCTCCTTGTCGCGATGGGCATTATCGATGTAGCCAGCGGGGTGGCTCACGATACCCGTGACGGTCTTGGTGTCCATATCGAGGACACCACCCTGCTCGCGCTCCTTAAGCAGCAGGTCGAGAACCTCGCCCCACAGCTCCTTGGTACGCTCGGTCGGACCTACGAGGAACGACTCATCGCCCTCGTAGGGGGTGTAGTTCTTCTGGATGAAGTCTCGGACGTCAACCTCTCCCGTCCAGATACCTTCCTTGAAGCCTTCCCATGCCTCCTGCATTGTGTAACCACGCTCCTAGTTACGTGTAATGCGGCGCTCTCTCACACCGCTGCTTATTGAATTCTTGAATGTTCGGCTTGCACTACCGGCTTCTTCCGTTCTTCACCACACGTTGGTGCAGGAAAAACGTTTGTCCACCTTGGAACTACAACCCAAAACCCAAGATTTCACCCGTTTGAGAAGGATAACATAGCGACCCTCTCCATCTGGGCTGTTATATGTTTCTTTTTTTATATCATAAGGGCGTTTTTTACAAACCCGCAGGAAATGCGAGCGCGAACAACTACCGTTCACCGATTTGTATGTTATTTTTCCTTGCCTTTGTACGACGTTCGCTCTAGCTGTTATGCCAGCTTTAGCAGGGTAAAGTGTCTCAGAGACCCTACAGAAACTGTAGGGCGGCCACAGGATCCCCCGTGGTCGCCCTGTGGCGTAGCTAGTTTTTAGCTTTGATTGCCGCTTGGCATTAGGCGGCTGCGGCGGCCTTGTCGGTCGTTGCCTTGCTATTGCCGTTGCCCTGGCCCTCAAAATGCTTGTAGCACCAGCTGGTGACCAGCGGGGTCAAAATAGCCGTCACGATTGCGCAGGCAGCAACCTGTGCCGTAGCCGTCGCGAGCACGGCGCCGCCGTACATGGCCCCGTTGACGCTTGCCATGGCAGCAGGCGTGGCCACATTGGCTCCGGCGCAGCTCGAAATGGCCGCACCTGCGACACCCGTACCACCCGTGAGCTTATCGACCGCGATGACGGGAATTGCAAAGACCACCGAGCAGATCACGCCGAGCAGAATACCGGGGAGACCGCCATTAATGAGCTGGCCAAAGGTCATGGTCGAGCCCATGGCAAAGAAGACGAGCACGATGATGGCGGAAAGTGCCGGGGCCATCATCTTCTTAAAGCTCGGGAAGAGGTTACCCAGAATAATGCCGACGACGATCGGCAGAATGGCGCCCACGAGCGACCAGCCGATCGGGGCCTGGCCGGCAGCGCCGAGCACGATCATCGTGACCGGAGGGCCGACAACCAGCGTGGTGATGGCGACAGCGCCACGCTCAGCCTCGTTGCCCATGGTACCCATCAGCCCAGCGTACATAGCGTTGTTGGCGCCGGTGCAAGCCGCCAGCATCACCATGGCAGAGATGCCAAACAGGTTGTCGTTGAATACATAAAGAATGAGCAGCGACACGGCAACGACCACGATCTGCTTGACGGCGATGATGATGGCGCCGCGGGCAGCGGCGGCAGGAGCGCTCTTAAACGAAATCGTCGTACCGACGATGAGCAAAAAAGCGCCCACGAGCGGGCCAGCGCCCTGCTGGGTCATGCCAAGCGTAAAGCTGCCGAGCGTTTTGAACAGGTCGGGGAATAGTGTGTTGAGCAGGCAGCCCAGCAAAAGCGGCACCAAAATATTGGCACCCGGGATGGAGGACATCTTAAAGAACGGCTCCTTTGCCGTCGGCGCCTCCACCGCAGTCGATTCACTCATATATATCTCCTTTGGATGCATGCGAATCGTAGCCGCATGCGCCTATATCAGAAAGAAGGCGACGGTCCCGAGTCGCAGGAGCCGTCGCCGAATAATCGTCGTGGGGTATTACCCGTCCAGGACGATGCCGCCGTCGCAGTCGCCGATCTCGCCGTTCACGAAGCTGGCGAGGTCGGAAGCGAAGAACAGCACCATCTGCGCAGGCTCGCTGGCCTGGGCGGCGCGGCCCAGAGGAATACCGTTGATGATACGCTGAGAGTTCTCGTCAGAGAGAATCGAGGTCATATCGGTCAACGTAAGCGACGGGCACACGGCGTTGCAGCGGACGCCAAACTTGCCGCCTTCCTTGGCGACTGCCTTGGTCAGGCCGTTGACACCGGCCTTAGAGCTCGCGTAGGCCGCGGTGCCGAGCAGGCCGCCACCGATCTTGCCAGCGACAGAGCTCACGTTGACGATAGTGCCGGCATGGGCCGCCTTAAAGTGCGGGTACACGGCGTTCATCATAGTGAAGGTACCGTTGAGGTTGATGTCGATGGTGCGACGCCACTCGGTGTCATCGATCTCGTCGAACTTCTTGGTGCTGATGACGCCAGCGCAGTTGATCAGGATGTTGGTTTGCGGCAGGTCCGTAAAAATCTGCTCGACGGTCTCGCGCGCCTTGGGCGCATCGGCGACATCGAGCTGATAGAACTTGTTGCCCTCGCCAAGCTCGGCCACAGCGGCCTCGCCCTTAGCAGCGTTCCTTGCGATGAGCGCGACATGTCCGCCGCCCGCGACGATGCCCTTGGCGATCTCGAGGCCAATGCCCTGAGTGCCGCCCGTGACAATCGCGGTCTTGCCCGTGAAGTCAAATGCCATGACTCCAACCCCCTTGATTCAGGTGTCTCCTTGCGGGAAGTTGGAGCATCGCACGTGGCGATTATATGAGTCCCAGTCGTCATGGTGGTGACAACCCCTCGCCTAACCGTTTGTATAATAGTTTTTTGAAACGCTTCAGCAATTGAATGATTTTAAGTCTTAATACACTCTTAATATTGCCTAGCGGCCAAGTAGATTTTTGGGACATGCCTAGAAATCCACCGAATGGGATGGCTGAGCGGGGGTATCATCTTTCACCGAAAATAGTTTCTAGTGTTAGGGGTTTTCGGTGGAAGATACTGATTTCCGTGAACTTGGACGTCAGCTCTTAACTGAGTTTGGCAGCATGCATCAGCGCATTTCGCGCTTTGCGGACAAAGCTCTCGGTGGCGAGATGGCTGTAATGCGCGCCCTCATGCGCGCCGGCGGCTCGCTCACGCCGAGCGAACTCGCTGATCGCGCCTGGGTCTCGAGCGCCCGCATCGCCAATATTCTGCGCGCCCTCGAGGCCAAGGGCTGGGTCGAGCGCGAGCACTCAAAGACTGACCGTCGTCGCGTACACGTCATAGTGACCGACAAGGGATTCCAGGATCTCGAAATCAAACGTCGGGAATTCGAGGCCCGCACCGCGGCTTTCCTCGAGCAGCTCGGCGAAACAGATACCCAAGAGATGGTGCGCCTTCTTAGGCGTGCCAACGAAATTATCGACCGCAATCAAGAAAGGAGAGATGCCGAGTGAGGATTCTCAAGCTCTTTAAAAAGCATATCCTGGCACTGTTCGCAGCTATCGTACTTATCGTAATCAGCTGCAACGCCGATCTGGCACTGCCTACCTATATGAGCGACATCGTCGACGTGGGCGTGCAGCAAGGCGGCATTGCCTCGCCCGTGCCCGACACCATTCGCGCCGAATCGCTCGACGACCTCGAACTCTTTATGAGCGCCAAGGACGCCAAAGCTGTGGAGGCCGTGTTTAGCAAGGCTGACAAAAACGGCATTCGAACGTACAAGGGCACCGAGGACGAGCGCGCCGACGGCGGCAAGTTTGCCGACATTATGAGCCTGCCCGAGACAGTCGTCCTTTCGTTCAACCAGGGCATCGACGCCAACTCCATGGGCGACATGATGGGCTCGTCCAGCGAGAATGACGACAACGCTGCCCAGGCCATGCCAACCCCCGAGCAAATGGCAGCGATGACGCCCGAGCAGCTCGCCGAGATGCAGCAGAAGGCCGCAGCGGCGCAGAACATGCAAAAGCAGATCGACGCCGACGGCGGCAAGATCACCATGAAGAGCCTGCGCCTGGGTGTCGAGGGCGGTCTGGTAGACCAAAGCAAGCTCGTCGAGGGCGCCAACCAAATGGCGGACAAAATGGGCTCCATGTCGGGCTCCATCGTCACCCAGCGCGCCGTGAGCTATGTACAGGACGAGTACAAGGCGCAGGGCATCGACCCCGCCGACGTGCAGAACGCCTACCTGAGCCGCATGGCGACCACGATGTTTGGACTGTGCCTCGTGTCGCTCGTCGCCACCATCCTGACCGGTGCCGTGGCTTCGCGCACCGCCTGCTCCATCGCCCGCGACCTGCGCCGCGAGACCTTCAACAAGGTTATGCACTTCTCGCCGGCCGAGGTGGGCAAGTTTAGCCAGGCCTCGCTCATCACCCGCTGCACCAACGACATTCAGCAGATCCAGATGGCCGCAACTCTGTTTATCCGCATGTGTCTGATGGCCCCCGTCATGGGCATCGTCGCCGTCATGCGCGTCCTGGCCAACCATACCGGCCTGGAGTGGACCATCGCCGTTGCCATCATCGCGGTCTCGGCCGTCGTCGGCGTGCTTATGGGCCTCACCATGCCCAAGTTCAAAAAGATGCAAAGCTTTGTTGACCGCGTGAACCTTACCGCCCGCGAGCTGCTCGACGGCCTTATGCCCATCCGCTCGTTCAACCGCGAGGAACATGAGCTCGAACGTTTTGACAAGGCGTCGCTCGACCTGATGACCACGCAGCTCTACACCAACCGAGCCATGAGCTTTATGATGCCGCTCATGATGCTCGTCATGAACTGCATCACCGTGCTTATCGTCTGGTTTGGCGCGCAGGGCGTGTCCGACGGCGTGATGCAGGTCGGCAACATGATGGCGTTTATCTCCTACACCATGCAGATCGTTATGGCGTTTATGATCCTCACCATGGTTTCGGTCATCCTGCCCCGTGCCGAGGTCGCAGCCGAGCGCGTGGAAGAGGTCATCACCTGCCCCACCAGCATCAACGACCCTGCCTCGCCCAAACTGCCTGCCGCCAGCACGCCGCGCGGTGAGCTCACCTTCCGCGACGTGAGCTTCCAGTATCCCGATGCCCGCGCCGACGTCATCAGCGGCGTGAACTTCACCACGCACGCCGGTCAGATGCTCGGCATCATTGGCTCCACGGGCTCGGGCAAGTCCACGCTTGTGCAGCTCATCCCGCGCCTGTACGACGTCACGGGCGGCAGCATTTCGCTCGACGGCATCGACGTGCGCGACATGACCCTTTCCGAGCTGCGCCGCCGCATCGGTTATATTCCGCAGCAGGGTCGTCTGTTCTCGGGTACCGTCGAGAGCAACCTCAAGTTTGCCGGCGACATGGTGAGTGACGAGGATATGCGCCAGGCAGCACGCGTCGCCCAGGCGGAGGACTTTATCGCCGAGCGCGAGGACGGGTACGACTCCCCTATAAGCCAGGGCGGCTCCAATGTTTCGGGTGGTCAGCGCCAGCGTCTGGCCATCGCCCGCGCGTTGGCCAAAAAGCCCGAGGTCGTGGTGTTCGATGACTCGTTTAGTGCCCTCGACTACAAGACCGACGCGCGCCTACGCGAGGAGCTGGCCAAAAACGTTACCGACGCCGCGCTCGTGGTCGTAGCCCAGCGCATCGCGACCATCATGCACGCCGACCAGATCATCGTGCTCGACGACGGCCACGTAGTGGGCACCGGCACGCATGAGAAGCTGCTGCGCAGCTGCCCGGCGTACCTGGAGATCGCACAGTCGCAGCTTTCCGCCGAGGAGCTGGGGCTTACCCAAGAAGAAATTGCAGCCGTCATGGAAGGAGGCGAGCGCTAATGGCAGACGAGACCAAGACTCAGATTCCCAAGCCCACCCGCCAGCGCGGTCCCATGGGCCGCATGGGCGGCATGCGTCGCGGCGAAAAGGCCAAGGACTTTAAGGGCACCATGAGGCAGCTGCTCGGCTATATCGGCCAGCACAAGATTGCCGTGTTTGCCGCCGTCGCCTTTGCCGTGTGCTCGGTCATCTTTAACATTGTGGGACCCAAGGTGCTCGGCCAGGTTACGACCAAGCTGTTCGAAGGCCTGGTCGCCAAGGTCAACGGCACCGGCGACGTTGACTTTGACTGGATCGCCAAGACGCTCGGCTTTTTGCTCTGCCTGTATCTGGCGAGCTCTGTCTGCAGCCTGGTCCAGGGCTGGCTCATGACCGGCGTCACGCAAAAGATCTGCTACCGCATGCGCAAGGAAATCGCCGCCAAGATTGCCGTCGTGCCGATGAGTTACTTCAACGGCCACAGCAAGGGAGACGTACTCAGCCGCATCACCAACGACGTCGATACGCTGGGTCAGTCGCTCAACCAGAGCGTGACGCAGCTCATCACGTCGGTGACGCAGATTATCGGCGTGCTCGTCATGATGCTTTCGATCAGCCTGCCGCTTACCGGCGTCACCGTGCTCACGCTGCCGGCCGCCGCGATTATCTTGACCGTAATGATTCACTTCTCGCAGCCGTACTTCCGCGAGCAGCAGCAGGTTCTGGGCGCCGTCAACGGCATTATCGAGGAGGACTTTGCCGGCCAGAACGTCATTCAGGTGTTCGACCGCGCCGAGGCCTCGATCGAAGAGTTCGACCGTCAAAACGACCGCCTCTTTATTAGTGGCTGGCGCTCGCAGTTCCTGTCGGGCCTGATGATGCCGCTTATGAGCCTGGTGGGTAACATGGGCTACGTGGGCGTTGTCGTGGTGGGCGCACAGCTCGCACTGACCGGCAACGCCACGCCCGGCGACATCCAGAGCTTTATCCAGTACGTTCGCAACTTTACGCAGCCCGTGCAGCAACTGGGCAACGTGAGCAACACGATGCAGTCGATGGCAGCCGCCACCGAGCGCGTCTTTGAGTTCCTGGCCGCGCCCGAGGAGGAGCAGAAAGCCGACGCGCAGATTCCCGAAAAGCGCCCCGGCCATGTGGAGTTTGATCACGTCAAGTTTGGCTATACGCCCGACAAGACCATCATCCACGACTTTAGCTGCGAGGCGCAGCCCGGCCAGACCATCGCCATCGTCGGTCCTACCGGCGCCGGCAAGACCACGCTCATTAAGCTGCTGCAGCGCTTCTACGATGTGGACGGCGGTTCGCTGCGCGTCGAGGGTGTCGACGTGCGCGACTGGGACCGCGCGGCA
The DNA here is from genome assembly GCA_900551815.1 of uncultured Collinsella sp. Classification (GTDB taxonomy): domain Bacteria; phylum Actinomycetota; class Coriobacteriia; order Coriobacteriales; family Coriobacteriaceae; genus Collinsella. Next base: position 12,819 of record URXE01000053.1, read on the forward strand.
CTGCGCGGCGAGTTTGCCATGGTGTTGCAGGATACGTGGCTGTTCAACGGCACCATTCGCGAGAACATTCGCTACGGACGTCCCGATGCGAGCGATGCCGAGGTCGAAGCCGCTGCACGCGCCGCACGCTGCGACCACTTTATCCATACGCTCGCCGGCGGTTACGACTTTATGATCAACGAAGAGGGCACCAACCTCTCGCAGGGTCAGCGCCAGCTCGTGACCATCGCCCGCGCCATTCTGGCCGACCGTCCGGCGCTGATTTTGGACGAGGCGACTTCCAACGTCGACACCCGTACCGAGGAGCTTATTCAGCGCGCCATGGATGCGCTGATGCAGGGCCGTACCAGCTTTGTCATCGCGCACCGCCTGTCCACGATCCGAAACGCCGACGTGATTCTGGTAATCCGCGACGGTGACATCGTCGAGAAGGGCACGCACGACGAGCTGCTCGCCCTGGGCGGCTTCTACGCCGATCTGTACAATTCGCAGTTCGACGAAGCGGCGTAAATTCGACCGCAGGGAATGGATAGTTCCCGAGAGCGGGGGCGCAGGACAACCTGCGCTCCCGCTTTTTTGCTCTGCGGCCCTCGAACCACCTCCCCTGGGACCTAATTGGCAGCCCCTTCGAGGCCCCGTGGGCAAAAAAGGGCAAATATGAGTACTGTTACCTTTTTAGTAACAGCCAAAACAGCCCCAAATACCGTTTTCACGGCTTACACGCGTCCCTAAATTGATCAAACAGCCCTATAGCGGACTTATATGTGTTTGCGTTAATGAACATATTTTGCTGTTATGTCTATTATTTTGCGAAGGCAATATGATACTAGGTTAGCAACCGTACTCATATTTGGCATTTTTTGCCCACAGGGTGTTTCCTGGGGAAGCAACAACAGCCTTAGGCTCCCGCGCGACGCCACTCCCTCCCGGCATTCACCGACGTTTCCCCAGATAAAACCTGCCAAAATAAACCTGTCCCTTTTTGGCAGGTTTCGGGGTGACAAGGGCTTGCACTTTAGCGTGCGACAGCGGATAATGCCGTGCATTCGACAATTCACGCTTTGACTTATTTGATTGAGGAGGCCCCGCATGGCCATGGATTTCAAACGCAGGCTGCCGATCCCCATGGAGATCCGCGAGGAAATGCCGCTTTCCGCCGAGCTTACCGCCAAAAAGCAGGCATTCGACGCCGAGGTCGCCAAGGTCTTTACCGGCGAGGACGCGCGCAAGGTGCTCATCATCGGCCCGTGCTCTGCCGACCGCGAGGATTCAGTGCTTGAGTACATGAACCGACTAGCCAAGACCGCCGAGGAGGTCAAGGACAAGCTCATCATCATTCCGCGCGTCTACACCAATAAGCCGCGCACCAAGGGCACCGGCTACAAGGGTCTTCTGCACAACCCCAACCCCGAGGCTCCCGACGACCTGCTCGAGGGCGTCAAGGCCATCCGCCATATGCACCTGCGCGTCATCGAGGAGACCGGCTTCTTTACCGCCGATGAGATGCTCTACCCGTCCAACTACCAATACCTCGTCGACCTGCTGAGCTATGTTGCCGTGGGCGCACGCTCGGTCGAGAACCAGGAGCATCGCCTGGTGTCGAGCGGCATTTCGGTACCCGTCGGCATGAAGAATCCCACTGCCGGCTCTACCACCGTTATGCTCAACTCCATTTACGCCGCGCAGGCGCACCAGAGCTTCATCTTCCGCAACTGGGAGGTCGAGTGCGACGGCAACCCGATCGCACACGCCGTTATGCGTGGCTACATCGGTCTCGATGGGCGCACCTACCCCAACTACCACTACGAACACCTGGAACGCCTGGCCGAACGCTATACCGAGCATGCCGGCTATGCCAATCCGGCAGCGGTCATCGACTGCAACCACGACAACTCGGGCAAGCGTCCGCTGGAGCAGTATCGCATTTGCAAGGAGGTGCTCGACAGCTGCCGCCGCAACGAGTCCATCTCCAAGCTGGTCAAGGGCTTTATGATCGAGTCCTACCTGGAGGACGGCAACCAGCCGGTCGACGGCGGTGTCTTTGGCAAGTCGATCACCGACCCGTGCCTGGGCTGGGAAAAGACCGACTACCTCATCCACGAGATCGCAGAGCGGGTGTAGGTTACGGCGTTTTACCAAACGCCGTAACCGGCCGACGCTGCAAACGCCCCTAAGCGGCAATCTGACGTTCAATCGTCGGTCGCGTACCGAAGTACGCTTCCCTCCTCTTTCACGTCACCTTGCTCGCTTAGGGGCGTTTTCGCTGACTTATGCTCAACCAGCGGTACGAGCCAACAGCGCGTGCTCTCCTCGACAGAAGGGACATTCGTCATGCGAAGCGTGATATAGATGACCGCGCCGGCACACAGCCGTCTCGGATAGGTACCGGTCGAGCAGGCGCGCCCATGTGCGTGCGTCAAGGCGCTCCTGCGCTTTGCCAAAGAGCGACCGGCGGAAAGCCTCGCCCATAAGGTTGCCAAAATCATCGAGCTCGAGAGCGTACACCGGGATAACGTGTCCGACCAGCGTCCCCACAAAAGGGCTGCGCCCATTACACACGCAGCTGTTCAACGACGGTGCGGGTGGAATGTCATCACCCAGGTCAAAAATCTCCAGGTCCAGCTCACCAGAAGCGTATGGGTGTATTCCGCGATTGAGCATCTTGAAGATATGGACCGCCAGCCCAAAGTCATCCGTCTGAGGTGTAAACACCGGGGCATTCGTGGCGGCTGCTAAGCTCTCGAAATCATTGACCCCAGTTGTCTCCATGAGCTTGAGCACCTCCGGTGCGATATATCCTGGTGCTGCACAGGTGGTTTGGTAGCTCACATCTGAAAGTGTGAAAGCATACGAATCGGTGTCGAGAAGCATTAGACTCCCCCTCTCCCCCACAAGGATGTTACGGGGATTCCAGTCACCCAAGGTGATACCGATGGCATGCAACTCCGAGGTGAGCATACACAAGTCGATGAGCATTTCAATCTTTTGGCGTTCAGACATGCGCGGTGCCGTAGGATTACCCGGAAACTGCGACACAACATCGATCGAGACGAATTCTTCGGGAACCCCGTACATAAAAAAGCCCTTGAATCCCCTGCCGTCGGGGCGCTCATAGAGCTGTCTCTTAT
>URXE01000054.1 GCA_900551815.1 uncultured Collinsella sp.
AACTGCACCGCCGGCGGCGCCATTACCGGTTCCGGCGTCGGCATGAAGAACGTCGACCGCGTGCTGGGCGTCATGAAGGCCTACATTACCCGCGTCGGTTCGGGCCCCATGCCCACCGAGCTTTCCTATGAGTCCGAGGCCGGCCACACGCTGACCGAGGAGGGCTACGAGTACGGCGTGACCACCGGTCGCCGTCGTCGCTGCGGCTGGTTTGACGGCCCTATCGCCAACTATGCCTCGCGCGTCAACGGCCTCACCGACATCGCCGTGACCAAGCTCGACGTGCTTTCGGCCTTCGACACCATTAAGGTGTGCGTTGCCTATGACGTCGACGGCGAGCGCTACACGAGCGTGCCCGAGCACCAGGTGCGTTTTGAGCATGCCAAGCCCATCTACGAGGAGCTCCCTGGCTGGAAGTGCGACATCACCGGCTGCCGCAGCTTTGATGAGCTGCCGCAGGAGGCTCAGGACTACGTGGCATTTATCGAGGATCTGGCACACACCCGCGTGACGTTCATCGGCGTCGGCGCCGGTCGCGAGCAGATCATCAACCGATTCTGGAAGTAATCGGCGTTATTTGGTTATTGCGATATACCCCTTTGCAGCCCAGATGGGCGGCCGAGGGGTATATTTGCTTGTAATGGGCCCGCGCGGAGCGGGCCGGTAATCCATAGAGGAGGCACCCTTGAAGGCGGACACTCAAACCATCGACATCCTGTTGTTGGGCAGCGGCGGCCGCGAGCATGCTCTGGCAGCCAAGCTCGCAGCATCACCGCGCGCCGGCAAGCTCTACATCGCGCCGGGTAACGGCGGCACCGCGAGCTGCGGCGAGAATGTGGTTCTCGACGATTGCGATCCTGCGGCCGTGGCGGCGTTTGCCCAGAGCCATGGATGCGGACTCGTGGTGATTGGCCCCGAGGCTCCGCTCGTGGCGGGCGTTGCAGACGCCGTCCGCGCGGCGGGCATCCCGTGCTTTGGCCCGGGTGCCGAGGGCGCCCAGATGGAGGGCTCTAAGCTGTTCTCCAAGCAGCTCATGGAGCGCGCCGGTATCCCGACGGCAGCCTATGGCTCATTTACCGACGAGGCTTCGGCTCTTGCCTATGTGCGCGAGCAGGGCGCTCCGCTGGTCGTCAAGGCCGACGGCCTTGCCGCGGGCAAGGGCGTTATCGTGGCAACCGAGCTTTCGCAGGCCGAGGAGGCTGTGCGTGAGTGTTTTGGCGGCACCTTTGGCGATGCCGGCAACACGGTGGTCATCGAGGAGATGCTGACCGGCCCCGAGTGCTCGCTGCTGGCCTTTACCGACGGCAAGACCGTGCGTCCCATGGCCACCTCGCAGGATCACAAGCGTGCGCTCGAGGGCGACAAGGGCCCCAACACGGGCGGCATGGGCGTCTACAGCCCGGTGCCCATCGTGACCGACGAGGAGCACGCCACCATGGTGAAGGTCATGGAGCAGACCGTGGCAGAGCTCGCTGCCGAGGGTATCGACTATCGCGGCTGCCTGTACGGCGGCTTTATGCTCACCCCTGCCGGCCCCAAGGTGCTGGAGTTCAATGCCCGCTTTGGCGATCCTGAGACGCAGGTCGTGCTGCCGCGCCTTAAGAACGACCTGGTCGAGGTCATGCTGGCTTGCGCCAACTGCGAGCTCGATCAGATTGAGCTCGATTGGCGTGACGAGTGGGCCGTGGCCGTTGTCCTGACGAGCGCGGGCTATCCCGGCAGCTACGAGAAGGGCAAGGTCATTACCGGCATCGAGGATGCCGAGGCTATGGAGAACGTGACGGTGTATCACGCCGGTACTGCCGTGGTGGACGGCGAGCTCGTGACCAACGGCGGTCGTGTGCTCGCCGTGACCGCGCTGGGCGATACGTTCGAGAACGCTCGCGACCTTGCCTACGAGGCCTGCGAGAAGATCAACTTTGAGGGCAAGACCCTGCGCCACGACATTGGCCTGCGTGCGCTGCGCGGCCGCGACGCCTGGGATGCCTAAAATCCGAGAGGAATGAGACGGATGGACGAGAAGAACGAAGAGCTCGTGGACGCGCAGATCGTCGAAGAGGACAGCCGCATGTATGGGCACGCCGAGGGCGAGCCTGGCGGCGAGGTCGCTGACGAGCCGGCGCTGGTGCTGGGCGACGACGACCCGCACGATGCCGAGCTGCACGAGAAGATTCTTTCGGAGGAGTGCGCCTGGAAGGGCAAGATCCTCGACGTCCACCGTCTTGAGGTTGAGCTGCCCAACGGTCGCCGCAGCGCCCGCGATATCGTTCGCCATCCGGGTGCGGCGGCCGTTGTGGCACTGACCGAGAGCGGCAAGATCGTGCTGGTGCGTCAGTACCGCACCGCCATCGACCGCGTGACGGTCGAGATTCCCGCCGGCAAGCTCGATCCGGGCGAGGACCCGCTCGATTGCGCCAAGCGCGAGCTGCATGAGGAGACGGGCTTTAGGGCTGGTCGCATTCGCTTTTTGACGTCGATTGTCACGTCCTGCGGTTTTTGCGATGAGATCATCCACATCTACTTGGCTACCAAGCTCGAGTTTGATGCGCCCGACCCCGACGATGACGAGTTTGTCAACGTCGACCTGGTGCCACTGCATGAGCTGATCGACGCCGTACTCGACGGCAAGATCGAAGACGCCAAGACCGTTGTGGGTGCCTTGGCTTGCGACAGCATTGCTCATCGTTTGGGTGGAGCGGAACTTTAACGAGCGGGGATGATCCCGCAGGTTTGTGTAAGTCAGCGAAAGTGCTCCATTTGAGACAAGGTGGCCTAAAAGAGAAGGGAAGCGTATGGATATACGCGACCGACGATTGAAGGCCAGATTGTCCAAATGGAGCACTTGCAGCGTCGAGACGAAACGCGGTTTGGTAAAACCGCGTAAGGTGACTATGTTTAAGAGGTTTCTTTCGTATTACAAGCCCCAGATGGGGCTTTTTGTTGCTGATACTCTTTGTGCTCTGGTGCTTGCCGCCATTGACCTGGCGTTCCCCATTATCTTGCGCAATCTGACCGGCGGGCTCTTTACTCAGGGTCAGGCTGCTATTATGCAGGCGCTCGGTATGATCGCGGTGGGACTGGTGCTGATGTATGTCATCCGCTGCGCCTGCCGCTATTTTGTGAGCTATTGGGGTCATGTGATGGGCGCGCGCATGGAGTCCAAAATGCGCGAGGACCTGTTCGATCAGTACGAACGGTTTAGCTTTGCGTACTTTGATCGCAACAGCTCGGGCGACATGATGAGCCGCGTGGTCAATGACCTGTTCGATATCTGCGAGGCGGCGCACCACGTGCCCGAATGGATCATTATCTGCGGTATCGAGATCATCGGCTCGTTTGTGATTCTGTTTACCATCGCGCCGGTGCTCGCACTCGCCATGGCTGTGGTGACGGTGGTGTTCGCGGTCATTATGTTTTGGCAGAATATGCGCATGCGCGAGGTCTTTAGCGATAACCGCAAAAAGATTAGCGGCATCAACGCGCAGCTGCAGGATTCGCTGGCGGGCATGCGTGTGGTCAAGAGCTTTGCCAATGAGCAGACCGAGCGCTCTAAGTTTCGCGCCTCGAACAATCGCTACCTTTCGTCCAAGGAGAACATGTATCACGCCATGGGCGTCTATACCGCGACGTATGGCCTGCTCTCGGGAGTGCTTTATGTGATCGTGGTGCTGCTGGGCGGTTGGCTCGTTGCCCAGGGTCAGCTGCAGGCGGTCGATATGGCAACCTTCGCACTCTACATTTCGCTGTTCTGCACGCCGCTCGAGACGCTCGTCAATTCGGCTGAGACGTATCAGAAAGCCATCGCCGGCTTTAAGCGCATGGATGAGGTGCTCTCGACTGTCCCCGATATTCAGGATAAGCCGGGTGCTGCGGATCTGCAGGTGACGGCTGGTGCTGTGGAGTACCGCGACGTGTGCTTTAGCTACGAGGATGTTGAATTGGCCGAGCGCGGCGCCGACGGACGCCCTGTTATCGACCACATGGACCTGTCCATCAAGCCCGGTCAGACCATCGCTTTGGTTGGCCCCTCGGGCGGCGGCAAATCGACGACTTGTTCGCTGTTGCCGCGCTTTTACGACGTTGCCGCCGGCTCCATTAGCATCGACGGCCAGGATGTGCGCGACGTGACGCAGCATAGTCTGCGCCGTGCCATCGGCCTGGTGCAGCAAGATGTGTACCTGTTTGATGGAACGATCGGCGAGAACATCGCCTACGGCAAGCCGGGCGCCACGGCAGAAGAGATCGCCGAAGCGGCCCGCCGCGCCAATATTGATACCTTTATCGAATCGCTTCCGCAAGGCTACGACACCGTGGTGGGCGAGCGCGGCAGCCGTCTTTCGGGTGGTCAAAAGCAGCGCGTCGCCATTGCGCGCGTGTTTCTCAAGAATCCCAAGATCCTTATTTTGGATGAGGCGACGAGTGCTTTGGATAACGAAAGCGAGGAGGCGGTTCAGGAGTCGCTCGAAGAGCTGGCACGCGGCCGTACCACGATCATCATCGCCCACCGTCTCTCGACTATTAAGCATGCTGACGAGATTGCGACCGTTGAGCATGGTCGCGTTGTGGAACGTGGCACGCACGAGGAGCTTCTCGCCCGTGGCGGCACCTATGCCCGTTACTATCGAATGCAGTTCGAAGGTGCGCGTGCGCACGAGCTCGACTGATTGATATGACAGGAAGATCATGGCTGATAAGAACCCTTTGACTCCGGAAGAAGTGACGGAGTTATTCTCCGAAATCGATGCATCCGGCGTCTTGGATCCTACGCTCGCCAAAAAGCGCACCGAGCGCATGCGCGAGAAAGAGGCCGCCGTCAAGCGCGGCGACAAGGCGACGCTGGCGCGGCTGCGCAGCGAGGATCGCGCGAGCCAGGCAAAACATATCGACCCGCTGTCCGAGGACGACCCTTCGGGCTCGCAGGTGAGCCATACCATTACGAAGACCGCCATGGCCGTGGTTATCGGCATTTTGGTGCTGATTGTGGGCATGCAGATTGGCTACGGCGTGATGCGACGTCTGAATACCGCGAACCTTTCCGAAAGTGTTTCGGTGGATACCGTTTCGACCGCGCTCAAGGGTGGACTTGAATGGGGCAATGGCTTTACGCAGTTCCCGCTCGATTTTACCGTCGACGAGGCAGATGAGCGCACGGGCACGGTTGAGGTGACGGTGCTGGACACGTCTTCTGCCAATGAACTCGAGCTGCTGTCCAACGGTCAGATTCAGGCGGCGGCGCTCGCAACCAACGCCCTGCTCAACGACAAGATCGACCGTGTGGTGTATAACGTTCACGCCTATATCGACGAGGACAGCAGGATCCAGCATGATTCCTTCTTTGGCATGTTTCCTGCTCAGGGGCACCAAAGCGCCATCCTGACGTTCGTTTGGACCAAGAGCTCGTCCAACGCCACGAGTATCGACTGGAAGATGCGCATCGTAAGCATGGACGACACCATTGCCGAGCGCATTCAAAAACAGGTCAACTCGGTTTCGTCGCTTATCGAGGACCCGGTGGTGAGCCAGACCAAGATCACGGAGGAGCAGGCCGAGCGCGATCTTGAGCATCGTCTGCACGGTCGAGAGATCTTCCGCGGCGGAAAGCCCGATCGCACGCCGTCCGAGCTGCTGGAGCAGGACAAGCAAAAGTAGTCCGCAGCCACATAGAACGATGCCATCCCGCGTGAGCCGCAAGCCCACGCGGGATGATTTTTCTGGGACGGGGATTAAAAAATCATTCTGTCATGTATGCAGTTGGCGACAAAGCCCTGCTCTCAGAATAATTTTTTAATCCCCGTCCCAGAAAAATCATTATGCACAGGAAGTCATAATTATCATTTTGTAAACAATTCTATGTAATTAATGCCATGGGCGATGCTTGCGGTTAGAATACCGCGAGGCCTAACTACACACCTTTAAGCCGGTCCTGTGAGACCGGGAAGGAGAACTATGGCGAACAACCATATTGCGGGCGCTGCCGCCCGCACCGTCGCGCCCAGCGAGCTGTGCCAGCGTATGCTGGCTAAAACCAGCAAGGGCACCTGCGGTCCCTGCATCCTGTATCTTGAGGATGGGACCATTTTTTATGGCCGTGCATGCGGTGCCGAGGGTACCGCAACCGGCGAGGTCTGCTTTAACACGTCGCTCGAGGGCTACTTTGAGGTCATGACCGACCCGAGCTATGCCGGCCAAATCGTAACCATGACCTATCCGCAGATCGGCAACTACGGCATTGACGAGACCGATGTCCAGTCGGCCTTCCCCGGCGATACCGCTCGCCCCGCGAGCGCTCCCGCCATGCGCGGCATGGTCGTCCACGACATGTGCGCCACGCCTTCTAACTGGCGCTCGACCGTCAGCGTGCCGGAGTACCTGCGTGCACACGGCATCGTCGCTATCGAGGGCGTCGACACCCGCGCTCTCGTGCGCCACCTGCGCGACAACGGTTCCAAGATGGGCATAATCTCGACGGAGATCTTCGACGTCGACGAGCTTGCCGAGCGCCTGTCCGCCGCGCCTACGCTGGTCGGCGAGAACCTGGTCAAGACCGTGAGCTGCCCTGAGCCCCACGCTTTTGCCGTGAGCGACCTGCCCGCTACGCATGACTTTGCGCTTGCCCCTACCGCTCCTGCCCGCCACAAAGTGGTCGCCTACGACTGCGGTGTCAAGCGCGGCATCCTGGAGGGCCTGGTTCGTGCTGGCTGCAACCTCACCGTCGTGCCGTGGGATACACCCGCGCGTCAGGTGCTCGACATGAATCCCGATGGCGTCTTTTTGTCCAACGGCCCCGGCGACCCCGATGCCGTGGTGGAGACCTACGAGCAGGTGCAGCAGCTAATCGGCAAGGTGCCGGTTTTTGGCATCTGCCTTGGTCACCAGATGATCAGCTTGGCGTGCGGCGCCCAGATGGAAAAGCTCAAATTCGGTCACCGTGGTGGCAACCAGCCGGTTATGAATCTGGTCAGCCGCCGTGTGGAGATCACCGCGCAAAACCACGGCTTTGGCCTGTTGTTCCCCAGCTTGGGCAAGCTTGTCCCCGAGCTTTCGGGCGGCGAGACCGAGCACGCGGCCGATGGCGATCTGCGCGTCTGGGTGCGCCGCGGTATCGCGCCGGTCGTGATGAACGAGCGTTTCGGTCGCATTCGCCTGACGCACGTAAATCTCAATGATGGCACCGCCGAGGGCATCCAGCTGCTCGACGCGCCGTGCTTCTCGGTCCAGTACCATCCCGAGGCCTCACCCGGCCCCACCGATGCTCACTATCTCTTTACCGCCTTTACGCGACTCATGGACGGCGAGGAGAACTACCTGGACATCGATACCGCCAAGGACCGCCTTGCCGGCTGGAATTTCGCCGAGACCGCCGCGACCGAGACCGAGGAGAACTAACATGCCGAAACGTACTGACATCAAGCGCATCCTCGTCATTGGTTCGGGCCCCATCGTTATTGGCCAGGCCTGTGAGTTCGACTACTCCGGCGCCCAGGCCTGCAAGGTGCTCAAGGAGGATGGCTTTGAGGTCATCCTAGTCAACTCCAATCCGGCAACCATCATGACCGACCCGGGTCTTGCCGACCGCACCTATGTTGAGCCTATCACCGCCGAGTTCATTGAGCGCGTGATCAAGAAGGAACGTCCGGACGCGCTGCTGCCCACGCTGGGCGGCCAGACCGGTCTGAACGCCGCCGTCGAGCTGGCAAAGGACGGCACGCTCGACAAGTACGGCGTCGAGATGATCGGCTGCGACCTGGCCGCTATCGAGCGCGGCGAAGACCGCAAGCTCTTTAACGAGGCCATGGCCGAGATTGGCCTGGAGGTCGCGCGCTCGGGCTATGCCTATAGCGTGGCCGACGCCGAGGCTATCGCCGAGCGCGTGGGCTATCCCTGCGTGCTGCGTCCGAGCTTTACCTTGGGCGGTGCCGGTGGCGGCATCGCGCATACCCACGAGGAGCTCGTCTCCATCGTGAGCCAGGGCTTGGAGCTCTCGCCCGCCCACGAGGTGCTGGTCGAGGAGTCCATCGAGGGCTGGAAAGAGTATGAGATGGAGGTCATGCGTGACCACGCCGGCAACGGCATCATCGTGTGCTCCATCGAGAATCTCGACCCCATGGGCGTGCATACCGGCGACTCCATCACCGTGGCGCCGGCGCAGACGCTCTCCGACCTTGAGTATCAGCGCATGCGCGTGGCCTCGCTCGCCATTCTGGAGAAGATCGGCGTCGAGACCGGTGGCTCCAACGTGCAGTTTGCCGTGAACCCCAACACCGGTCGCTTGATCGTCATCGAGATGAACCCGCGCGTGAGCCGTTCGTCCGCGCTGGCCTCCAAGGCCACGGGTTTTCCCATCGCTAAGGCCGCCGCGCGCCTGGCTGTGGGCTATACGCTCGACGAAATCGTCAACGACATCACCAAGGCCACGCCCGCCTGCTTTGAGCCCACGATCGACTACTGCGTCGTTAAGGTGCCGCGCTTTGCCTTCGAGAAGTTCAAGGGTACCGACCCCACGCTCACCACGCGCATGAAGGCCGTAGGCGAGATCATGGCGATCGGCCGCACCTTTGAGGAGGCCTTCGGCAAGGCCATGCGCTCGCTGGAGGACGGCCATCAGGGCATTTGCGCCGGTGGCAAGGAGGGTGCCGACAAGCTGAGCGACGACGAGCTCGCCCAGACTGTGGCCACCCCGACCGAGCACCGCATTTTCTTTGTGGTCGAAGCCCTGCGCCGCGGCTGGGACATCGCGCGTATCCACGCTATTTGCGGTATCGATCCGTGGTACCTCAACCGTATCAACGACATGGTGCAGGTTCAGGAGAGCATCCGCGGCCTGCGTGTGGAGGATATCGACGCCGACGCGATGCGCTTGCTCAAGCAGTACGGCACGAGCGACGCCGAGATCGCCGCGCTGACCGGCTCGGACGAGCGCTTTGTGCGCGCCTATCGCAAGGGTCTGGGCGTGGTTCCCAGCATGAAGACGGTCGATACCTGCGCTGCGGAGTTCTCGAGCGCCACGGAGTACCACTACAAGACGTACGAGAACATCTACCGCACGAGCCCGGATGCCAAGAAGTGCGTGGCTCCCGACGAGACCACGCCGGCGGACAAGCCCAAGGCGATGATCCTGGGCGCCGGCCCCAACCGCATTGGTCAGGGTATCGAGTTCGATTACTGCTGCGTGCACGCGAGCTACGCGCTGGCGGCCCGCGGCTTTGAGACCATCATGGTCAACTGCAACCCCGAGACCGTCTCGACTGACTACGACACCTCGGACCGCCTGTACTTTGAGCCGCTCACCTACGAGGACGTTATGGACGTCATCGATGTTGAGCGTCCCGACGGCGTCGTGGTGACGCTCGGCGGCCAGACCCCGCTTAAGCTGGCGCGCATGCTCGAGGAGAGTGGCGTGAACATTATGGGCACCAAGCCCGACGCCATCGACTTTGCCGAGGACCGCGAGCGCTTCGCCGCCCTGCTCGACAAGCTGGGCATCATGTACCCGCCGGCGGGCCAGGCCACGTCGTTTGAGGAGGCCGAGGCCGTGGCCGCGCACATCGGCTACCCGCTGCTGGTGCGTCCGAGCTACGTGCTGGGCGGCCGCGGCATGATGATCGCCTACGATGCCGAGCATCTGCGCGATTACATGGCCGAGGCTGCGCGCATTAGCCCCGACTACCCGGTGTATCTGGACCGCTTCCTGGAGGGTGCGATCGAGTCCGACGTCGACGCCTTGTGCGATGGCGAAGAGGTCTACATCGGCGGCATTCTGGAGCATATCGAGGAGGCCGGTATTCACTCCGGCGACTCTGCGACCTGCATCCCGCCGTTCAGCTTTAGCGAGAGCCTGCAGGCGAAGCTTCGCGAGACCACGCGCCGCATCGCGATGGCGCTGGGAGTCCGCGGCCTGGTCAACGTGCAGTACGCCATCAAGGGCGAGACCGTCTACGTGATCGAGGCCAACCCGCGCGCGAGCCGCACCGTGCCGTTTATCTCCAAGGCCACCGGCGTGCCGCTGGCCAAGTGCGCGGCGCGTATCATGGCAGGCGATTCCATCGCGAGCCTGGGCCTGCCGAGCGACGAGCGTCAGCTCGATTGGTTCTGCATGAAGGAAGCCGTTATGCCCTGGGGTCGTTTCCCCGGTGCCGACGTTATTCTGGGACCCGAGATGAAGTCGACGGGCGAGGTCATGGGTATCGCCAAGAGCTATCCCGAGGCATACGCCAAGACGCAGCTGGCGATCGACTACAAGCTGCCCGATCCGAGCTGCGGCAAGGTGTTCATCAGCGTATGCGACCGCGACAAGCGTCATATCCTTTCGGTCGCGCGTATCCTGCGCTACCTGGGCTTTGACATCTGCTCCACCGAGGGTACGGCGCGCGTGCTGCGCGGCGGCAACGTGACGTGCGAAGTCGTGGAGAAGATCAGCGGCCCGCACGACGGCGAGCGTCCCAACATCGGCGACCTCATCGCCGATGGCAAGATTGCGGTAATCATCAACACGCCGTACGGTCCGGGCTCGCGTGGCGATGGCTACCTGCTACGTACCGAGGCCGTGCGTCGCGGCGTGACCTGCGTGACGGCGATGTCTGCCGCCAACACCTACGTGAGCGCCATCGAGGCGGTGCGCGAGGACCAGCAGGGTCACGGCAGCGCCAACGACATGGGCATGGACGTCATCGCCCTGCAGGACCTGCCGCAGCACACGGTGTAGTGTGACCTGGCCGGCCGGGGCGGGAGGGGCCGAGATTTCCCCCTTTCGCTCCGGCTGCAAGCAGAGTCGCTCAGGAGGAAACTCGGCCCCTCCCGCCCCGGCCTACGGTGACTCGGTTGCACCGTGTGCTGCCGAAGGGACTTTGCGCGATGACTAGGGCTGAATAGAAAATGAGTGTGGGCTCTGTCGTTCGAATGAACGACAGAGCCCACGTTAATATTTCAGCCAACGTACGTCATAGCAATCCCCGGTAGGTCGAAGGTGCCCTGCGGCGGCCCGGTGTTTTCATCTGAACGACTTTGCGCAGCAACCGGAGTGAAGATGAAAACACCGGGCCGCCGCAGGGCACCCACAGACCGCAGGGACGGGAGCAGCTATACTACTCTCAGTACTTAAGGGTCGCGGAAACGCCGCGTCACCGCTCTCAACAGGAGGTCTTTGTTTATGGCAGATCAGAAGCCGGTTGTCGGGATCATCATGGGCTCCAAGTCCGATCTGGGCGTTATGGAAGGTTGCACCGCCGAGCTCGAGGCGCTGGGCGTGCCCTATGAGCTCGTGATTGCAAGCGCGCACCGCACGCCGGCGAAGGTCCATGAGTGGGCCTCGACTGCTGCCGACCGCGGTATCAAGGTGATTATCGCTGCTGCCGGCAAGGCTGCTCACCTGGGCGGCGTCGTGGCTGCGTTTACGCCGCTGCCGGTCATCGGCGTGCCTATGAAGACGAGCGATCTGGGTGGTATGGACTCGCTGCTGTCGATGGTGCAGATGCCTTCGGGCGTGCCCGTTGCCTGTGTGGCCATCAACGGTGCCAAGAACGCTGCCATTTACGCCACGCAGATCCTGGGCGCCTGCGACCCCGAGTACCGCAAGGTTATCGAGAAGATGAAGCAGGAGATGGCTGACGCCTAAGCGCTCTGCCAGTCCATTTGCAGCATAAGGAGAGCCATGTCCGACTATCAGGGAAAGCGTTTTTCGGCTTCTCGGATTTCCGATCCAGCCAAGTCGGGAGCAGCCCGCGCGCCGCAGCAGGGTCGGACATCCTCTCCTCAACAGCCGCGCGCGCCGCGCCCCGTGACGCCGGCGAAGCATCGCCGTCAGGATACGCCTGCTGCATATCGCCCTTCGTCATACAGTACGGCCAAGAAGTCACCTCGCTCTTCGGCGCATGCCGCGCCATCGAGCTATACCGAGCCGCCGCGCAAAAAGCGCCGCTCCGTCATTCCCATTCTGCTCATCATCATCGGCATTGGCCTGATCGTTGCTGCGGCCGCCATCTTTATCAACGCGCAGATTGGCTACAAGCAGGCGAGCGAGTCGTATCAAAAAATCGAAAAGCAATATGTGAGCGACAAGGACGCCAGTGGCGTGCCAATTGTCGACTTCAATGCGCTGGCCCAGACAAATCCCGAGGTTGTGGGTTGGATTTACGCGCCCGGCACCAACATCAACTACCCCGTGGTGCAGACCAACAACAACTCCAAGTACCTCAACACGCTGTTCGACGGTACGGCCAATGCCTCGGGAGCCATCTTCCTGGATAGCGACGACACCGCGCCGGGCATGGTGGATCAGCAGACCACGATTTACGGTCATCATATGAACGACGGTTCGATGTTCAACGTGATTTCGGATACGACCGATCAGGCGACGTTCGACAGCATGGAATACGTGTACTACATCACGCGTGATGCGACGTATAAGTTGCGCCCGCTGGCGACCAAGGTGGTCGAGGACACGTATGCCAAGGCGCGCACGCCCAACTTTGAGGGCGATGACGGACTGAAGAATTACCTGTCCGAGATGCTCGACGGCGCCTCGGCCGTGGCGAGCGATGCCACCGATCGTGCCGCTTCGGCAACCAAGATCGTAACGCTTGTGACTTGCCGTTCGCTGTCATTTAGCAATACGCGCGCAGTCATGGTACTCACGCCGGTCGAGGAATAAGTGGTTCGAGAGTAGCTAAAAGAGCCCCGTCCCAAAAAGACTACCCTGGAAATCAAAAGGAGAAATGATGCTTGAAAGCGGCAAATCGATGCCTTCGGTTGATGCTTGGCTGCGCGAAGCCAAGGCCGATGTTTCGGCGGCTGATTGTGGGATGTACCTGACACACAACGGCGTGGTGCGTGCGACGCCCAAGGCCGAGGTGCGTGGGGTCGAGACAGATGGTGTGGCGCCTGGGCATAAGGTGGGCGGCATGGTGTTTGGCTTCGATGCCGAAAAGGTGCAGGCCGCTATCGAGGCAACGCGCGCGATGCCGGGTATCGGCTATGTGCGCGTGTGGCTGGCGAGTGGCGAGCTTACCGTGGGCGACGACATCATGCTCGTACTCATTGGCGGAGACATTCGCCCGCATGTCGTCGATGCACTGCAGGCGCTCGTCGGTGCCATCAAAAATGAGTGTGTGAGCGAGGTCGAGCGCGAGGCGTAAGGCCGGCAGCAGCACTCGCCAACAAAAAGCCCGCTGGCAGTTCAATCAGTCTGCCAGCGGGCTTTTCTGTGCGTTGAAAAATCTCGGCATTGCGTGGCGCTACACGCGCGTCGCATCCTTGGGGCTCATGGTCATGCTCTGGAAGCGGTTCTCCATGTAATCGTTATCGAAATACTTGCCGTAGAACTGCGCGACGGGAATATCCGGCTCCGTGCCGTTGACGCGCTGGTACCAGTAGTCGAGCGACTGTAGCGTCATGACGCCGTCGACCAGCATAATGACGGTAAAGATGACGGTAGCCGAGTAGCGACTCTTCCACGGAATCATGTTGATGAGCTTGAGCAACCTCGGCAGCAGCAGCTTGATCCAGATGAGGCCACCCAGGCCCCACAGGCAGGCAAAGCCCGTACAGGTGCGTCCGCCCGTAAGGACGGCGAGTGGGTCGGGCATGCCGAACAGCTTCATGTGCGAGTAGCTCCACGAGACCACGCCAAATGAGGTCTGCATAAACCAGCCCACGAACACCTCAAAGCTCGCGCCGAGCACAGCGCTTACCAGGAAAATGATGATGGGGTTCTTTTTATAGAAGCGGTTGAGCACCATGGTCATGAGTACGGCGCCAAAGCCATAGATGGGGCTGAAGGGACCAAACAGCATGCCGGCGCGGTTCTGGTAGACGCCTGGGTCGTCGACCGTCATGTGCCAGATATCCTCGGCGATCAGGCCGAGCACGCAGCAGACGAAGAATACCCAGAACAGGTTGAAGTAGTTGAGCTTGATGTAGCCCTCGCCGGTTTCATCGCGTCCGAGCATGCCCTCGTCCGCGGCGTCGCGGTTGAGCATCTCCTGCAGGCGGCGCTGGAGTTCGCGCTCCTGGCGCAGCGTGGGGTCGACGGTGGCCGAAAGCGCGATGAGGATGACGAGCTGGACGGCGGGGCGCAGCAGGAAGGGTCCGATGCCTTGGAGCATCACGTCGACCAAAAGCTCGACGACGGTAAATGCGATAAGGATGTAGGACAGGCGGGCGGCGTTGCGGCGCTGGTTTTTGATAAGGTCCAGGCCAAAGATGATCAGGATGACGGCGCTTGCCGCAGAGAGCATGATGCCGGCGACGATGAGTCCAACCGCGACGAGCGTGTTGTCGCCGAGCTTTTCGGCGGCGTTGCCGTTGATGAGCGCGGTAATGACCTGCCACATAAAGGCGGCGACCGACGGGAGCGTGCTCACGCCAGACAGGATGCACAGGACGGCGTACACCTTAATGACGAGGGGGATCTTCTTGACCTCCGTGGCGCTGGGGACGCTGGGGTCGAGTTCGTTTCGATCCATACAGAACCTTTCTCGCTTTGTTGTAGGTTATAAGGATACGCCGCCGACCTGCCAAAAGACAGGACGAACGTCCCAATTGCAACAATGCAACCCTCAACGGTGGGCGCGGCGGCCATCTGGGAGCGCGGGCGCTTGCACTGGACAAGCCGATAAAATGTTTGGCCGCAAAACGGATTATTAGCTCGGTGGGCTTTTAAAAAGCGCTGCTCATGCGCTGGGGAGTGCGTCGCGCCGTGCGTATAATAAGGCGGGTAACGCCAAAATACGAGGCTCTGAGGGGATGCCATGTCTCAAGAAACCATCCGCGCGGCCGAGCGCGCCGCGGGACAGGTGAACGCCATGTCGACGTATGATCCGGACTCCGACCAGCTGCATGAGGAATGCGGCGTTTTTGGTGTCTGGGCGCCCGATCGCGACGTGGCTCGACTGACGTACTTTGGCCTGCGTGCACTGCAGCACCGTGGCCAAGAATCGGCGGGAATCGCCGTGGGTGACGGCGGTACGGTTATGGTCCGCAAGGATCTGGGCCTGCTCGACCGCGTGTTCTCCAATGCCGACTTGTCGACGCTCTCCGGTCAGCTGGCCGTGGGTCATGTGCGCTACGGCACCGCCGGCGCCAAGAGCTGGGAAGCCTCTCAGCCGCACCTCTCTACCATCAATAGCGTCATTATCGCGCTCGCGCACAACGGCACCCTCGTCAACACCGACGAGCTGCGTCGCCAGCTGATCGAGCTGGGCGTACCGTTCCTCTCCAACTCGGATTCCGAGGTCGCGACCAAACTCATCGGCTACTTTACTCAGCGTACAGGCCATCTGCGCGAGGGCATTCGCAAGACCATGGAGCTCGTGCGCGGCGGCTACGCCATGACGCTCATCAACGAGC
>URXE01000055.1 GCA_900551815.1 uncultured Collinsella sp.
ACACGTAAGGAGTCGTCGGCAGCGTCAGATGTGTATAAGAGACAGGAGCAGCACCAAGGCGCTTATCGCCGTTATCGTTGTGCTCGTGGCAATTATCATCGCCTTGGTCATCTTTTTTGTGATCAAGCCTTTCGACAACGCCGCCACGCAGACGACTGCCGAGGTAGCTAAGCTGCACCATGACGTCGACGACGATGACCTAAAGCCTCTCGGCGATCCCAACAGCCTGTACGACGATGATGACGATGACGATGACGACGAGGATGGCGGCGAAGCAACGCTCTCCGAGCAGAATCTCTACCGCCGACTGAGCGAATACTACGACTTGCTCGAAGACCTCGACAACTACGTCCGTGGCTGCGCGCAGAACTTCAACGGCAGCTATCTGGAAGAGGATCGAACCACCCGTCAAAATCTCGCTGACGTCGCCGAGCGCACGGAGGACACCATCGAGCAGTATTACGACATCGTCGAGGACCTAGACGTTCCGACGAGCTCCAAGAACTACAGCTCCTGGAAGGACATCATCGCCCTGTACGACGACCTGGATCACCGCATCGATGCGATCTGCGATGCCTGGGAGATCAGCTTAAAGTACGCAAAGCCCGCGGACCATAAGAACGAGATCGTGGCGCCGCTGTCGCGCGACAACGTGGCGGGCACCAATGACAATAAGTACCGCCTAGACTTTGAGGAGCGCTATCCCGGCGCCAAACCCGTCGAAGTGAACTAGCGCTTTGTCGTTCCCGAGTCGGCAGTTAGGGACGTTCCTAAACTGCCGGCAGAAAAGGAACGTCCCTAACTGCCGGATTAGGCGAGGCTCTCCAGAACACGGCGAAGTTCCTGCTGGACGGCGTGGTCGCGGTTGCGCCCCACCACGCGATCGGCAACGGCCTTGAGTGCAGGACGCGCGTTTTCCATCGCGCAGCCCGTGCCGACAAAGCGAATGATCTCGTAATCGTTCATCGAGTCGCCAAACGTCATAACCTCGTCGCGCCCAATGCCATAATGCTCCGCGAGCTGTGCAATACCCGAGGCCTTCGACACACCGGGCTGCATGGCATCGATCCACGCGTTGCCCGAAGGCGCAAAAGTAAAGAGCTGACCGAGTTCGCGCTGCAGCACGTACGCACTGTCCATAACGGCACCGTCGTCGCAAAAGATACTCGCTTTGATGATATTTACGCTGGGATCGGGCAGCTCCCAAATGCGCTCGGCATTGGGAAGGTCCTTATCGACCTCGCGCACGAACTTGCACTCGTCATCGAGCAAAAAGGACTTGGTTCGGTCGAAGAGCGCAAGATGCAGATTGGGAAACGTCGCGACGGCCTGGGCGAGCTTTCGAATCGCCAGGTGCGAATACACCTCGCGGTCTACCATTTTGCCGTCGGCGTAGACCTGGGCACCGTTAGCTGCGACAAAGTCCATCTTGTCGCGAACGGGCGCAAAGAACTCGCACAGACGATCGTAGCGGCGACCTGACGATGCGGCAAAATGCACGCCATGCTCGCGTAGCGCCAAAATCAGTTCGTAGGTCTCGGGAGGCACCTGGCCGTTTTCGTCAAGCAGCGTGCCGTCCATATCGGATGCAATCAGTTTAAACATAGAAAAGCTCCCTTCGGGCTTGTTGGAATCGAACGTGTATCCGATTCCAACGTACCCAAAGGGAGCTCAAATAAGACTCCGCGGGCGTAAACGTTACAAGGACCTGGCAAATAGCTCACGCGCGCCGGATGCCCCACGGCCGCAGCGTCAGGCGACACGCCAGAGAGTGTCGCAGGCGACTAGTCGTTTAAGAACGTCCCCGATGACTAGTCGGCGTAGGTAAAGGTTGTGACGTCGAACATGCCCTCGGGACGGATGCGGAGCGTCGGGATCACCGGCAGGGGCAGGAAGATGATGCCCATGATGGGATCGAGCGGCGGCTCAATACCCATAGCGCGTGCCTTGACCATAAAGTCGTCGTGCTGCGCGGCAACGTCCTCGGCCGTGCCCTCGCTCATCAGGCCACCGAGCGCCAGCGGAATGCGCGCCACGACCTCGCCGTTGCGCACCAGCACGTGACCGCCCTGGCCCACGGCCTCAACGGCGGCCATCATATCGGCGGCGTTGTCGCCCACCACGCACACGTTGTGCGAGTCGTGGCCGATCGTGGAGGCAATGGCGCCACCGGTGATGGTAAAGCCACGCACCCAGCCGCGACCGATATGCTTGCCGACAAGACCCAGGCCAGCGGGACCGTCGCCGTCGGCGCCCTCGGCCTGCAGCGACACGCCGCGGCCATGGCGCTCGATCAGCATAATGCGGCGCAGGCCCTCGGCGCTCTCGGGGCGAGCCATACCCGTGATGGCCTTGCCCGGCACCACGTCAATCACGGCCTCGCCCGGCTTGAAGGCATAATCGAATACGTCGAGCGAAAGCTTCGGCAGCTTAACGGAGGCGCGCAGTTCATCGGCAAGGGCCGCAACCTCGGCCATCTCGGGTGCGATCTCGCCCACAAAGGTGCCGTCCTGCGCCACCAGAGCACCGGCGGCATATACGCGATGCGGAGCCGTGGCAAACGTCAGGTCGTTGAGCACCAGCAGGTCGGCACGCTTGCCCGGGGCGATGGCGCCACGCAGCTCGTGCGGGTCGCGGCAGCCGTGATCCAGGCCAAACGCCTCGGCCGTGGAGAGGGACGCCATAGAGATAGCGACCACGGGGTCGATACCGGCCTCAATCGCCACGCGGCAGGCATTGTCGATCATGCCGGTCGCAAGCGCATCGGAAGGGGCGCGGTCGTCAGTCGCAAAGCAGCAGCGGCGGGCGCGCGCGGGATTCTCCAGCAGCATCGGAGACAGGTTGGCCAGGTCATGGCTGCACGTACCCTCGCGCAGCATCACGTACATGCCGCGAGACAGCTTGTCGAGTGCCTCCTCGGGAATCGTCGACTCGTGATCGGCGATAATGCCAGCCGCGGCATAGGCGTTGAGGTCCTTGCCGGCAACGAGCGGGGCGTGACCGTCGACCTGTTTGGACGGCGTCTGGTTGGCAGCATCGATGCGAGCGCAGGTCTCGGGATCGGCCATAAAGACGCCCGGCAGGTTCATCATCTCGCCCAGGCCAAAGACATCACCCGGATATTCGGCAAAAAACGCCTGCATATCGGCAGCAGTGATGACGGCACCGGCCTGCTCGTCGGGCAGTGCGGGCACGCACGAGGGCATCATGTACTTGATGGAAATAGGAGCACGACGACCGTCCTCAATCATAAAGCGAAGGCCGTCGAGCCCCGCCACGTTGGCGATCTCGTGGCTGTCGGCAATAGCGGTAGTGGTACCGCGCGTCGCCGCCATGCGCGCATACTCGGCAGGGCGGATGTTCGAAGACTCGATATGCAAGTGTCCGTCGATAAAACCGGGGGCAAGGTAGCGGCCCTGGCAATCGATGACCTCGGCAGCCTCATACGTACCGGCGGCATCGTCGCGACCGTCGTACAGCACACCGACGATCACGCCATCCTTGACGGCAACGCTACCGGGCGCCACGCGCTGACCGTACACATCGACGATCTGCGCGTTGGCAAACAGCGTGTCGACGGGTACACGACCCTCGGCAGCCTCGATCACAGACCTCATGACCTCAACGGACATACATACTCCTTTAACCGTAGAAAAAAGCTGCGGAGCGGACAGGCCTTCACCGCAGCAAACCAATAGCCATTGTATGCCCAAACGATGGGTCAACAATATGCCTCTCCGCTTAACGGCATCCGCCACTTGGCGCAATGGCGACAGGTTGCTTCGCACCAAAAAGAAACGTCCCTAAGTGCCAACCAGGACAACGCCGTAGGTGGAGGACGGACAGCGAGCGGACTCCAGAGCGAACAAATTGGCATGAAAAGAGGACGGCATAGACCTTCTGGTCATGCCGTCCTCTTTGAATGACAAGTTGTCGCTCTGGAGCCCGCGCAGCGTCGAGCTGTTACGCGGTTTGGTAAAACCGCGTAACTAAATAAGCTTAAAGCCCTTGCGCTTGCCTACGGAGAGGGTGTCGCCCAGCTTGAGGGCGCTCGGGTCGATGTTGTAGCTCTTGGGAGCCACGGCCTTGCCGTTGATCTTGACGCCGCCACCGTCGATGTCGCGACGGGCCTGGCCGGCGCTGGCCGAAAGACCCAGGTCCTTGAGCAGGCCGGCGAGGTAAATCTGGCCCTCGTCGTTGACGGTCAGCTCAACGTGCTTCTCGGGGAAGTCGGCGAGCTGGCCCTCCTTGAACACGCGGTCGAACTCGGCCTGAGCCTCGTCGCCGGCGCCGGCGCCGTGGTAGGTGTCGCACAGGTCGCGGCCCAGAGCGCGCTTGAGCTCATAGGGATCGGCGGAACCGTCAGCCAGGGCGGCGTCAATCTTGTCGACCTCGGCCGGGGTGAGCGAGCTCGCCAGGCGGTAGTACTTACCGATCATCTCGTCGGGGATGGACATGGTCTTGCCGAACATATCCTTGGGCGTATCGGTCAGGCCGATGTAGTTACCGTAGGACTTGGACATCTTACGGACGCCATCGGTGCCCTCGAGCAGCGGCATGGTGAGCGCGATCTGGGGCTCCATGCCCATCTTCTCCATGAGCTCACGGCCGGCGAGCAGGTTGAAGAGCTGATCGGTGCCGCCCATTTCCACGTCGGCCTTGATCTGCACGGAGTCGTAAGCCTGCATCACGGGATACAGGAACTCATGCAGGGCGATCGGCGTCTGGGACTGGTAGCGCTTGGTAAAGTCGTCGCGCTCGAGAATACGAGCGACGGTGAACTTGGAGCACACCTGCAGCAGGCCGGCCAGATCCATCGACAAGATCCAGTCGCCGTTGTGCACGATGGTGGTCTTCTCGGGATCCAGGATCTTCATGGCCTGGCTCACGTAGGTCTCGGCGTTGGCCTCGATCTGCTCCTGCGAAAGCTGCGGGCGGGTGGAGTTCTTGCCCGAAGGATCGCCAATCAGCGCGGTACCGTTGCCGATGATGAGGGTGACGTTGTGGCCCAGGTCCTGGAACTGACGCATCTTGCGCAGCGGCACGGCGTGGCCCAGGTGCAGGTCGGGGCTGGTGGGATCGACGCCGAGCTTGATGTTGAGGGGCTCGCCCTTCTCAAGCTTCTTGCGAAGGTCGGCCTCGGGGACGATCTGCGCGGCGCCCGAGGTGATGATACGCATTTGCTCGTCAACAGACAGCATTGGGTATCCTCCTTTTGCTATAGCACCCTCGCCGAAAACGGCGGTGCTGGAAGTCCATAAACTCTCTTATGATAACAAACTGACGCGATGCAGCATCTACGACAGGAAAATCCTCGTCCTGCCGCATGCGTCGATGGCAACTGGCAGACGCGTACCGTCACGCTCGACCAGATAGCGCACCTGCCGACGACGCAAGCAGTCGCGGCAACGGACCTGCCCCGTCGCATCGGTGGCGCAGACGCCCTCGGCGGTCAGCAGGCAGTGCTCGCACACCATAAGCTCGGGACAGTCGGCGTCGAACGGACCCAAGACGCCGGGTTCAGCAGCCAGCTCGGCAATACGCTCCCTGTCATTGCTGAGCAACTCGGCAGGCAAGTATACCCACCTCGCGCCAAGCCCGCGCAGCCAGGCAAGCGTGGCCCGATTGGCGCAGAACACCGGCGCCGCCACGTCAAACGTCGTGCCCAGCTCGCGGGCCATCGCCACCTGCCCCAGGTTGCGGCAAACAATACGCCCGGCACGTTGCATAAGCGCTCGAGTCCGCTCGGCGTCGCCTGCGCGGCACACTTCGTCGAGCACCACCGTCGCATCGGACAGATCTCGCTCATCGCGCGGATCCAAATCCATCAGCTCCCAGGCAAAGACCATACGAGCAAAAGCCTCATGCTTTGCCGGCTCCGCCGGTCCCGCCAACTCCGTCGGTACATCGCCATCTGCCAGAACGCCCTCAAACGGCAGTACCTCAACGGACTGCTCAACAGGCGCGACCGCACCTGCCTCGACCCGCATGCGCTCCAACACCGTTGCCGTCTGCCCCAGCACGCCGGCACTGCGAATCAGATAGACCTCGCAGCCCGCGTCCACCTTGCGTTTGCAATGCACGACGATGCGCTCTCCCGCAGCGGCGTCCACGGGGCAAGGCACCTGTGGCCAGCGCTTGGGCACATCGGGACGCGCGTCGGCACCCGGGTAAAATCGGATCTCGAGCGTATCGCCCGCCGCCACGGCGGCATCAAGCTCAACCGTCACCTCTTCGTGACCCACCGCCACCAAGTGGCCCACGCGCACGCCCTGGTTGATCGCGCGCTCAAAGCTCATGAGCTCGGCGCCCGAACGACCCCGCAGATACGCATCGGTAAAGCCGCGGTTGAACGACCTTCCCAGCTCGCGCTCAAGCGCCGGCACCGCATCGGCATCCCATGTGCCGTCGCGCAGCATATTGAGCGCCCGACGCCACACCCTCACCACGTTAAAGACGTAGTCGGGATTCTTCATGCGGCCCTCGATCTTGAGCGATGCCACGCCGGCGGCAACAAGCTCGGGCAGATGCGCGATGCCCAGATAGTCACGCGGACAAAGCAGGCGATCCCCTTCGACAGCGACAACACTCTGCCCCGCCTCGTCCACCAGGTCATAGGATAGACGGCACGGTTGCGTGCAATCACCGCGCATCGCAGAGCGGCCACGTCGAAGGGCAGAGAACCCGCACGCACCCGAGTATCCAATGCAAATAGCGCCGTGGCAGAACACCTCGATGGGCACGCCAGTAGCACAAAGCGTCTCAATCTCTGCAACGCTCAGCTCGCGCGCAGTCGTCACGCGCTCAACGCCCAACTCCTTGGCAGCCAACCGCACGGCACCCTCGCTATGAGCGCCCGCCTGAGTGGACAGGTGAATCTCGACCCCCGGAATCGCCGCACGAAGCGCACAGGCCAGCCCGGCATCGGCCACAATCAACGCATCGGCACCCAACGCGCGCGCATGCGCCCCCAACGCCACGGCGTCGGCAAACTCATCATCGAACACGAAAACGTTGAGCGTCACGTACACACGCACGCCATGGGCATGGGCCACGGCACAACCGCGCGCGAACTCATCATCGCTAAAGCCATGCGCGCTCACTCGAGCGTTGAATCCGTCCAGCCCCGCATAGATGGCATCGGCACCCGCCGCAATCGCCGCGAGCATCTGGTCGAGCCCGCCAGCAGGCGCCAGCAGTTCGGGCAGCGCCACTTCAGCCGCCGCCAACTCGCTTTCGCATTGTTCGCTCGATTCCGTCGCCCAAATCGCCATCGGCAAACTCCTTACCAAGGTATGCAATCACTCTGTTAATTGCCGTCAACCAGCATACACGAGGCCTCGCGCGGCCCGATTGGTTTATCGTGTAATAACTTATGTCCATCCTGCCCGACGCATACCCGCCGCCTGGCACGACATACTTGGAGGTCAATATATGGGTCCTCGCCAACGACAGGGACACGGTCGCTCTAAGACGCACGCCCTGCCCGTCATCCTGCTCTCGCTTTTGGGCTTTTTGCTCATCGCGGGCGTAGCATTTGGCATCGGCATGATCGGCAACGTCAACCGCTGGCTGTCCGACCTGCCCGACTACACCGACGCCAACGCCTATCTGGTCAGCGAGCCTACCGAAATTGTTGACTGCAACGGCAACAAGATCGCCAGCTTCTATACGCAAAACCGCAAGTCCATCACCAAGGACCAAGTGTCCCCGTACGTGCTGCAGGGCACCGTTGACGTTGAGGACGAGCGCTTCTACGAGCATGGCGGCATCGACCTCTGGGGCATTGCACGCGCATCGGTGGCAACCCTCACCGGCGGCCACGAGGGCGCATCGACCATCACCCAGCAGCTGGTTCGCAACACCATCTTGCAGGAGGAACAATTCGACTCGACCATCGAGCGTAAGGTGCGCGAGGCCTATATCGCCATCAAGATGGAGGATATGTACTCCAAAGACGAGATCCTCATGATGTACCTCAACACCATCTACTACGGCCATGGAGCATATGGCATCGAGGCCGCCGCCGAGACCTATCTGTCCAAGACCGCCGCCGACCTCACCCTGAGCGAGGCCGCGCTGCTCATCGGCCTTCCCAACTCGCCCTCGCAGTACGACCCCACGGTTAATCCCGACTTGGCGCTGTCCCGCCGCAATAAGGTTCTGGACAACATGCTGCGTCTGGGCCACATCACGCAGGAAGAGCACGATGCCGCACAGGCTGAGCCCATCACGCTTAACGTGACCGAGATTTCGGGCAGTGGCGTCGATGTGTACTCTCAGCCCTACTTTGTCTCCTACGTTAAGCAGCTGCTTGAGCAGGAGTTCTCCACCGACGTGCTCTTTAAGGGCGGTCTGACCGTCAAGACCACCATCGACCCCACCATGCAGCAGGTGGCCGAGGAGGCTGTGCGTTCGCAGCTCGACACGCTTTCGCTCGACGGCCTGGACATGGGCATGGTCGTCGTCGACCCCAAGACCGGCTACATCAAGTGCATGGTGGGCGGCTACGACTATAACGCCGACGAGAACCACGTGAACCACGCCACGGCCAAGCGTCCTGTGGGCTCCACGTTTAAGGCCTTTACGCTGGCCACTGCCATCCAAAACGGCATGAACCCCAACGTCACCCTCAACTGCAACTCGCCGCTCAAGGCCAAGGGCACCACGACCGAGGTGCAAAACTACGGCAACCAGAGCTATGGCAACATCACGCTTAAGCAGGCAACGGCATACTCATCCAACACCGGCTACATTCAGGTGGCCGAAGCCATCGGCAATGACAAGATCATGTCGCTCGTCAAAAAGCTCGGCATCGATCCCGCCAAGGACAATATTGAGGACGTTCCCGTCATGACGCTCGGCACCGGGTCCATCTCACCGCTCGAGATGGCATCTGCCTACGCAACGTTTGCCAACGGTGGCTACTACCGTCAGCCCATCGCCATTACCGAGATCGACTCGCGTACCGGCTCGGTTCTGTACCAGCACACCGACAATCCCACGCAGGTGCTCACCGAAGGCGAGGCTGCCGCGGTTACCGATGTTCTATCCGGCGTCATGCAGGGCAGCGGCACGGGTGCCGCCGGCGCGCTGAACGTCAACCAGCCCTATGCCGGCAAGACGGGCACCACTGACAACACCACCAACCTGTGGTTCTGCGGCTTCACGCCGCAACTGACATGCGCCCTGTGGACCGGTTATTCCGCAGGCGAGATTCCCATCCAAAAGTACGGTTCGGACCTGCTGGGCGACAGCACCAACCTGCCCGTCTTTAAGAAGTTCATGAACACCGTTCTTGCGGGCACCGAGCGCGAGGAATTCTCGACCGGAACGGCTCCCACGTACAAGAACAATAACGTCTGGAAGTTCTACGGCACAAACAACAAAAAGAAAGACGAAGAGGATAAAGACGAGGAAAAAGAAGAGGAAGAGACCACGACCACCACAACGACAACGACAACCACGACCACTGAAACCCCGGGCGGCAACACCACCGGCGATAGCGGTACGACAGGTGGCGACGGTGGCACGGGTGGCAATGGTGGCACGGGTGGCGACGGTGGCACGGGTGGCGACGGTGGCACGCCGACGCCTACCCCCGATCCTACGCCCACGCCCGACCCCTCTACGGGCCAGTAGACGCAAAGCGGCATCTGACACCAAGGCGCCCGAGCAGCACGTACGCTGCTCGGGCGCTTCTTTATTTCGGCAGATGTCACAAGATGCCACGACGGCCCCGGCTGCAGGACCGATAGAGCAACGGTTGCCGGCATGCAAAAGGGCGCTGACCTTCGTCAACGCCCTCGGCAATTACCTATAGCAACAATCGGCACAGCAGCAGTGCCACGCATCCCCTACTTGTGAGAGTTACTCAGCTTGTTGATGAGCGCCTCAAGGCGTTCGCCGTCCTCGGCCGTCTGCGCAATGACTAAGATCGTGTCGTTGCCGGCAAGCGAGCCGAGTACGTCGGGCAGCTCCGCGGCATCGACCGCTGCGGCAATACCAGAAGCCGTACCGGGCTGCGCCTTGATCATAACCAGATTATCGGTGCGCAGTACGCCGGTAACCAGCTCGGAAACCATGCGCTGCAGATGCAGGTCCTCGGCAAGGACATAGATGCCCTCGGGGAGCTTACGCAGTCCCATGTCCGCGATGTCGCGCGAAACGGTCGCCTGCGTGCAATCGAAACCCATGGCGCGAAGCTCGTCTACCAAAACGCGCTGCGTACGTACGTCCTTATTGCGAACAATATCTCTGATGGCATCCTGGCGCCCATTGCGTTTTTTGGCCATACAAAACCTCACTCCAAAAGATGGCGGAGACAATCACTTAGTAATTGAATAGTTTAGCGCTATTTGAGGGTTTTAGTGAATAAGAACGCATTTCGAAACAATTCCATGCAATTTATTTCGAAAATCACGCTACTGGACAGTCCTGACGCCCGAACGATTGAAAAAGGCCGCCAGATGCGTATACAACGCACACCGCATAGGCTTGGCACTAGCTATCGAACCATAGAGCAGACCTAAGCCCCGATGATTGCCCTTAAGAGCCACAACCATCTGACGGGTACGCTGCGCTTCGAGCATATCATGCAAACGGGCCGAACGCTCTATTGAAGACACCCCATGGGGGCTCAGACACAAATTTTCGATGCAGGCAACCAGGCCGGCGTAGTAATACCGCTGGCAGACCTGCTTCAACTGATCGCCACCGCCCGCGACGGCAAGCGAGTCGGCAAGCCTGTCGAGCGCCCCGATATCATCAGAAAGCCTGGCAAACATCGTGGGGTCAAACGTCTCCGTAATCGACGGCGCCACTGCATGAAAACGGGCACGGCCACATCCCGAAACGCGCTTTGCCTGCGAAAGCGCGAACGTCAAAAAAGACACCGTGCGAAACGCATCGCCATGCGCAAGGCACGCCTCAAAAAGGGCGCGATCATACAGCACGCCAGAGGTCTGTCGGATTAAACCACAGGAAACCAATTGGGTCAGGCAAGCCGCCCGGTCCTCATCTTCAGAAACGGATGTCGCGTCCAAAACTCGGGAATGACGTTCGCGGTGAACATCGTAGCGATCGAGCGAAACAGAGGGAAACACGATGTCAGCAGAAGCGTCGCAGGAGCTTTCGACCATCTGCGAAAGGGACTGCGGCGCAAACCACTCATTGGCATTCATCGCAATGATCTGGGAGCCGCGCGAAGCCGCAAAGCCGGCACGCAGGCAGGCACCAGGCGCTGGGTCCTCAACATCAATCAAATCAATATGAATGTCCCTGTCGGCGGCAACTTCGAGCGAATGGCGCACACCGGCTACCACGCCGCGGCAAACGACGACAATTTGCAAATCGTAGAGGTCTTGGTTTTGGATGCTCTCGAGTGCGCGCATCGCATAGCTGGGCGAACCCTCAACAATCAGGATCACCGAAAGTCGCGGATGCGAACCACGTCGAACCAAGTTTTCCGTCCTCTCGACAGCTAGTAACAAACTGTCGTTCATGGTACACCCCGTTAATTAATGCGGGCGGTCGCCCGTCGCGATGCACGTCAAGAACAGATGTTGCACACGCCCCGCCCACAGGCGCCGCACACAAAGATCGCCGTCAGGCAGCCACTTCCCTAATCGAGCACCACAAGCTCGGCGGGGTCGTAGTCCACGCCCATAAAGGTAAGACCGCATGCGGGCGCCGTAGGACCGGCAGCGGAGCGATCGCAGGCATCAATTACCTCGCGCATCCACTCGGGATCGCGGCGATGCATGCCGATCTCGACAAGGGTGCCCACAATGGTTCGAACCATCGAATGCAAAAACGCATTGCCCTCGATGGTAAACGTGAGGATGTCCTCGCCAAAGGCGACCTCATGGCCAAACTCGGCACGCATTACGCAGCGGTGCGTAGGTTTGCCCACGGCAGAAGCGACCTTGCAAAAGCTCTTAAAGTCCTGCTCGCCCAAAAGCGCAGGGCAGGCGGCCGCCATCGCATCGACGTCGAGGGGATAGCGATGCCACCACACTGCACCGCGTGACAGCACGGGTCGCGCATCACGGTCGGCAATGCGATAGGTGTAAGTGCGAGAGCGCGCGTCAAAACGTGCAGAAAAGCCCTTACGAGCCTTGTAGACCTCGTTTATGGCGATATCTTTGCCCAGGAGGGCATCCATAGCCCTCAGCCACCTACGGCGCGTCAAAGCGAGCTCAGCGTCCGTTACAGGCACGCTGATGTATTGGGCCACCGCATGAACGCCGGCATCGGTACGCCCCGCGCACGTCAGATCGATTGGGCGGCGCAGCAATGTCTCGATTGCACGGCGTAGCTCGCCCGCGACCGTCGTCTGGCCCGGCTGCTCGGCAAATCCGCTATAGGAGGAGCCATCGTAGGCCACGCGAAATACAAGGGTGGCGTCAAGCTCGGGGGTCGAATTGAAATCAGACGGCGCAGTCATGGGCGCTCCCAACAAACTAGCAACGGTATTGCGACAAAAAAAGAGGGGTACGCGAACGTACCCCTCGAATATAGCCTATGCAGACAGAATGTCTACTCAGCGGTCTCCTCAGCAGGAGCCTCCTCGACAGCCTCGACCTTCTTGGGAGCAGCGGCCTTCTTGGGGGCCGGAGCAGCCTTCTTGGCCTTAGGCGTGCAAGGCTCGGTGACGAGCTCCATGATAACGATGGGAGCGTTGTCGCCCTTGCGGTTGCCAAGCTTCATGATGCGAGTGTAGCCACCCTGACGATCGGCGAACATGCCCTGCTCGACCTTCTCGAAGATCTCGCGGACCAGTTCCTTGTCGTTGCCCAGCGCAGCGATGGCCAGACGACGGCTATGCAGGTCGCCCTTCTTCGCCCAGGTGATGATCTTGTCGACATCGGGGCGGATTTCCTTAGCGCGGGACTCGATGGTCTTGATGCGGTCGTTGAGGAACAGCGCCTGCACCAGACTACGCTTCATGGCCTTGGTATGGGCAAAGTCGGTGCCCAGCTTGCGGCCCTTGTAGTTATGCCTCATGGTAGGTTTCTCCTATTGCTTCAAATTGAGGTCCATGGAAATGAGCTTGTCCTTCACTTCCTCAATGGACTTCGCGCCAAAGTTCCTGATGTTGAGCAGGTCGTTCTCAGAATACTCAACCAGCTGACGAACAGAGTGGATACCAGCGCGCTTCAAGCAGTTGTAGGAACGAACGGAAAGGTCCAGATCCTCAATCTGCTTGTCGAGCTCAGCGTTGGTCTCCTGGTTTTCAGGAGCGAAGATGGAAACTACTTCGCCCTCTTCGTCTTCCTCTACTTCGTCGAGCATGAGGAATGCGCCCATGTACTGGTTAATGATGTTTGCAGCACGGCACACAGCCTCGGTGGGGTTGATGGAGCCATCAGTCTCAACTTCAAGAACAAGCTTGTCATAGTCGGTGCGCTGGCCAACGCGGGTGTCGGTAACGCCCATGGTGCAGCGACGAACCGGCGAGAACAGCGAGTCGACATGGATGACCCCGATGGGATCCTCCGTGCGCTTGTTGCGCTCGGCGGAAACGTAACCGCGGCCCACGCCGATACGGACCGTCATGTCAAGCTGGCCGCCGTCGGCAACCGTGGCAATGACATGCTCGGGGTTGATCAGCGTGAACTCGGTGGGGACCTGCAGGTCCGCACCGGTCACAACGCAGGGGCCCTCGGCAGAAACATGAGCCGTGGCCTCTTCCACGTCGTCATTGAGAGCCGAGAAGACCAGGCCCTTGACGTTCAGGACGATATCGGTGATATCCTCGATAACGCCTTCGGCCGTGGTGAACTCGTGCTGCACACCGTCGATTTGGATGGCCGTCGCCTTGGCGCCGTCGAGAGACGACAGCAGAACGCGACGCATGCTGTTACCCAGCGTATAGCCGTAGCCACGCTCCAGCGGTTCCACGATGAAACGCGCAACAGTATCGCTGTCTCTTATACACATCTCCGAGCCCACGAGACTAAGGCGAATCTCGT
>URXE01000056.1 GCA_900551815.1 uncultured Collinsella sp.
CTCGTGGTGATGATGGGGGTGTTGACGTAGACAAAGCCCTGCTCCTGGAAGAAGCGGTGGATAGCGGCAGCTGCGACAGAGCGGATGCGGAACACAGCGCGGAACAGGTTGGTGCGCGGACGCAGGTGCTGCTGGGTGCGCAGGAACTCGACGGTTGCGCGCTTCTTCTGCAGCGGGTAATCCGGGGCGCTGACGCCCTCGACCTCGATGGAGGTGGCAGAAAGCTCGAAGGGCTGGGGCGCGTCGGGCGTCAGCTTGACGGTACCGGTACAGATGAGGGCGGCCGAGACGTTTTGATGGGCGATCTCGTCGTAGTTGTCGAGCGCCTCGCGGTTCATGACGACCTGCAGGTCGCGGAAGCAGCTGCCGTCGTTGAGCGTAACGAAGCCAAAGTTCTTCATGTCGCGGACGGACTTGACCCAGCCGGCAACGGTGACGGTCTGGCCACCGAGCGACTCGGCATCGGCATAGAGCTGCGCGATTTTGGTGCGGTTCACGTATCCTCCCATAACGGTTGTACGGATTATTTCCAAACAGTTAACCATTCTAACCCGCGAGTGGGGGCGTAGCAAAACGTCGGGTGTGATGTATGGGCGTGACGTGGGCACCGCGCAAGCGCCGATTTTGCGTTGCCTAGTGCCCGCAGATGGCTTGGCGTATGAGGGCGGCGTAGGTGTCGATTCCCGCCTGGGTGAGGTGTGTGCCGTCGTCGACGAGGTATTCACTGTGGCCCTCCGAGGCGCCGTTCCAGTCGATGACGCCGGCGTTGTCGTTTTGGGCGCAGACGTCACGAATCATCTGGTTATTGCGGTCCTGCAACTCGAGCGGCACGCGCACGGTCACAAAGTAGATGGGCTTGCCGCCCACGGCATTAATCACGTCCTGCACCTGCTGGGGGTCGCGGATGAGGCCGTTGGTGCCAAGCGCGCAGATGACCACGCTTGGATCGTAGTTGGCGCTGTCCTGTGCATAGACATCCTGGAAGGTGTAGAACTGGCGGCTCACCACGCCGTCGATGTACGCGTTGGGAAGCGCCGCCTGAATGCCAGGTTGGGCACCTGCGGTGACCGAGTCGCCGATCATGAGCACACGGGCGTCGCAGGTTCCGGTTGCCTCGTCGTAGGTAAAGCTCTTCCAGTCAAGGTTCTTGGGGACCTTTTCGGCGATAGGTCCCTCTTTGGGTTTTTGCTTGGTGGCGTCATCGGATGCGGTGTCGCTGGGTTGGGATTCTTTACCGGATGCGGGCTCGGCACCCTTGTCGTTGGCTCTGTTGTCCTGGGCGGAGGTCGCGTTCTGGGCAAGCTCGGGACGGAGCTGCTCGGCGCGGGCGGTGGCGATGCCTGCCCAGTCAAGCGGCGCGAAGGCAAGTGCGGCGACGCATGCGGCGCCAAGCGCGGGGAGCACCATGGCGGACGCGAGGACGTGCTTTCCTGCCGTGCTGTCCTGTTGGGCCGGCTTGTGGGACCAAGGGCATTCGACGAGGCGATAGAAAACCTCGGCTACCGCAAGGATCAGTACAAGCTGTAATACCTGCTCCCACCAGGCGATGCGGGTAGTGCGGGTTGCGGGGTTCATAAGAAGCAGTAGGGGATAGTGCACCAGATAGACCGAGAACGAGCGCTGGCCCAGCCAGACGAGCGGCTTGACCGACAACAGACGGCGCACGATGCACTCCGTATTCTGCACGCAGATGATGAGGAGTCCGGTGAGCAGGGCAAACAGCAAAAAGCCGCC
Organism: uncultured Collinsella sp.; assembly: GCA_900551815.1. GTDB lineage: Bacteria > Actinomycetota > Coriobacteriia > Coriobacteriales > Coriobacteriaceae > Collinsella. The sequence goes on from URXE01000056.1 coordinate 1,735, forward strand.
GCGGTAGAGCCAGGCGCTCTCTCCGGTCAGCATGAGTGCGCCGGCTATAACGGCAACGAGCCACGCGATAGAAATCGCGTTGACCTTTGAGATGCCCTTGTTGGCGCCGGGGATATGGATGTCACCGCTCAGCATCTCGCGCAGACGCGGCGCGGCGATGGCGGCTAAGGCTCCGCATAGAAGCTCGGCGGCACGGGTGTCGGTTCCGTAGTAGACGCGCGATGTGTCGGCGGTGGGATTAAACATGAGGACCATGGCTGCCGTCGATACAAGCGCGAATGCGGTCGTGATGCCGATGGCGGTGTTGCGCGACCTGGTTTTGCTGCACAGCGCCATAAGGATGACCGGCCATACCAGATAGAACTGCATAGTGACAGCGCAGAACCACAGGTGCGTGAGCGGCGAGGGGAGCCCCGCAGCGGCGAAATACGAGACGTTGCGGAAGATGTAGAACCAGTTGCTCAAAAAGAGTGCCGATGGCAGGGCGTCCTGCTGCACCTTAGGGAGTAGGCTCGGGGCCGCGATATAGGTGGCGACGGCGGTAAGCGCGATGGTCACGACGATCGGCGGCATCATGCGCGCAATGCGGCGGCAGATATAGCGCGGGTATGAGAATCCGTCGCGTGCCGTGGCCCGCATAATGCTTTTGGTGGCGAGATAGCCACTCAGCGTAAAGAAGAGTGTAACGCCCAAAAAACCGCCGGTCAGGCGGCTGGGGCGAAGGTGATATAGGACGACGCCGGCGATGGCGAGGGCGCGGAGCCCGTCGAGCGCGACGATGCGTTGGTTGCGCTGAGGCGCGGCATGTGCGGCGCCCGTGGGTGTGTTTTGCATCGATCTTCCTCCAATGTCGACCTAGCAGTCTAGCGCTCTGCGCGGACAAAGGAAGGGGGTTCGTGCGGTTGAACAACATGCCGCGGGGCGATGCCTCGCTACGCAAAAGCCGCACCTGTGTTGATGCTCAGCTGCCTATATAGAAACGTTTCAGAACCTCTACATAGGCAAAAACAACAACACAGATGCGGCAAAGATGCACGGGTGGTTGAGCCTTTATGCGATGATGCTCGGCTACTTGGTCTTGGCAACCAGCAGCGGATCGCCGAGCTTGACGAGCGGATTGCCGCCGATAAGCGTGCCAGACTCGCCGACGTGGTCGATGCTCTTGAGGCGGTCGAGCTCAGAGACGATGACGGTCACGATGTCCTCGTGACCAGCGGCCTTGATGGCGTCGCGGTCGAAGCTGATGAGCGGCTGGCCCGCCTTGACCGTGTCACCCATCTCGACAAAGCGGGCAAAACCCTTGCCGTTCATTTCCACGGTGCCCAGGCCAACATGGATGAACACGCGCAGACCGTCCTCGGTGATCATGCCGATGGAGTGGTTAGTGACGGTGGTGGCGCCGATGCGGCCGTTGGCGGGCGCGTAGATGGTGCCGGTAATGGGTTCGATGCCGTAGCCCTGACCGAGCATGCCCGAGGCGATGGTCTCGTCGGGAACTTCACTCAGATTGACGAGCACGCCGTTGACGGGAGCGTAGATGACGCCTTCGCGGGTGGCGAAGCTTGCTGCGGGCGGAACGGACGCCTCGCCCGACGAGGTGAACGTGGACTTGAGCGAATCGAGCAGACCCATAGTTGCCTCCAACGTATCAAGTGCGCATATCGCGCGCGTGTAGTTTTGCCGGAAACGTTTCGTATGTGTTTCCCAGCACGGTCAGCGCCCCTATTTTACGCTGCCTAACGATACCTCTGAACAGCGATTTTGTGATATATCAGTTGAAGGCCAACTTATTGCGGGGGTGTTTCTGCGCCGTGAGCTCAAGTGGGGTACGCTAAGGTGCGAAAAACGAGTGCGTACGAATCGCACGGAGGGAGCACCTATGATTATTGAGAACCATGCGCTGTGGGGCGAGGACCCGACCGAGGATTATCCGGCGACGTTTACGTATCTGGGTGCCGAGCCGCTGCCCGACAAGCCCAATGGCCGCCGCCCCGCGGTGATCATCTGCGGCGGAGGCGGGTTTACGCATATCGCTCCGCACGAGCAGGACCCGGTGGCGTTTGCATTTTTGGACCGCGGCTACCAGGCCTTTGTGCTCAACTATGTGACGAGCGCCACGGGCGACGTGAGCTTTCCGCACCCGCAGGCGGACCTCGCCAAGATGGTCGCTACCGTGCGCGCCAACGCCGACGAGTGGCATGTCGATCCCAAGCGCGTGTGCATCGTGGGTTTCTCGGCGGGCGGCATGATCTGCGCCTCGTTGGCAACGCAGTGGAAGACCGGTCCCTTCGCGGGCCTTGCCGGGGCTCGTCCGGAGGATATTCGTCCCGACGCCGTGGTGCTGGGCTATCCGTTGCTCGACCTTGCCTATGTGCGCGATATGCAGACGCGCGACCCGCGCATCGACCTGCGCGTGCCCAAGACGGGTGGCAAGACGGGGCGCGATTTGCTCAACGACTATCTGTCGATGGTGACGGGCGGCGAGGCGACCGATGAGCACCTGACCGACATTTGCCCTACCACGCACGTTTCGCGCCAGATGCCCCCGACCTTTGTGTGGGGCGTTTCGGACGACAAGACGGCGCCGATCGCGCAAGTCTACCCGTTTGCGCAGCGCATGGCCGAGGAGGGTGTTGCATGCGAGATGCACGTCTTTGACCAGGGTGGCCACGGCCTTTCGCTCGGCAACGCCAATACCGCGGTCGACAACGAGGACAAGCAGGTTTCCGTCCGTCCCTGGATCCGTCTGGCCTTCCGCTTCCTGGAGCGCCACGGGTTTTAGTTACGGCGTTTTACCAAACGCCGTAACCGCATGACGCTGCAAGCCCGCCAGGGCGGCAATCTGCCTTTCAGCTTCGGTGGCATGACCAGAAGGTCAATGCCGCCTCGTTTCAAGGCACCTTGCTCGCTCTGACGGGCTTTCGCTGTTGTTGCCAAAACATCTGCGTTGCTGGGGTAGTCGTTGGGGACGTTCTTAAATGACTAGTCGAAAGGGACACTCTTGCGGCACTTGGCACTCGGGGACGTTCCTTTTGTGCCGGTACTTGGGGACGGTCCTTGCACCGATCTGTCGATTGAACATCGTTGCGTGTTCGCGCTATCATGCATGATTACAATTGGTTAGCCATGGCAAACGGTTAGCCATGGTAAACAAAATGCAACGCCCTGTGGGCGCCGGGGGAGGAACACGGACGTGAAGCTCGATACACTCGAGATTGGAAAGGACGCCGTTGTCGCATCGGTGACATCGGACGACCAGGCACTCCGACAACATATTTTGGACATGGGCCTAACACCGGGCACCGAAGTCACCATGATGAAGTACGCCCCCATGGGCGACCCGCTCGAGATTCGCCTGCGTGGCTACGAGTTGACGCTGCGCAAGGACGATGCCGCACGGATTGAGCTCGTGGGTGTTCACGACACAGATACGGGTCCGCGCGCTAACGCCGCAATCGGCACGACGGAGCACCCGGCACTCGGCGAGGGGACGTATTCGCCCCGTGCGGCAAAAACGGCCGTGCCCGAGGGCGCACCGCTTCATTTTGCCCTCGCCGGCAACCAAAACTGCGGTAAGACCACGCTGTTTAACCAGCTGACGGGCTCCAACCAGCATGTCGGTAATTTTCCCGGCGTGACGGTCGACCGCAAAGATGGCACCATCCGTAACCACCCCGAGGCGAGCGTTACCGACCTGCCCGGCATTTATTCGCTGTCGCCGTACACGGGTGAAGAGATCGTGAGCCGCCAGTTTATCCTGGATGAGCATCCCGACGCCATCATCGACATCATCGACGCTACCAACATCGAGCGCAATCTGTACCTGACGCTGCAGCTTATGGAGCTCGATCGCCCCATGGTCATCGCGCTCAACATGATGGACGAGGTGACGACCAACGGCGGTGCCATTGACGTCAACCTGCTCGAGAGTCTGCTGGGCGTGCCCGTTGTCCCCATTAGCGCTGCCCGCAACGAGGGTATTGGCGAGTTGGTGGATCATGCCTTGCACGTGGCGCGGTTCCGCGAACGCCCCGGCCGCCTGGACTTCTGCGCGCCCGATGGCCCAGACGGCGGCGCGCTGCATCGCTGCATTCACGGCATCGCCAACCTTATCGAGGACCATGCCGCGACGGCACACATTCCCATGCGTTTTGCGGCGACCAAGCTGGTTGAGGGCGACGAGCTGGTGACCGAGGCGCTTCACCTGGATCGCAACGAGCTCGACGCTATCGAGCACATCATTACCCAGATGGAGGGCGAGGCGGGCACCGACCGCCTATCTGCGCTGGCCGATATGCGTTTTAGCTTTATTGGCGACGTGTGCGGGCGTTGCGTCGTCAAGCCGCACGAGAGCCGCGAGCACGTGCGCTCCGTCAAGATCGACCGCATTCTGACGGGTCGCTATACGGCCATTCCGGCGTTCCTGGTGATCATGGGCCTCGTCTTTTGGCTGACGTTTGGCGTGATCGGCGCGGCGTTGCAGGGACTCATGGAGGACGGCATCGCTGCCATCATCGCCTCGGCCGATGCAGGCCTCAAGGCGTTCGGCACCAACGACGTGGTGCGTTCGCTAGCCGTCGACGGTGTACTCACGGGCGTAGGCAGTGTGTTGACCTTCCTGCCGATTATCGTCGTGCTCTTCTTGTTCCTCTCCATTCTGGAAGACTCCGGATACATGGCGCGCGTGGCCTTTGTCATGGACAAAGTCCTACGTCGCTTTGGCCTGTCGGGCCGCAGCTTTGTGCCCATGCTCGTCGGTTTTGGCTGCACCGTGCCGGCTATCATGTCGACCCGTACACTCCCATCCGAGCACGACCGCAAGATGACGGTCATGCTCACGCCGTTCATGAGCTGCTCGGCCAAGTTGCCGGTCTACGGTCTACTGTGCGGGGCGTTTTTCCCACAGGCGACGGTTCCCGCCATGGTTTCGCTCTATCTGATTGGCATTGCGGTTGGTTGCATTGCGGCTTTGGTGCTCAACCGCACGGCATTTAAGGGCGACCCGGTGCCGTTTATCATGGAGCTGCCCAATTACCGCCTGCCGAGCGTCAAGACGACAGTGATGCTGGCATGGGATAAGGCCAAAGACTTTATTACCAAGGCCTTTACCATTATCTTTGCCGCGACCGTGGTCATCTGGTTCCTGCAGACGTTCGACATCCGCTTTAATGTGGTCGCCGATCAGTCGCAGAGTCTACTTGCGGGCCTCGGCAGCATCATTGCGCCGGCGCTGGCGCCGCTTGGGTTTGGCGACTGGCGTGCATCCACGGCGCTCGTCACCGGACTTATTGCCAAGGAGAGTGTCATCTCGACCCTCACGGTGCTTTTGGGCGCGACCTCGCCCGCGGCACTGTCGACCATGTTCTCTCCGTTTACTGCCTATGTGTTCCTGGTCTTTACGCTGCTGTACCCGCCCTGTGTGGCAGCCATCGGCGCCGTCAAGAGCGAGCTGGGCGCGCGCTACGCCGTTGCCGTGTTCGCGTTTCAAGTAACGGTCGCCTGGATCGTGGCGTTTGTCGTGCATTCGGCGGGCATATTGCTGGGGCTGGCTTAGTTATTTATTGACGGCGCAACCTTTGTGTATCGAATTGTTTTCGGCCCTGCATCTGTTGCTGACGGATGCGGGGCCGTTGCTATATAATCGCCTCCACTCAAAATGATTGGAGACGTTATATATGAGTCAGGCAAGGCAAGACGGCATCACGCTCAGGCAGTGGCTCCCGCTCGTCGGGCTCACCTGCTGTGCGTTCGTGTTCAACACGTCGGAGTTTATGCCCATCGGCCTTTTGACTGATATCGCCGCGTCGTTCTCGCTCACCGAGGCCCAGGCGGGCATCATGATCTCGGTCTATGCCTGGGGCGTCATGCTGCTGTCGTTGCCGCTCATGGTGTTCGCTTCGCGCTTTGAGTTCAAGCGGATGCTGCTGGGCGTGCTTGCCGTGTTCTCGCTGGGCCAGTTCCTGTCCGCCTTGGCACCGACCTATCCCATCTTAGTCTGCGCGCGCCTGGTGGTTGCTTGCGCGCACGCCGTGTTCTGGTCGGTCGCCTCGATCATGGCGTCGCGCCTGGTTGACACACGCCATGGGGCGCTCGCCATCAGCATGATCGCCACGGGCTCTTCCATCGCACAGATCTTCGGCCTGCCGCTCGGTCGCGCCATTGGCTTGGCCGTGGGCTGGCGCATGACGTTTGCCGTGGTCGGGGGCCTCTCAGCCATCGCGGTCGTCTACCAGGCAGCGGTGTTCCCGGCCATGCCGGCGGGTGAGCGCTTTACCGTCAAACAGCTGCCCGAGCTGCTCAAGAACCCGCTCCTCATCGCGCTCTACGCAGTCACGGTCTTCATGGCGACCGGCTATTACGCAAGCTACAGCTATATCGAGCCCTTCCTGGCGCAGGTCGCGCACGTCGATGCGGGCGCCATCACCATGACGCTGACGGCGTTTGGCTGTTCCGGCTTGGTGGGCAGCTGGCTGTTCAGCCGCCTGTTCGACGGGCACCGTTTTCCGTTCCTTGCTATCACGCTCTTCGGCGTGCCGGTGGCCCTGCTGCTCATGGGGCCGGCCGCATCGTCGCTCGTGACAGTGCTTGCCGTCTGCGCACTGTGGGGTTGCTGCGCCACGGCCTTTAACGTGGCGTTTCAGGCCGAGCTCATCAAGCACACGCCGGCAGATTCGTCGGCCGTCGCCATGTCGATCTTCTCGGGCCTGTTTAACCTCGGTATTGGCACGGGCACCGCAATCGGCGGCGCCGTGGTTTCGGGTCCCGGTATCGCTTGGATCGGCTTCGCGGGCGGGGCGATTGCCGTCGTGGGCGTCATCCTCGCCATCACGGTGATGTTCCCAGCCATACGCCGCGCAAAGCCCGTCGCCTAATCACGTCCCCTCATCAGTTGCGGTGGAATAGTTCCTGTTTAAGGCCTCTGAAGGCCCAAGCGGGAACTATTCCACCACAACTTATTTTGGGGGAGAGGATACAAGCTGGGCATACAATGGATGTCGTTGTGTTGAGCTTACCGGGAGGCTGTTATGTGGGCATACGAGACGACGTTCTATCAGATCTATCCGCTGGGCTTTTGCGGGGCTCCGCGCGAAAACGCCGCGCCCGTTGCCGAGGATGAGCTCGCCCAGGCTGCCAACGCCGCGCCCAACCCCGATGCTCCTATCATGAAGGTCGCCCAATGGGCCGCCTACATGCAGGAACTCGGCGTTGGCGCTGTGCTCATCAACCCACCGCTCGAATCTGATAGCCACGGCTACGATACACGCAGCCTGCGCCATATCGACCGTCGCCTGGGTGGGGACGCCGACTTTGCCGCCGTATGCGACACGCTGCATGCCCATGGCATCCGCGTGGTGCTCGATGCCGTCTTCAACCACGTCGGCCGCGGTTTTTGGGCCTTCCGCGATGTGCAGGAGCGCAAGTGGGACTCGCCGTACAAGGACTGGTTCCACATTAGCTTTGACGGCGATTCCTGCTATGGCGATGGCTTTTGGTACGAGGGCTGGGAAGGCCATTTTGAGCTTGTGAAGCTCAACTTGCAAAATCCCGCTGTGGTCGATTACCTGCTAGAGTCCGTGCGCCGTTGGGCCGACGTCTTTGGCGTCGACGGCCTGCGCCTGGACGTTGCCTATATGCTCGACCGCGACTTTATGCGCCGCCTGCACGTCTTTACCCGTGAGCTCAAGCCCGACTTTGTGCTGATCGGCGAGACGCTCCACGGCGACTACAACCAAATCGTCAACGACGAGATGCTCGACTCCTGCACCAACTACGAGTGCTACAAGGGCCTGTACTCCAGCTTTAACTCGGTCAACATGTTCGAGATCGCCCACTCGCTGCATCGCCAGTTTGGCGGCGATCCGTGGTGCATCTACCGCGGCAAGCACCTGCTGTCGTTTGTCGACAACCACGATGTGCCGCGCCTGGCGAGCATCCTTACCGACAAGTTCTGCCTGCGTCCCGCCTACGGCATGCTCTTTGGCATGCCGGGCATCCCGTGCGTCTACTATGGCAGCGAGTGGGGAATTGCCGGCGAAAAGGGTGGCCCCGATGGCGACTGGGCGCTGCGACCTGCGCTCAATGAGCCTGCGCCCAACGAGCTGACGGCGTTCATCACGCAGCTTGCGCACCTTCGCTCGGCCGACGACGCGGCTGCCCGTGCTCTCAACTACGGTGCCTATCGCAACGTGGTGATCCAGAACAAGCAGCTGCTGTTCGAGCGCGCCTGTGACGGCGCGACGGTACTCGTGGCGGTGAATGCCGTGGGTGAGCCTTACACCTTTGGCGCCGGCGAGCTCAACGGGTCCTTCGTCGACCTGCTTGCCGACGATGCGCCCACGGTCGAGCTGACGGGTACCCTTGAGCTTGCACCCTACGAGGTGCGCTATCTGTTGAGAGCCTAGCCCATGGCCGTATCTGACGAGGGCTATCAACATATTGAGCATGGGTTTGAGCCCGTGTTTGACGAGCACTCGCGCGTTTTGGTGCTCGGGTCGTTTCCCTCGGTGCTTTCGCGCGCCAATGCCTTTTATTACGGCAACCCTCAGAATCGCTTTTGGCGTGTGATGGCCACGTGCCTCGGTATGCCTGTGCCGCCCAACGAGGGCGATCCTTTGGCAAGCGGTGAGCCCGCGACGCTCGATGCCTCCATTGCCGCCAAGCGGGCCATGCTGCTGAACGGCGGCGTGGCCCTGTGGGATGTGATCGAGAGCTGCGACATTAAGGGCTCGAGCGACGCGAGCATCCGTAACGTTGTGCCGGCACATATCGAGCGCATTACCGATGCCGCGCCGATCGAGGTCGTTGTCTGTAACGGCGGTACGGCAGGGCGACTCTACAAACGCTATCTACAAGAGCGGACGGGGCTACCCGCCATCGTGCTGCCGTCGACGAGTCCTGCCAACGCGGCGTGGCGTTTGGAGCGGCTTGTCGAGCGTTGGCACGAAGCCGTTGACTGGGCTGTTATTTAATTTAGATTTTTGTTTGAGCGTGGGCGCCCAGACGTTTCAGAACGCCTCGCCAGATCGGCGCGGGCACGGCTGGCTCGGCGCAAACCATGCCGTCGGCGTCGACGTTGGCAGCATTGCCGCCGCCAAGTCGCTGTGCATGCTCGACGGAGCAGCCCATGCGCACAGCGCCCACAAGCTTATCCATCGCTTCCGAAAATGGTCGGCGCAAGAGTCCCATGCGCGGAGAGCGACGAAGCGCCGCAATGCCGCTGCCGGCGCAGATGGCAACGCCGCCACACCACAATTGGTCATGGCGCTCGCATACCTTGTGCAGACGAACGGCGGTCCCACGCGCCTGTTCAGCGCCCTGTCGTGCGGCTCGGATCACGGCATAGACACGCGTTCCCGTACCGCCAAAGCGCTCAAGCGCCTGCTCGATAGCAGTCAACGTCTCATCGTCAGCCATATCTTCAATGGCCAGCACGATGCCATCGGCAACGCCGTCGGCATCATCCGCCTTCAAGTCGACCGGGCGGGGGAGTGCGGTGCCGGAAAGTTGAGCATAGGCGGCGATGGCATCCTGCAGGTCCCAGAGTAAAAACTCAAGATCGGCGCTATTGGGAATACTGATATACGCAATAGTTTGCAGCGTTTTGGGCTTATCGCCGCGCACGATCGTCTCCATGCCATCTCCTTTCCGGCTCGTTTCCGTTTAGGTTACACCGTCTGGCGGCGCCTCGCCGCGCTATCCTAGTGCAACCCTTACGAAAGGAACGCCATGCGTCTGCCCATGAATACCTCGCTTGCCACGCTCAAGCCCTCCGGCATCCGCCGGATCAATGCGCTCGCCGCCCAGCACCCGGGGTGCATCGCGCTCGCGCTCGGCGAGCCCGATTTTCCCACGCCCGATGTGATTAGCGCCGAGGTGACTGCTTCGTTGGGCCGCGGTGACACGCACTATCCGCCCAACAACGGTCGCTCCGCCCTGCGTGAGGCGTTATCTGCCTACATGGGGGACGCGGGCCTGGCGTTTTCCGCCGATGAGGTCATCCTGACCGACGGTGCGACCGAGGCACTGTCGGCAACATTCATGGCTATGCTCAACCCCGGCGACGAGGTCATTATTCCCACGCCGGCCTTTGGCCTGTACGAAAGCATCGTCGTGGCCAACCACGCCAAAGCAGTCTTTTTGGATACGGAGCCTGCGCAATTTCAGATTGACGAGGATGCGCTTCGTGCTTGCGTGACACCGGCGACCAAGGCCATCGTCATCTGCTCGCCCAACAATCCTACGGGTTGCATCCTCGACGCGGCATCGCTCGACGCCGTGGCACGCGTGGCAGAGCAGGCAGGCATCTACGTGGTCTGCGACGACGTATACAACCGCTTGGTCTACGCGGACGGCTACGAGCGCTTCGCCCAGCGCCACCCGGAGCTGCGTGAGCAGACGGTAGTCATCGAGAGCTTCTCCAAGCCCTGGGCTATGACCGGCTGGCGCCTGGGCTGGCTCGCAGCAGCGGCACCCGTCATCGCCGAGATCGCCAAGGCTCACCAATACCTAGTATCGAGCGCCGTCTCCTTCGAGATGGACGCCGCGGCCCGAGCCCTGACCGTCGACCCAACCCCCATGCTCGAAGTCTACCGAGCCCGTCGCGAACGCGTACTCGCAGCCTTAGACGCCATGGGCCTCGACGTAGTAGAGCCCGCAGGAGCCTTCTACACTTTCCCAAGCATCAAAAAGTTCGGCCTAACCAGCAAAGACTTCTGCATCAAAGCCATCAAAGAAGCAAATGTAGCCCTAGTCCCGGGCGGCTGTTTCGGCACCGAAGGCCACATCCGCCTCAGCTACTGCGTTTCCGACAAAAATCTGGACGAAGGCCTCCGCCGCCTGTCCAACTTCGTGTCAACCCTATAGCCCAACGGGACCCAAAACCATCAGCCCACCGACCCAAGTATTATGAGTGGGGCGCGTCGGCCAACGGACACGAGGATTCGCAGCAAAGGCAACGTAGCTCCGGCCGGGAGGGGCAGGGCGAGTTTTCCGTAGATTCCGCACGAGCCGAAGGCCACTTAATGTGGCCTTCGTGCGAGCCCAGGACTTGACCGAGCGGAAAACTCGCCCTGCCCCTCCCGGCCGGAGCGTATGCAGGGTTTGTGTACGAATCCTCGTGTCCGTTGACCGACGCCGGGGTCCCCGCCATAATACTTTCGGTTCACGCACGAATCCGCTGCCAGAGACAGCCGGCGCAAACGGGTCTTACCCGCGAGCTTAATGGGACATCCCGCCAGCCGAGGTGGTCGAGTAGATATGTCTTCTCGCCCCCGTCGCTCATGCAGCGCGGGGGCTTTCTTTTTGGACATGCCCCCGTCACGTCCTTGTGGCGGACCGTGCCCGGAAAGAATTCGAGGAGGTGTAATTCATGCCCCAGCAGTACAAAATCGACAAGGTTGCAGAGATCGAGTCCCGTATCGCCGAGAACGCCGGTCTGTTCGTCGTCAACTACAACGGTCTGACGGTTAAGCAGGCTCAGGAGCTGCGTCATCAGCTTCGCGAGTGCGGCGCCGAGATGAAGGTCTACAAGAACAACCTGGTCAAGATCGCACTCAAGAACCAGGAGCAGCCCGAGCTCGACGAGATCCTCGCCGGCCCCGTCGCTTATGTGTTCTACGAGACCGAGCCGGTCGAGGCCGCTAAGACCCTTAAGGACTTCTCCGCTAAGTCCAAGGGCGTCCTTGAGATCAAGGGCGGCATCTCCGACGGCAAGGCCGTTTCCGCTGATGATGTTAAGGCTATCGCCGAGCTGCCCACCAAGGATCAGCTTCTCGGCCAGATCGCCGGTCTCATCTCCGGTTTCGCTCGCGACATCGCTGTCTGCGTCAACGGCGTTTCCTCTGGTCTCGCTCGTTCGATCCAGCAGGTCTCCGAGCAGAAGGCAGCCTAGTCGCTGTTTTCACCCGCGGCGGCAACGCCGCACCCCTGGCGCATTCGCGCCGTGTTTTAACTGATCTCTGTGCATCCGCACGGAAACCGAAAGGACTTAGAAATGGCTAAGCTTACCACCGATGAGATCAT
>URXE01000057.1 GCA_900551815.1 uncultured Collinsella sp.
ATGAACATGGAGGGCTACACGCCCGGCGAGCCCGTCGTGGAGACGCCGGCCGACGCCTGGATGTTCAGCCGCCTGGCCAAGGCCGTGAAGATGGTCACCGAGGGCATTGAGAACTACACCTTTGGCGATATGGCCCGCGGCGTGCAGCAGTTCTTCTGGAACGAGGTCTGCGACTGGTACGTCGAGGTCACCAAGGCCCGCCTGAAGGGCGAGGGCCGTCTGCAGGCCCAGCGCAACCTGATCTTTGTGCTTGACACCTCCATTCGTCTGATGCACCCGCTTATGCCGTTTGTCACCGAGGAGATCTGGGACAACATGCCGGCGAGCGTGCTCGACCTGGACGCCGAGGGCAACGTTGACCGCGCCGAGGCGCTCATGATCGCCAAGTGGCCCGAGCCCGCCGATTACGCCAAGTATGTTGACGAGGACGCCGAGCACGCGTTTGAGCTGTGCCGAACCGTCGTGTCTGCTGCCCGCGCCACCCGTTCGCGTTATCGCTTGAGTCCCAAGGCCGAGCTCGATGTGGTCGTGCGCGCCGGTGCCGAGGACATTGAGAAGCTCGAGGGCCTGCGCTCGACCATCGAGCCGCTGGCGAATACCGCCTCGCTGGTCATGGGCACCGACGTTGAGAAGCCGGCTGCGAGCATTGCTGTGGTCGACAGCGGCGTCGAGGTCTTTGTGGTGCTCGAGGGCAAGGTTGATCTTTCGGCCGAGAAGGCACGCCTGGAGAAGGAGATCGCCGCGGCCCAGAAGGAGCTCGCCGGCTGCGAGAAGACGCTGGCCAACGAGGGCTTTGTGGCTAAGGCCGCGCCTGCGGTGGTCCAGAAGAAGAGGGACCGTGCAGCTGAGCTCAAGGAGATCCTGGCGGCGCTGACTGCTCAGGTTGCTGACTTCTCGTAAGGTTTACTCGGGGGCGCGTCCCGACGCTTTGCTCGCTACTGCGGACAGTCCTGCGCAAGACGGACAGCACATTAAGTGCTGTCCTTTGCGTGCGGAACTTGTATCGAGCAAAGCGTCGGGCCGCTCCTAGTTCGTTTACGTGGTTGTTTGCAACTGGCGTGAAAGGGCCACTGGGTTGTGGCCTTGATCTCGCTGCAAAGCGGTGTTTGGCTGATATTTTGAATGGGAGGGGCTCGTTGTTTATTGCGGGCCTCTTTTTATGTTGAGGGGACTTTGGGTTATGGCTAAGCGTTCTGGGTCGTATTCTGTGCCGTTCTCGTTTGAGTTGCTTTCGTTTGGTGAGGCTGTGGGACTTGCTGCTGATACGGGGCGGATTTCTGGGGATGCTGGGCCTCTGCTTGAGACGGTTGTCGATATGCTCGATGAGCTGGGACGTCCGGACGAGTATTTCGATTGCATTCAGGTCGCCGGCACCAACGGCAAGACTTCGACCACGCGTTTTTCGGCTGCCATCCTTCGCGGTGAGGGGTTAAAGACCGCGCTGTATACGTCTCCGCAGTTGGTGCGCTATCCCGAGCGCATGGAGGTCGATGGGCGCGTTGTGAGTGATGAGGCCTTTGCTCGTGGCGTTTCTGCCGCCGTCGAGGCGGGGCATCGCGTGAATGCTCGTCGTGTGGCGGCGGGGGAGCACGCCTATACCATTACCCCGTTTGACCTGCTGACGGCTGCCGCACTGGTGGTGTTTGCCGAGGCTGCAGTGGACGTTGCCGTTCTCGAGGTTGGCATGGGCGGCCGATGGGACGCCACGAGTGCGACCGACCCCGTCGCCGTTGCCATCACCGGCATCGGGCTCGACCACACGCGTATCCTGGGCGACACGCTCGAGGCCATTGCGGGGGAGAAGGCTGCGGTCATCAAGCCCGGACGCTTGGTTGTGCTGGGCGAAGGCACGCATGAGCCGAGCGTTCAGCGCGTGATGGATGCCCGTTGTCGCGAGTGCGGTGTGGTTCCGCTGGTGGTGAGCCACGCCACGACCAAGGTGCCGGCGCATGTGGGCGATACGGTGGAGTTTAGCTGCACCACGCCGCGTGCAATTTATACGTCGAGCATGGTCAAGCCCGCCTACCAGCCGCAGAATGCCGCGTGCGCGATTATGCTCTGCGAGGGCTATCTGGGCCGCGAGCTCGACCACGATGCGCTCGACGCTTCGCTTATGGGCTGCCCCACGCCGGGTCGCTTTGATGTGCTGGGGACCGATCCGCTCAAGTTGATTGATGCCTGTCATAACCCCCAGAGCTGCGAGAACTTTGTGAGCGCACTGGACGGGATCGACCCGTGCGTGGAGAATCGCCCCACGCTGCTGTGCGCCGCGCTTGCTGACAAGGACGTGGCGGGCATCGTCGACGTGTTGATTCCCGCCTTCCCGCGTGTAGTCGTAACGCAGACCGATTCTGATCGCGCCCTGCCGGCAGAGGAACTCGCTGCCCTGGTGGACGCGGACAAGCTTGCGGGTGTATACCCCAGCGTATCCGAAGCCCTCGCAGCTTTCGAAGCCGCGGGCGAGCCCTTCGTAGCCGCCGGCACCATCACCCTGGCCGGCGAAGTAGCCGGCCTGCTGCGCTAACCCCATTTGCCGGGCAGCTAATTTGGGCTGTTCGCCACGAAATGGGCCTATCTACTACGTTTTAGCGGATACCCTCGACCACGCGGAAAAATGCAAAATCAAAACCGCAGGTAGAAGGCTTGCCAATTTTCAAAAAAGACCCGCATGGTCGACCCATGCGGGTTAAACGTAGTAGATAGGCCGTTTTCGTGGCGCAGCTCCAGACTTTCAAATTGGTCGACTTGGCCCTTGGCAATTGCGGTGAAATAGTTCCTGGATTATGCCTCTGTGGGCCAATCTGGGAATTATTCCACCGCAACTTATTGAGGGGCTATTGGGAAGGGGCTAGTCTAGGCGGACTGGGTCGTGGGAGTAGGCGTTGAGGATCTCGACGCCGGACTCGGTGACCAGGGCCAGGTCTTCGATGCGGACACCGGTGTGGTCGGGGAGGTAGATGCCCGGCTCGATAGAGAACGTCATGCCCGGCTCTACGACCTGCTCGTTGACAAGTGAAACGTCGCCCGGCTCGTGGTCCTGCAGGCCGATCGAGTGGCCCAGGCGATGCGTGAAGTACTTGCCGTAGCCCGCATCCTCAATCACGTCGCGCGCGGCGCGGTCCAGGTCACACATGCGCTCGCCCGGGGCGATGAGCGCCTCGGCAGCCTCGTTGGCGCGGCGCACGATGTCGTAGACGCGTGCCGTCTCCTCGTCCGGTTCGCCCCAAAAGAACGTGCGCGTCATGTCCGAGCAGTAGTTACGATGACGCCCGCCAATGTCGAACAGCACCACGTCGCCGCGCTTGAGTACGGTGTCGTCGGGCTCGTGATGCGGGTCTCCGGCGTTGGCGCCAAAGCTCACGATGGGCGGAAAGCTAAAGCCCTCGCAGTCGTGCTTGCGGTACAGGCCGAGCATCTGGTCGGCAATTTCGCGCTCCGTCACGCCCTCGTGAACGAGCTTGATGGCGTCGGCCATCACAGCGTCGTTGGCGGCCGAGGACATGCACATGAGCTCCTGCTCTGCGGCGTCCTTGTGGGTGCGTGCGGCGGTGACGGCAAAGTCGCCTAGGAAAAACTCGCTCGCGGCGTGACGATCCATAAGAGGCATCAAAAAGCCGGAGCGCATAACGGTGTCGATGCCGAGAGGCTTGGCAGGATTGACCTCGCGTGCGATGGCGTCGGCCACGACGTCGGTGTCGTTGTGGTAGGCCACGCGGGCATTATCGTACTCGGGCAGTTGATGCAGAGCGTTGACCAAGATCACCGGCTCGGTATCGCGCGCGAGCAGCACGCCACAAAAACGCTCGAACATATCGGCATAAAAGCCGGTCAGATAGTAGATCGACCACGGGTCGTTTACAAGCAGCTGCGCGCCGGGGTGCTGAGCCTCGAGCGCATCGAGCACGCGCGCCACACGCTGGTCATCGACATGTGCCATACATCGTCCTTTCGCTAGGTAGCCACCATGGTATCCCCAATGCCAGGGTAGTCAATTTGGGACGGGGCTATTTTAGCTGCGTCAAACATGCGGAATGATTTTTCTGGGGCGGGGATTAGGCAATCATTGGGTTCCGAATGATTACGTTTGGGCAAAAGTAGTCATAAGAGGTCCGTCCCAAATGAGCTGGTTTCAAAAGTATGGCGGATTACGGGGCTGGACCTGTATTACTTGACCATGGGAAAAATCGCGAAATTAAAACCGCAGGTAGAGGGCTTATTAACAATCGAAAATTGCCGGTATGGATGGGGGTCTCTGAATCAGCCCCGTAATCCGGCATAGTTTTGAAATGGCACTAAAGTAGGCACAAGCTAAATACCGATTCCAAGGGTAGTTGCGGTGGAATAGCTCCTGGATGCCGGGGTTTTGGCGGAAATCAGGAACTATTTCACCGCAATTGAGGAGGGGCGGGGTGGATGGCGGGGTAGCTAAAGAGCCTCGTCCCAAATGAGCTACTTAGGCTGGGCCGATGTCCATGCTGGCGATGAGGTCGATGCCCGTGTTGAGGAGGTCCTTCAGCACGACGTCGCCCATGCGGATAGGGGCTTTGACCACTAGGCCGCGGATGAGGTCCATCGCCTGGGCGTGGAGTTCGAGCGGGATGGCTTCGGCCGTGCGCACGGGCAACAGCGCCTCATCGCCACCGGATACGGCCACAGTGGTGGTGAGCACGCGCATGGGGCAGGTGAGCTCCTGATGTGCGAACGTATCGCCGCGCGGGCAGCTGTTGCCGGTTACGGAGCGTATCTCTACCACGGCGCCGTCTGCGCTGCGCTCGACCTCCACGGTCAGGAGGCACTCGGAGGGGCAGGTGGTGCAGTTGAACTGCAGTGTCTCGATCGTGTTTGTGCTCATGGCCCTACGCCTCCTCTATGGGATCGACGGATAGGACAATCTCGCTAACACCCAGGTCGAGTGCGCGCTGAATCACCTTTGCCGGCAGCGGGAAGCTTTCCATGACGCTCGGTTTGAACGGGCGGACCTTGCCGGCGAACAGTTCCTCGTCGCTTGCCAGAATGCGCACGCGGGCGGCGTCGACCGGTCGGCGTACGCGGAAGTTGAGCTTAGTGAGCCCGACGGTCGTAATGCGTCCCGGCAGTGCGTAGCCTGCGATGTCGGCGGGGGAGATCGTGAGCTGGCAGCTCGGGCCCGAAGCGTCCGCATCGGCCTCAGCACCACAGTCCAACGCCCACGCCGCCGCAGCCGCGCCGGCACGCTCGGACTCGGCTGTCACGTTGTCAGCCAAGTCGTGCACGTGCAGCACGTTGCCGCAGGCAAATATGCCCGGCACGCCCGTCTGCAGACTCTGGTCCACCACGGCGCCGCGTGTACGGGGGTCCAGCTCCACGCCCGCGCCCGCCGAAAGCTCATTTTCGGGAATCAGGCCCACCGAAAGCAGCAGCGTGTCGCACGGAACAACGTGTTCGGTCCCCGGAATGGGTGCAAGATGCTCGTCGACCTGGCTCACTTCGACGGCCTCCACGCGATCGTGCCCGATCACGCGCGTAACGGTGGTCGACAGATGCAGCGGAATGCCAAAGTCGTCCAGGCAGTTCTTAACGTTGCGGCGCAGGCCGTTGGCGTACGGCATGAGTTCGTACACGCCCTCGACCGAAATCCCCTCGAGCGTGCAGCGGCGCGCCATGATTAGCCCGATATCGCCCGAGCCCAAAATGACGGCGCGTGAGCCGGGCTTGAGATTCTCGATATTGATGTATCGCTGCGCCAGGCCGGCCGTAAACACACCGGCGGGACGGCTACCGGGAATCTTGATCTCGCTACGGGTGCGCTCACGGCAGCCCATGGCAAGGACGACCGCCCGTCCGGTGAGCTGCAACATGCCGGTGGGGCTCATGAGCGTGACGGTGTGGACCGGGGCGTTTCCGTGGACTCGCCCGAATCAATCTCAAGCACCATGCTGTCCAAGAACAGCGCAATGTCGGACGCGCGCACCTGGTCGATAAAGCGCTGCGCATACTCGGGGCCGGTGAGCTCCTGCTTAAAGTGCGATAGTCCAAAGCCGGGGTGAATGCACTGGCGGAGTATTCCGCCCAGGTGCTGTTCGCGCTCCACGATGGCCACACGCGCGCCGGCCTTATGCGCGGCAAGTGCGGCTGCCATGCCAGCAGGTCCGCCGCCGATAACGACCACGTCGAAGGCCTGCGTGGGTACTGCCACAACGGCATCGCTATCAATCGCGCTCGATTTGAATTCCGCCATCCTAGCGCACCCCCTTCAGCGGTCCCTCGACCAGCCAAGAACCGGCATCCTCCAACAGCACTTCGCTGGGGTCGCAGCCCAGCTCGCGCGCTAAGATTGCCACCACGCGGCTCTGACAAAAACCACTTTGGCACCGACCCATGCCGGCGCGGCAGCGACGTTTGACACCCTCGACCGAAACCGCACCCGGGCGGCGTCGAATCGCGGCCACAATCTCGGCTTCGGGCACCGTCTCGCAGCGGCAGACGATCTGCCCCCATGCAGGGTCGGACTCGATTAGCTCCTCCTTGCGCGCAAGCGGCGCACGGTCGAAGTCGTTCGGCGCGCGGCGAATCGGATCCCAATCGGCCCGCTCGCGCAAAGCAACGCCCGCCTCGCGCATCACGTGCTCCATGCGCTCGGCAATGGCCGGCGCGCTCGCCACTCCCGGCGATTGTATGCCCGCCGCCTGAAACAGCCCTGGCACCACGGCGGACTGCCCAATAAAGAAGTCGTTCGTCCCCTGAATGACCGGACGCCCGCCGGCAAACGCGCGCACCACGCGGCGCGTGTCCAGATCGGGTACCAGCTTGCGCGCCCCTGTTAGCAACGCGTTCACATCGCTCGCATAAGTCTGTGTGTCGCCCGGCTCGCGAACGGCAGCGGTCGCGGTGATCACTGTGTTGCCGTGCACGGTACCCGTGATGATAACGCCCTTGGACACCGGCGTTGGCACGGGGTAGAGCGGCATCAGCGTGCGCGGCTCCTTGTCCAGTACCACGATGTTTCCCTGGCGCCAGACCATCTGGAACTCCTCGGCGCCGGCCATATGCGAGATGTCTGCGGCACCGTTGCCCGCGGCGTTGATCAGGTAGCGGCAGCGCACATCGCCGGCAGGCGTCACCAGCGTAAAGCGCGCAGCCCCGTCGGTAGCCTCGCCGCCAGCAACCTCAATCGCTTCCACCGGCGCGGACCGCATAAACGTCGCGCCGTTGGCGATCGCGTTCTCCAACGCGGCGATGGCGACCTCAAACGGATCGACAAAACCGGTCGAGGGGCACCACAGCGCGCACGTCGCCTTGGCACTCGCACGCGGTTCCAGCTCGCGGATGCGCTCGGGGCCGATAATCGACAGCTCGGGCACGCCGTTGGCCAGGCCATTCTGGCGCAGCTTCTCCAGGTGCGCACGGTCCTCGTCGTTAAAGCCCAGCACCATGGATCCGGTGCGGTGGAACAAAAAGCCCAGCTCTTGGGCCCAGGTACCATATAGCTCGCAACCACGGGCGTTGACCTGCGCCTTTACCGTGCCCGGCGCCGGATCGTAGCCGGCGTGCACCAGGCCGCCGTTGGCCTTCGAAGCGCCTAGGGCGATATCGTTGGCCGCCTCGACCACGCAAATGGACAAGTCATAGCGCGCGAGCTGCCGCGCGATGGCACATCCGGTGATGCCCGCGCCCACAATCGCGATATCAAACGTTTCCGTCACAGTGCCTCCCAGACGAGTTGACAGGCTGTCAATAGAACTATCCTACGGTGTGCGCACATCCGATACAGCGGCAATGCGGCGAACAGCCCCACAACACCCGCCAACGGCAGGCGAGGGGAGACTCAACAAGGTAGACAACCTTGCCTGCCGGCTTTGATATCGGAGGTTTGTCTCGTTCTGTAACAGTAAGCTGAGGATTTGTGTTCCAGTTGTTACAGATTGAGATTGAAGCCGGGGAGAGATTCTTCTGTCTCGATCTGTAACATCTGGGGAATGTTTTGGGGTCTAGATGTTACAGTACTGACCAGTAAGAACGACAAAATCGAACACACTGCTTACCTGCGGGTTTAAGTACGGCAACAACGGCACAAGCGCGTAAAAACGGGTTAGAACACGCACTTGGGATAATTTAGGGATACGAAAGCCACGCGGACGTACACCCCAAATATCCGTGTTTATTAACACAAAGATCACCATGCCGCCCAGGGTCGTGATGTCGTCGGGCAGCTCGTAGCTCCCCCAGTCATTCCTCTTCCTCCATCCCTATGCGGCCTCGTTCGTGTTCCAGCCCATCAGGTCGTTGGGCGGACAACCAAGAACCTGCGAGATAGCCAAGAGCTTGTCGGCTCCAGGAATGTTATCGCCACTCACGTACTTCGCGAAAGTGCTGACGTTCACTCCGACCTTGGAAGCGACCTCAGCCTGAGAAAGGTCAGCTTGGGCGCGTGCGGCGCGGATATCCCCGCCAGTTCCTTGCTGAAATCCATTCGTTCCTCCTCAGAGACGTTTTTCTGTCTATCGAATTTCATTATGAATAGTTTTATGTCCCTGTCAATCAAATAAGAAACATTTTTTTGCGTAAAGACATTTTTTTGTTTACTATTCACTTAACGTAAAGAAAGGAGTGAGGATGAACCTTCGTCTACGAGAGCGCCGAGAAGCCCTGGGGCTAAACCAAAAGGAGCTTGCACAAAAAGTCGGCAAGTCATTCCGAACTATTCAATCTTGGGAGCGCGAGGAGAGCTATCCGAACGCAGAGCTCGTTGGTGCGCTCTGCGAAGTATTCAACACCGACCCCAACGACCTGCTCGGATGGTATGAGGAGCAACCCGAGGGCAAGCCGACGGTGCCGGCAGGCGCGGAGGGTGAGCTGATCACTTGCTACCGGCAGAGCACCGAGAAGAGACGCTCGAGGATCCTGGAGACGGCACGCGACCAGGCCGAGTTGTCCAAAGCTCAGGTTGCAGCGCCTGAAGGCGAAGGGCTGGAAGCGGATCAAGTAAGGTCCGCGTAGGCATTCAACGGAAAGGAAGATATATGGAAGACCCTATCCAGGCCGAGATCGTCCTGTACCAGTCCGAGGGGACAAATGTGCCGGTGCAGGTGCGCTACATGAACGAAACGCTTTGGATGCCCCAGAAGGAAATCGCCGAGCTGTTCGACAGGGACAAGTCGACCATCTCGCGCCACATGAAGAACATCTTCGAAGAGGGTGAGCTTGCCCGAGACTCAGTTGTTGCAAAAATTGCAACAACTGCCTCAGATGGCAAGACATATACGGTCGACTTCTACGCGCTCGATGCCATCATCGCCGTCGGATACCGCGTGAACTCGCTGCGCGCGACCCGCTTCCGTCAATGGGCGACGGCGACCCTCAAGGAGTACATCACCAAGGGCTTCGTCCTCAACGACGACATGCTCAAGAACGGCCGGCCCTTCGGCAAGGACTACTTCGACGAGCTGCTCGCCCGCATCCGCGACATCCGCGCGAGCGAGCGGCGCGTGTGGCTCAAGATCACCGACATCTTCCAGGAGTGCAGCTTCGACTACGACAGGGACTCGACTATGGCCAAGAACTTCTACGCCGCGGTCCAGAACAAGATGCACTACGCCGTCACCGGGCACACCGCGGCCGAGATCGTCCAGGGGCGCTCCGACCCATCCAAGCCCAACATGGGGCTCACGTCGTGGAGGGGAGGCCCCGAGGGCCGCATCCACTCCACGGACGTCACCGTGGCCAAGAACTACCTGTCCGAGGACGAGATCAGGCAGCTGAACCGCCTCGTCACGATGCTGCTCGACACGCTCGAGGACAGGGCCGAGCGGCACGTCCTTACGAGCATGGAGGACTGCGAGCTCCTGCTCGACGGCTTCCTGACATTCAGCGGGCGCGAGGTGCTCAAGGGCCTCGGCAACCGCAACAAGAAGACGGCGGACAAGATCGCCAAGGAGCGCTTCCACGAGTTCCAGAAACTCCAGGACAAGACCTACGAGAACGACTTCGAGCGCATGGCGAAGCGCCTGAACGGCAAGGCGTGACGGGCGTAGGGGCCCATCAAAACGCCAGTTGTTCCCCATTTTCGTGGGGTCGCGAAATTGGGTGACGGCTTGACCGCGCCGACGGCAAACGGTAATTTGGACAGCGGTATTGACGCGGGGACCCCACGGGGCCAGCGTCCGGAGGAAAGGCGGCTGTCCCCGAGGACAGTCGCCTTTCTTCGTTTATTAGCATCCCAACGAGAGGATAGAATCATCCACCGAGGTGATTCGGATGTGGAGACATGTGATGGAGCGTAAAACAATAACCTTCAAATTCGAGGGCGACCTTGGAGGGGTCTCAGTCGACACGTTCACTGCGGCGCTCCTCGGCTACTCAAGGGCCGTGCAGGCTTCGGCAAGAGAGCTTGATCCGAATGCGGTCATCGACGTCGAGATAACCGCAACTCGCCCCGGCTGCCTGGAAGCCATTCTCCAAGCGGTCGTAAAAGACCTGCCAGGCATACTTGGGGCGCTGAGCCAAACGAGCGATCAGCTCGAGCCGGTGCTGAGCGCCTTCAAGGGCTATCTCGAGCTCCGCCGGTTCCTCGGCAAGAACGGAGCGCCGAAAAGCGTCGAGCGCGTTGGCGACGGCATCTCGGTAACCGCTGGCAACAACTCAGTCATCAACATCACGCAGAACGTCTATAAGGTCAGTGGCTCCAATGAGGTCGACTCCGCCGTCTCATCAATGTTCGGCGCGCTCGTGGATAACGAGAAGGTCGGCGGTCTATCGATAAGCGGAGACGGTGTCGACGGCTTCGAATCTTCGCGAGACGACTTCGAAGATATCAGGACGGCGCCCAAGTGCGAGACGGAGCAGGAGCGCGACGTCATCATGAAGGGTCAGCACCTCAACGTCGCGAAACCAGTGCTCGAGTACAGCGACAAGCGCAAATGGGAACTCTACTGGAACGGCCAGAAGCTCTCGGCGAACATGGGGGACTTCGACTTCCTCGGCCAGCTCGCGAGGCGCGAGCGCACGTTCGGCATCGGGGACGACATGATTGCGGACCTGCTGCTCCGTCAACGACGGAACGAGATCGGAGCATGGGAGAACAAGTCCGTGAGGATAACCAAGGTCCATGACCTCAGGCCCGCGCCAGAAGACCAGAAGCTTCTATAGCAAACCGCGCTAGAGCCCAACCAAGTCGTCAAAGCATCTTTGACGACTCCAGACATAAAGAAACCCCACCGCGCACGGCTGGAACCTTGGCGCGGGCAAGCAGAGGCGCCGCGCGTGGGGCTCAATCACCGAGGCCAAGCGTGGCAACAAATACATCCTCCGATGGCAGGAGAACACGCCGCGCGGACGCAAACGTAAGACTAAGACGGTATACGGCACCTACCGCGAGGCATGCACCGAGCTCGATCGCATCCACGTCGAGCGAACCGACGACAATCCTGTGCCCACCATCGCTCAGGCGTACGGCACATGGCTCGAACCGACCATGGCGGCGCAGGTGGCCGCCGGCACGCTCGCGCCGAACACTCGCAACCTCGTCACAAGGTCGTGGGCGAACTACGTCGGCCCTACATGGGGCTCAGTGCCGGTCGACCAGTTGCGCCCCGTGCATCTGCGGTAATGGCTACTGACCTTGCCGGCAGCAACGGCGGACACTGCCCTACTCACCTTGCGCAAGATTTACGGCACTGTGTCGGGCTTTGTCGTGCTGCCCATCGACCCGTTTGCCGCCACCGTGAAATACACCATGCCCACGCGCAAGACGCGCGAGCGCTCCAAGCGCCTGTACACGTTTGCCGAGGAATAGGACATTCTGGGCCGCCTGCACGGAACCTCGCTCGAGGCGCCGTTCATCATGGCTTGCTTTGGATCATGTCACTCAGACGAGCCGCTGGGCATCTGCACCGACGAGGTTCTGCCGTTCGCGGCGGAATCCACAACGCTCGCAACGGTCGACCTTGTGCGCCAGATGGAGCAAGCGGGCATCGAGCCCACGGCGGACGGCGTACTCAAGACGCGGAAGTCAATGCGAACAGTCGTGATGCTGCCGGATGCCGCCGGGCGCCTGCTCGAAATTGCAGGCGAGCGCCGCGCGGCAGGCTCCGAGTGGCTAGCAAATCGCGAGGACGGACTGCCCATGAACCGAGGGATGTGCAATCATAGATGGAAGAAGTGGTGCGCAGCCGAGGGTATCGAACACATCCCGTGGTCGAACCTTCGCAACTCGTGGCGAACCATCTGCGAGATGGAGCTGCACATGCCCTGGGACCTCATGGAAATGCTCATGGGACACTCCCTGCCGGGCGTGTCGGGGCGACATTATATTCGTCCCTCCCGTGAGCAGGTGGCGCGTTCCGTTTGCGACGCATTTGGGATATTTCCCAACAAACCAGCAGGTAAAACGGGCGCGGTTAATAGTGGCAGATTTAGATGAACCTATCAGTCGGTTTCGAATGTCTAAATCTGTAACGGTTGGACCTGTTTTTGCCGAGTTGTTGTTACAGATTGAGATATTGAGATTGGACGTTTTCCTTTGTCTTGATCTGTAACAGATGGAAGGGTTTCTGACCCCTAGTTGTTACAGTTCGAGACATTTGACTTGCGGTCTGTCCGTTCGTCTTGATCTGTAACAGTAAGAGGGGAATTACGGTCCTACGTGTTACAGATCGAGACGTTTGCTCGGCGGCACATCCGTTTGTCTCGATCTGTAACATCTAGACCCGGATTCCGCTCCCACCTGTTACAGATTGAGATGTTTGTGTCCGCGCCAGCCCCGTACCCAGCCTTGGTCCCATATAAACAAACCCCGTGGTAAACTTGACCGGACTGTAATTATTCCGAAAGGTACACCTCAATGTCCAAATACATCAACGAGCTCATGTCGCCGCAGCTTATGGGCGTTATCTATGCCTTCGTGGGCTTTATCATCGCCCTGTACGTGCTGTCGGTCGTCTATGTGTTCATCGACGCTCGCCGCCGTGGCGCCAGCGCCTACGTGGCATGGGGCATCATCGCCCTCATCCCGTTTGTGGGTCTCATCGCCTACCTGGTTCTGCGTCCGCACTCCTACGCGGCCGACCGCGAGGAGCAGGAGCTGGACATGGCCCTGCGCGAGCGCCAGCTTGCCCAGTACGGCACCTGCCCGCAGTGCGGCGCCCCCATCGAGAAGGACTTTGTCGTCTGCCCCGTGTGCGACACCCAGGTTCGCAACGTGTGCCCCAGCTGCCATCGCCCGCTCGACGCGCACTGGAAGGTCTGCCCCTACTGCCGAACTCGCATTCAGTAACGCATCCATCGCCGGGCCGGCCGCAAGCCACGGGCGCACCGCGGGTATCCCGCGCAAACGCCCCGCGCCACGGGCGCGCCGCAAGTACGCGCGCCACACCCCGCCCCCACACGATGAAGCATGCGTAGAAAATCGCCCGCCGTGCCATTAAGGTGCGGCGGGCGCTTGTATACCAAGGCAACCTGCCTATAATGATGCAAGTCAAAAACGCCGAGCGCATCGCACGCACTTGCATCAGGCATCCGAGAGGAGAAAACATACCCATGAAGGCACTCTACAATGACGGTTCGGTGGCCGAGCTCCCGCAGGACGAGGTCACGCACGTCATCCGCCACTCCGCCGCGCACATCATGGCGCAGGCCATCAAGCGTCTCTATCCCGAGGCCGACTTTGCCTACGGCCCCGCGACCGACAACGGCTTTTACTACGACGTCGACCTGCCCGAGGGCGTCAAGATCAGCGAGGACGACTTCCCCGCAATCGAGGCCGAGATGAA
>URXE01000058.1 GCA_900551815.1 uncultured Collinsella sp.
TGATCTTGTTGCCGGCGTAATCGGCAAGCGCGCCCAGAATGGGCATGAGCATGGCAATGACCAGCGAGGCGATCGTCTGCGCGTTGCCCCAAGCGACCACCAGGTCTGCCGAGGAAGCACCGGTATTGATGGCGTTAAAGTAGATGGGCACCACCGAGGTATTGAGCAACACGAGGGCCGAATTGCCCACATCGTACATAACCCAGTTACGCTCGAGCTTGGTGTATTTCATGGACAGGGCCCTTTCGTATTCGCCCAATATGCAGTTAGTTCATCGTACCCCAATTGTCCAGAAGCGCCGGTAAGGATTCGGCAAAGGGACAGGAGCGGTCATACGGACACGCAGGGCGAAACGCCATCCCATCAACGCAGTTGCGGTGAAATAGTTCACGCTTAGCCCTCCGGGGGCTTCATTCAGGAACTATTCCACCGCAACTTATTGGAGAGTATGGGCGAGGCAGCTTGCTACTCCTCGCGGTCGAACTCTTCGTCGGCGCCGAGCACGCGACCGCTGTAATTGACGTGGTTGGTCACGGCTTCCATATCGCCGGTCTCGATAAAGCGGGCAACCGTGCACTCGTAATCGAGCAGCGCGCAGTCAAAGACCTCGGGGAAGCTCTCGGTCGAGACTTCATCGGTAAAGGGGTTCTTCCATGCCAAGTGGCCCAGGTTGCCGGTACGCTCGGGCAGCTCGGTCGTCACGCGGTGCGCAAGGCCGTCGAGCAGCGAATAATCGTGCACCAAGCCCTCGAGCAGGGCAATCGCGCGCGTCTTGGCCGAACCGGCCGGCTCGATAGTGCGGTAGAGCATCTGCATGTCCGAGACGGCGCCAGCGTACTCCCCCGCCGGGATGTCGATACCGTACACGCGCCCGGCGACGTAGCTCATCAGCACGCCGGCAACGCGATTGATGCGGTCGGTGGTGACGATCTCGCCCGCCGGAGGATAATCCTCGACCGTAGCCCCATCGCGCTTGAGCTGCAGCATCAACACGTCCAGGTCGCTTTCGAGCACGGCATGAACTTGACTGCCCGAAGCCTCGAGCTCGGGATCGGACTCGACAATGCCAAACTGCTGCTCGTAGACAAAGGGGTGGGCATTGCGATCGAGCACATAGTGCGACAGCAGGCCCAGCGCAAAGGCGCGACCCAGATTGGCATCGCGCGGCTGCAGGTGCGACACGCCGTCGCGCAGGCACGAGAATTGGCGCGACATGCGCGAGCGGTGCATGACCTGAGCAAGCGACATGCAGTCGGAGATGCGCGGCGTGAGCATGTGGAAGAAAAACGGGTCGGGACCTTGGTTTCCCAGGATAAAGGCGATGCGCTCCTCGTCGGACGTAATAACGCCCTGCGGAAGACGGTCGATGCTTTCCTCGCCAAACAGATGATGCGTAATGAGCGCGGGCATAATAATCCTTTCGATTTCATTCGATGCAATCCATTATGCCCACCGCACAGTCATGCCAAACCTGCAACGGCAAACGATGGCACACCGACCCTTACGCTAGCCCCAAGTGCGATTTGACCTCGGCAGCGCGACGACGGGACACGGGCACCGTCGAGCTCACACGGTCGAGCCTGAGCTCCATCAGGCCCGTGGAGCCGATCTCGACATTGTGCACGTCTTCCAAATTGACCAGATAGCTGCGGTGGACGCGGATAAAGCCCTCGGAGGCCAGGCGACGCTCGAGCGAGGAAATCGACTCATTGATCAGGTACGTCCCCTCGGCGCAGACGGCGTTGCAAAAATCGGCGCGCGCCTCAAAGTAGCAGACATCCGCCACGGGAATGAACACCTTTTTGCCCCCGCGATCCACCGTCAGGCGCAAAGGCTGGCGCGGAGCATGGACGACACGGCGAGCGCCCAGGGCAGTCTCGATCTTGTCGAGCGCCTTTGACAAGCGGGCATCCTCGACCGGCTTGACGATGTAATCGACAGCATCGAGGTTATAGGCATCGGCCGCATACTCGGCAAATGCCGTCACAAACACCACGACCGGCGGCGTCTTTAGGTTCTGCAGCGTCTCGGCAAGCTCAATTCCCGAGCGACCGGGCATGGTAATGTCTAAAAACAGCACGTCGGGCTTGTTCGACAGAATCGACTCCACGGCTTCGGTGACATTGCCCGCCTCGGCAATCTGACCCACACGCGTATCCTTTTCCAACAGATAGCGTAGCTCAGCCCTAATGGGAGGCTCGTCATCAACCACCAAGATGTTCCAGCCTTCGGACATATGCGCTTCCCCTCTTTTTCTCTCAATCCAACCGCGTGCTACACCGTTAGCGGCGCCGGCTCATGCGGCTCGCCGTTCAACTCTACGATGACCTGCGTTCCCACGCCCTCCTGGGACTTCACGCGCATGCCAGAATCTTCTCCGTAAAAGAAATGGATTCGCTGAAGCACGTTGAAGAGCGCCAGGCCGCAACCTCGCTTGATGGAGCCGTCGGCGGTAATGCTCTCGGGCTCCTCTCGGCGATGCTGCTCAAACAGATGCGCGCAGACTTCTTCGCTCATCCCGATGCCGTCATCTTCGACGATGATCTCCAAGCCGTCATCGGTCTCAAAAGCCCTAACACGAATAGAAAGCGGCTCGGTCTCGCGCTGCGCATGCTTGATGCAGTTTTCGAGCAGCGGCTGCAAGATAAACGGCGGTACCAGGCTGTCGCGCACCTCAAAGTCGATGTCGACCGAAACGCGCAAACGGCCGTCGCCATACCGGGCCTGCATAAGATTGATATAACGAGTGCCCTGTTCCACCTCGTGCTCGAGCGTGGTGAGCGTATCGGAATCAGAAAGCGTCTGACGATAGTAGTTGGAAAAGTCGATCAGCAGCGATCGCGCCTTGTCGGGCTCGGTTCGAACGAGCGACACGATCGTGCTAATGGTATTGAATAGAAAATGCGGGTCGACCTGCGACTGCAGGGCGCGAAGCTCAACGCGGGCTGTGAGCTCGTCCTGGCGCTCGAGCTCAAAGCTGGCGAGCTGCGTGGAAATTAGGTCGGCAAAACCCGAGGCCAACGCCGTCTGGCGCATATCGATGCTGCTCAGGCGAGGGTAATACAGCTCGAGTGTGCCCACGCAATGCCCGCGCACGGTAAGCGGCGCGACGATGCCGGCGCGCAGGCGGGGAAAATAGCCGCCCGTCTCATTGGAGGTGTCACGCGAAAACACGCTCTGCTCGCCCGTCTCAATCACACTGAGCGTGGTCTTGAGCACGACCGGGGTGCCGGCGGGGCACCTTGCCGAGTCCTCGCCCCAGCTTGCCAACACCTGCTTGCCGTCGGTAAAGCAGATGGCAGAGGCGATGGTCTCGGACAGGATAATTTTAGAGGCGCCCAGGGCCGCTTCGGGCGTAAGGCCGCGCGACGTGTAGGCGAATATTTTTGATGCGATGGCGAGCGTACGGTCGGTTGCGCTCGATGTGAGGTCGTCGGGGACCACAAAGACATACGAGAAAAAGAAGCACAGCATGACCATGCCGGCAATAACGACAACGCCCGGAACGGGATTGGGGTTATCGGTTAAATCCCAGATAAGCAGCAGGATAAGCGCCGGAACGACAACACCGAGCAGGATGGCCTGGACCACGTGCTGTGCCGTGCGAAAGACCTTGGTAGAGTTGTAGCTCTTGCCCAGAATCAGCCTGTTTAAAACCACCGTCATCCCCTTTTATCTATCGCACCCATAGCAATAAAGAGGGCCGCAAGCGACCCTCTCCATTGCATTATGCAATCAAATACTGTGTTTTACATCCAGTCGTCGATGAACGGTAGTTTAGGCGCTGTATTTGTTGGCCTCGCCAAAGGTGCCAGCCTCGACGATCCAGCCGTCCTTCATGATGACGTCCATGTTGTCGGTGTTGAGCACGTGGATGTCGGCGGCGACGTCACCGTTGACGACCAGCAGGTCGGCGCACTTGCCGGCCTCGATGGAACCGGTCTCGTCCTCGATGTGGCACATCTTGGCACCGTTGAGGGTGGCGCAGGTGATGGTCTCGACCGGGGTGAAGCCGATCTTGTCGACGAACTCGTACATCTCCTCGATGGAGCAGGTGCCGTACGGGGTGACGAAGGAGAAGGAGTCGGAGCCGATCGTCATGACGACGCCGCGCTTCTTGGCCTCGCGCAGGCAGTCGTAGTTGCGCTGCAGCTCCTTCTCGACCAGGGTGCCCTCGTACTTGTCGTGCAGCTCGGGGACGTAGACGGGCGGATAGGTGGCGTACCAGGTGGGCAGGAAGGCGATCGTCGGGGTGAAGAAGGTGCCCTGCTCGGCCATGAGGTCCATGGTGCGCTCATCGATATCGAAACCGTGAATCAGCTGCTCGCAGCCAAAGCGAACGGAATCGTAGGCAGCGGCGTGGTTGTTGTAGCAGTGGCTCCACACGGGGATGCCGACCATCTTTGCCTCGTCGACCACGGCCTGGATCTCCTCGGAGCAGTAGTGCTGGTCGCGACCGGAGTCCCAGCGCCAGATGCCGCCACCGGTAGCCCAGATCTTGATGGCATCGGGGTTCTCGCGCAGGCGACGACGGACGGCCTTGCGCAGATCCCAAGGACCGTCGACCTGGTCGCCCCAGGGATGGGATTCCTTGTTGAGCTCCTGGGTGCAGTGGTGGGAGTCACCGTGGCCGGCAACGCGGCAGAAGCCGAGGCCGGTGGCCAGAACGCGCGGGCCCTTAAAGACGCCCTTGTCGATGCAGTCACGGATCTGGATACCAAAGCGGCCGATCTCGCAGACGGTGGTGAGGCCGTGGGTGAGGCAGTCGTAGGCCTGCTTGACGGCGACGGCCTGCTTCTCGAGGAGCGGCTGCATGACCCAATCGGTGTCATCGTCGGTCAGGTTGCCCGAGAAGTGCAGGTGGGTGTCGATCAGGCCGGGAAGGACGGTCTTGCCGGCGGCATCGATAACCTCAACGCCCTCGGGAAGGTCCTGCATAGTGCCGGCGTACTCGATCTTGCCGTTGTCGTCGACGAGAACGAGGGAGTTCTCGACCGGCTCGGCACCGGTACCGTCGATGAGCTTGCCGCCAACGATTGCATACTTAGTGGACATGGTTCCTCCTTATGGATCCATATATGTGGGCGAGGCCGTGTTGGGTCGCGGCCTCACAAAGCTACCCAGGTGATGCCGGGTTCGGTGCGCGGAAGAGAGGGCCCCGCGTACCTGGTCCGCCCCGACTAGGCGTTACTTTTTGCGGGAATTGGTGAAAGCCATGAGGGCCAGGCCAATAGCCAACCAGCCGATCACGATGCTCCACTCCACCATGTTGAGGGAGGCGGGAGAGAACGGGATCACGAGCAGGCCGATGATGATGGCGCAGGCAGCGATAGCGAGGCCGATGCCAAACTTGCCGCCGGGCACCTCGTAGGGACGAGGCAGGTCGGGCTCGGTGAAGCGCATGCGCAGGCAGGCGAGGGCGACCATACCGCAGGAGAAGATGAAGGCGAGAGCCGACACGTTGGTCAGAGGAATGAGCATGTTCTTGCCCAGGAACGGACCGATGACGGTGATAACGCCCAGAACGACGCAGGCGAGCTTGGGAGCGCCGGACTTGGGGTCGACCTCGGCGAACTTCTCGGGCAGTTGGCCCTTGCGGCCCATGGCGAGCATGATGCGGCTCGTGGCGCCGTAGAAGGAGTTCATCGGGCCCATGGGTCCAAGCGTGGCGATGACGAGCATGGCCAGGTACAGGAGCATGTTGATACCCTTGAGGCAGGCAAGCGCGGGAACCGGGCTCTTAACAAACTCATGCCAGTCGAGGATGGTGCCGAACGAGTAGATGCAGACCATGTAGAAGCCGCCGGCGGCCAGCAGGGCCAGGGAGATAATCTTGCCGAACTTGTTCCAGTTGAGGCCCTCGGCTGCTTCCTCAGCCTGCTGAGGAATGGTGTCGAAACCGGCGTAGAAGAACGGGGTCAGAACCAGGACCGACACGATGCCGGCGAACAGGCTGGCGCCCTCGGTAGCGGCCTTGCCGCCGCCAGCGCCGGTGACCTGGGAGAACACGGGCATGGCATTGTCCGGCGAGCCGGTGAACAGCGAGACGCCCATGGCGAGCAGCATGCCGCAGAGCAGAGCCTTGGTCAGGAAGGCCTGGAGCTTGGCGGCCGAGCTGGCACCGCGGAAGTTGAGGAAGATGACGTAGGCTGCGAAGCCGAGCGCGATCAGCGTCGGGAACAGGTAAACGTCGGCGCCCAGGATGGTGTAGAGCTTGACGGCGCGCAGCCACTCAAGGCCGGGCAGGCTGCCGAACATCTCGGACACTAGGGTCGAAATGGCGATGGCCTCCCACGGGCACAGGATGCCGTTGCCCAGAGCCAAAAGCCATCCGGTGATGTAGCTCAGCGTACGGCCAAAGCTACGATCGACATACTCGACGATGCCGCCCGAGATGGGGATAGCGGCCGTGAGCTCACCGAAAACAGCTCCGACGGGCACGAGGAAGATTGCACCCAAGAGGAATGCGATCATAGCGGGAACGGGACCGCCGCCCACGACCATCCAGTCGCCGACCTGCAGAACCCAACCGGTGCCGATGATGGCACCGAAACCGATGGTGAAGAAGTTCCAGAGCGAAAGCGTTTTCTTCATACCGCCGTTATCCTCGACTGCAACTTCTGCGTTCTTGTCCGCCATTGTTCCCCTCCTTTCCTTTTTGACGCCCCTTGACGTCACCCCTTGCGCGGTCTGTTTTGCCGCGCTCTTTTATTTCGTGGCTTTAAGATACGGCCTTGGCGCAGCATGGCCGCCCATGGCTCGACCGAAGGCCGAACTCGCATATGAGCGGCGCCGTTTTTGGGACGAACGGCACGGTTTGCCGTTCATTGTTGCCGCCCGTCCGACGGGCGTACGTTCATCGGACGCATATAGAGATGTTTTTGAGGCCGTGTGTTTTGCGCCTTTCGTACCGTTTACCGAGCTTTTGACGCGCAGACCCATTTGTTGCACATCTTTTTTGTAGGATAGACAGGTTATACATGAGACAAGGCGGTACGAATGGCATACGGATACAACGACGGTGATCAACGGCGACAAAGCGTTCGCCTTGCTGGCCGTACCACGCCGACGCCCGGAAGTGCCACAAGCAGCAATCCGCAACGTCCTCAAGAGCAACCCAGGCCTTCGTCTCGGCAGCAGGCAAGCAAAACACGGCAAAGTGGCCGTCCGCGCACGGGCACAAGCGCGCAGCAAGACAGCCGCTTAGGCGCGCGCACTCGACAGCATCAAGCCGAGGTTCCGCAACTGCGCCGCAACGGCGCACGTCAGCCCGGCATCCATATCAACCGCTTCTTTTCGCATCCCCAAGGTGGACGCGACGGCAAGCCCTACCGCTCGACATCGCACGTGAATGCCCCCGCCCTGCCGGCTCGTCGACTTCGCCTCGCACTGTGCTCTATCCTCACCTGTCTGGTCTTTGTGTTTATGAGCTCCTGTATGTCCCACGGCTCGGCCGGTCTCGAGCCCACCGCCGAGGACAAGCTGCTCAAGGCCCCCGTCGCGCCCGGTTATTCTTTCGCCTTTTCGACCCCGCGCTCGCAATGGCAAGCCGGCACGATGCCCCATATCTATCAAATCGACCCCGCGTGGTCGGAGCTGCCTTACGCCGGCGGCACCATCCGCCAAAATGCCTGCGGGCCTACGTGCCTCACCATGGTCTATATCTTTAAGACGGGACGCACCGATATGACCCCCGTCGATATGTGCGCGCTTTCCGAGGTGGGCAATTACGCCCCCACCGGTGCAACCGAATGGTCGTTTATGACGAGCGGCGCGTGGCAGTTGGGACTTAACGGAACGGAGCTCCATAACGATCGCGACTCGATGACTCAGGCGCTGCGTTCGGGAGCGCCCGTCATCGCCGCCGTTCGGCCGGGCACCTTTACCAACGTGGGCCACTACATTGTGCTTTACGGTATTGACGACGCCGACCAGATTGGCGTCTACGACCCCAACTCGGCCATCCGCAGCGCCCGCCGCTGGGGCGTCGTAGAGGTCCTTAACGAAGTCGAAGCCATGTGGGCCTACTACTAGTCATTGGGGACAGACTTAAATGAGTGGTCGTTGGGGACAGCCTTTAAGGACTGTCCCAAGCTGCCGGCAGGAAAGGAACGTCCCCAAGTGCCGGGTTCCCAATGACTAGGTGAATAGCAAAAGCCCCGCAGTCGGAGCGGACTGCGGGGCTCATGAAGAGAGGCTAGTTTGTGGGCGTCTTGCCTGGCGCCCACGAGAGAGGCAACAGAGTAGAGACTACTCGTGGATGCGGGTACCGGAAAGGCCGGCCATGGTCTCGGCGGCCTTGTCCAGGGCGCCGATGATGCAGGTGCGGCCCTTGCGGGAACGGGCGAACTTGATGGCAGCGCGGACCTTGGGCTCCATGGAACCCTTGCCGAACTGACCCTCGTCGGCCAGGCGCTCGGCCTCGTCGGCGGTGATGTCCTCGAGCTCCTCCTGGTTGGGCTTGCCAAAGTTGATGGCGACATGCTCAACGGCGGTCAGCAGGAACAGAACGTCGGCGTCGCAGTCCTCGGCCAGCAGCTCGCCGCCCAGGTCCTTGTCGATGACGGCGGGAACGCCCTTGTAGCAGCCCTTGTTCTCGTAGTCGCGGACGACGGGGATGCCGCCGCCACCGCAGGCGATGACGATGAACTCGTTATCGAGCAGGTTGAGGATGGAGTCAGCCTCGACGATCTTCTTGGGATCGGGGGAAGCGACGACGCGACGCCAGCCGCGACCGGAATCCTCGACGAAGACCTTGGAGGGATCCTCGGCCATGAACTCCTTGGCCTGCTCCTCAGTGTAGAAGGGGCCGATCGGCTTGGTCGGGTTCTTGAACGCGGGATCGTCCGGGTCGCACTCGATCTGGGTGACGACGGTGGCGGCGTGCCAGCGCTTATAGCGCTTGTGCATCTCGCGGCCGATGCCCTGCTGCAGGTGATAACCGATGTAGCCCTGGGACATGGCGCCGCACTCGGGCAGCGGCATCTCGGGGGTGCCGATGGCGTCGTGGGCAGCGGCGAAGGCGTTCTGGATCATGCCAACCTGCGGGCCGTTGCCGTGGGTGATGATGATCTCGTTGCCCTGCTCGATCAGGCCGAGGAGAGCGTGAGCGGTGTTGCTCACGGCCTCGATCTGCTCAACGGGGTTGTTGCCGAGGGCGTTGCCGCCAAGGGCGACGACGATACGATCGGGCTTGCCAAGAGGCTTAGACATTGCTGGAATCCTTTCTGTAAAAGGCCTACAACCCATTAATAACCCGCGCCCGTGCGATACGCGAGTTTATTAAGGTTTATATTCTCTTTATCGCTCATTTTATTCATTTTGAAAATAGTTGAACGGTGAACGGTCGCTTTTACCCGCTCAGCGTAAAGAAACCCAGCTCAAGCATATCTACGTCATTTACGTGCAACTTTATTTTAATAGAGCAGGGATTAGACCAGATTATGCAAACTATATCTTTGCTAAACATAAAACAGACAGCGCAAAATCTTACTCGCACTATACGAGATTCTATGCACTTATTGGACGAGTATGCAGCCCTGCAATAACATGGCGTTTTTCATCCAACTTAAGGAATAGACGAGTGCCTTTGCCGCGCGTCGGCCGGCAGCCGGCGAGCCGTCTCGTCGATTGCCGCTTCCAGAAAATCAAAAACTGATATTGCGCGCGCAATTGCGGCATGGTACTTTAGCGAAGAACAGCGCGGGCTGGGGCGACAGAGATCTGTCGTGAAGTTTGGGTTCGGCGACCCCGCCGCTGTCTTCTCCTTATCCGCCAGCGAACCCCTTGAGCGACGGATTGAGGAGGTCCTTACTATGACAAAAATGCTCAAGATCACGCTGAATGGCGAGACGTTTCTCGCCGACATGCTCTGGGACAAGGCTCCCGAGGCATGCAAGCTATTCGAATCGTCCTGTCCGGTCGAGTCACGTATCTTTTCGGCCAAAATCTGCGATGCCGAGGTGACGTATCCTGTCTCGGGCCCCATCGCCAATTACGAGCACATCGAGAACCCCGTCTTTCACGAGCCTGCGGGCGCCGTGAGCTGGTATGGCGGATGGTCGTCAATCTGCATCTTCTTTGACGTGTGCGAGCCCTTTGGCACCTGCAACATGTTCGCCCGCATCTGCGAAGCCGACCGCGAGCGTTTTGCCGCCGCCTGCCGCAATGTCTGGGACAACCAGGGCATGTACATCAAAAACGAAATCGTCGAGATCGAAGCGGAGGCCTAAAGATGATGGATATCAACACCCTGCTCACACTCGACCTTGCCGAGTACACCACTGCACTTGAGGCCCTCGCCGATCAAATGATGCTCGAGGAACCGCGCGATATCGACTACATGCGCCGCCGCAAACTCGACACCGGCCGCGAATTCGCCGTCTGGAACTTCACCGTCGGTTACTGCATGGACGCCGCCGACGCCCTCTCCCTCCTGCGAGCCCAGGCCAACGAAAACGCCAACGACGGCACCGCCGACCTCGCAACGATCAAAAACAGTGCCGCACGCCTGTGCGACTGGTTCTCGGGCGCCTTCGACGTCACCGGCAAAATGGATGACACCACGGCAATCCTCGCCCACAGCCGCGACCTCTACGCCCAGGTAGAGACTCACGAACAGTTTGCAG
Organism: uncultured Collinsella sp.; assembly: GCA_900551815.1. Lineage (GTDB taxonomy): Bacteria > Actinomycetota > Coriobacteriia > Coriobacteriales > Coriobacteriaceae > Collinsella. The sequence goes on from URXE01000058.1 coordinate 10,629, forward strand.
CCCTCACCCGCGCCACCGAGCGCTATCTGGTCCAGCTCCAATTTTGGGTCGACCGCCAGATTCCCTGGCCGGCCATTAGCGACCTCGTCCATGGCTACCGCCTACGCACGGAGTCCGGCGAGACAAGGTAACCAAGCAAGCAGCACCGACAACACCCCACCATCGGGATCCAAAGTAAGAATCAGAGGGCTGGAGACGCACCCAACAGCGTCCCCAGCCCCTTCGCAAAGTAGAGCACTGTTTCAGTGGCTTTGAGGCCTATTCGAACCTTTGCTATCTCCCAATTTTTGTATATTTACGACAATATTATCTGCCAATTTTTGTATGATTTTAGGCGATTCTATCTGTCAATTTTTGTCATTTGGGGGTTTAATGCTACGCCGTAAGGTCACTGATAGGCTTTTGAGCTGGAAGAATAACTCCAATAAGGCATTACTCGTTACTGGTGCGCGTCAGATTGGCAAGAGCTATGCGATTCGCGCGTTTGGAAAAAGCAACTACGCTTCGTATTTTGAGGTCAATTTACTACTCGATGTCGAAGCAAGGAATGCACTTGTTGGCGCAAAGAACTCCGTTGACTTTATCAACCGCGTAGCCCTTCTTGCGGATGCGCCGCTTGTTGAGGGCGATACGCTTGTCTTTGTCGATGAGATTCAGGAGTATCCGCAGATCGTTACACTCATGAAGGCGTTGGTCGAGGATGGGCGCTTTAGCTATGTCTTCTCGGGGTCTATGCTTGGGACTGAGTTTAAGGGGATCTCTTCTTTTCCGGTGGGGTATGTAGAGCACATTGTTATGCGCCCGATGGATTTTGAAGAGTTTTGTTGGGCAAACAGCGTAAGCGAGAATGTGCTTGCAGGCATTCGCAGCTGCCTTGTCGAGAAACATCCTGTCGAAAACTATATTCATGAGGCGATGCTCAAGAACTATAGAGCCTATATCGTTTGCGGCGGCATGCCGGAGGTCGTTCAGAATTATATTGATTCGGGTTATTCGCTCGTGAGCACACGTGAGCTTCAAACTCAGCTGGTCGATCAGTACAAAAGCGATATCTCAAAATATGCATCGACTCGAGCGTTTAACGTTCGGTCGATTTTTGAGCAAATTCCCGTTCAGCTTGAGGCGGAGTCTCATCGCTTTGTTGTTTCGTCTCTGGGTGAGGGAGCTCGCCTTAAAAAATATGAGCAGGATTTCCTGTGGCTTGTTAACGCAGGTGTTGGATTGATGGTCGCCAGGGTGACGGAGCCACGGAGTCCTCTCAAGAGGACGGAGAAAACGACAGCCTTCAAACTATACGAGTCTGATACAGGCATGCTCGCATCGCGATACCCCGGCAGCACCGCACGCGCTGTCTATCTTGATATGAAAACTCCCAACCTTGGTGGTCTCTATGAGAACGTGGTCGCGCAGGAACTCGTTGCCCTCGGGGCGGATGCATGGTACTACCAAACGCGTGAGGTCGGTGAAGTTGACTTTGTGATCGAAGGCGTCCACGGTCATGTTGTCCCAATCGAGGTCAAATCGGGCAAGAAAGTTCGAGCGCACGCGGCCCTCGATCGTCTGATGAGTGTGGGCGAGTACAAAATTCCCGAAGCCGTTGTACTAAGCCACGAGAATCTCAGCAAAGAGGGCAAGGTTCTGTACGTTCCAATCTACATGACGTTTTGTCTCGATGAGTTTATGGAAAAGGATGACCCCAATAACGATTTCTCGTTCGCACCCATATCTCTCTAGCCATTTGAATCCGCAATCCAGCCCCGTCCACACATCAATGCATTTCCCAAGGTGCTGCGCGTTTCGCGCCAAAGGCGCGAAAAAGCAAAGGGATAAGGCGTTGCAACAGCCACGCCCCCCCATCCATCCCCAAAGTAACGCGCCTTTCGCGGCAAAGCCGCGAAACAGCGAAGGGGACAAAAGGCCCCCACAGCCACGTCATCCATTCAGCCACACAATCCGAGGACGTAGTCGTAGCAGGATCTGGGGGCTGACCTTCGCGGACACTCCGCAGGACGAAAGAACCCCCGCCGCACGTAGTGCGCAGCGGGGGTTCTTTCATGTCCGAGGACGTCCGCGAAGGTCAGCCCTCAGATCCTGCGGTGGGAGACCTAGGCCTCGTTGTACACCGTCTTGAGCTTCAGCAGGTGAGCGTAGCGGTCCATAGCGGCCTGCTCGTTCTCCTTGAAGAGCTCCTCGGCGCGCTCGGGGAAGGAACGCGTCAGCGAAGCGTAACGGGCCTCGTTCATCAGGAACTCCTGATAACCGCCCGCGGGCTCCTTGGAATCGAGCGAGAACTTCTTGCCGGCAGCAGCCTCGGGGTTGAAGCGGAAGAGGTTCCAGTAACCGCACTCGACAGCCTTCTTCATCTCGGCCTGGCAGTTCTGCATGCCGCCCTTCTTGATGGAGTGCATCTCGCAGGGGCTGTAGCCGATGATGAGGGACGGGCCGTCGTAGGCCTCGGCCTCGTGAATAGCCTTGAGGGTCTGAGCCGGGTTGGCGCCCATGGCGACCTGTGCCACGTAGACGTAACCGTAGCTCATGGCAATCTCGGCCAGGGACTTCTTCTTGGTCACCTTACCGGCAGCGGCGAACTGAGCGACCTGGCCCAGGTTCGAGGCCTTGGAGGCCTGACCACCGGTGTTGGAGTAAACCTCGGTGTCGAAGACGAAGACGTTGACGTTGTGGCCGGAAGCCAGGACGTGAT
>URXE01000059.1 GCA_900551815.1 uncultured Collinsella sp.
TGCGAACCTCCAGTCCGGACCGCCCCGCGGTCCAACTTTCTGTCCGCACCCCCCTTTGGCAGCAAATACAGGAACTATTCCACCGCAACTTCTTGCTCGTCTTTTTGGGATGGGGCCTGTTTGGTTTGGTAAAATACCGCCGCACTTGGGAACGGATGGGCTCCGGTGGGCTCCGCGGTCCTCAAAACCGTTGCGAGGCGTGCAAAACGTCTTGGATGTGTTCGATTCACATACGTTCCCGCCATACGCTACCAGCGCTTTTGTGCTCGCGGTCTTGCTGCGTGCCGCAAAGGCGCTGTTTTGTTTTTGCACGAGCTTTTCGTAGCGCTGCTATTTCGGTGGCTGTATTTAGCTTCGTGCACCGGGTCTCGAGCATGCCGATGGAGGTGTTTTGCCGTATGACTACCGTAAGACGTGCCGATCTTTCTTGTGTCGTCCAAGCGGGTGGGCTGTCCTCGCGCATGGGCTGTGATAAGGCGCGCATGGCGTTTTGCGGCGAGCCGCTCATCGAACGCGTGCTGGGTCGGCTGGCGCCAGTTTCCGGCGAGTTGGTCGTGACGACGTCGCGTCCCAGCGAGCTTGCCTACCTTGAGGAGCGCGCGTTTGGCGGCCTGGTGCCGCGAATAGTGTCGGACCTTGAGGGGCCGGCGGGCGCCATGCGCGGCATCGCGAGTTCGCTGACTGCGGCCCGGCTGCCTCTCGTTGCTATCGTCGCCTGTGATATGCCGTTTGTCTCGCCGGAACTCATCGGCGCGCTTGCCGATCGTGTTGAGGCCGAGGCGCTCGACGTGTGCGTGCCGCGCGAGGAGCGGGGGATTGAGCCGCTTTGCGCCGTCTGGCGCCGTGACGCGTGTGCGCCGGTTGCCCAAGAGCTGCTCGCCGGTGACCGTCAGCGAATCCGCTGCCTGATCGACCGGGTGAATGCCGGGTATTTGGACGAGCCTCAGATTGTCGCGGTCGCCGACCCGACGCTCTGCTTCGAGAACGTCAATACGCCCGAGGAGTTTGCGGCGGCCGAGTTACTCGCCTAGACGATTGGAGTTGCCATGTCTCACGATATTTGTCCCGACGCGGGAGAACCTTGCACTTGCGACGGGTCCGAACCCTGTACCTGCGGTTGCGGTGGCTGTGGACATACCGCGGAAGAGGAAGCGGCCGCCGCGGCGTATCGTGAGGCACACCGTGAAGGCCCGTCCGATGATGCCCTCGATCGCGAACGCAAAATCATTGTGTCGTTCGACAGCACCTTCGATGTGATGGAATGCGAGCAGCTGTGCCTTGCCGCCGGTGTGCCCGGGCGCATCATGCCGCTGCCCGGCTCCATCACCGCCGGCTGCGGGCTGTGCTGGGCCATGCCGTTCTCGGGCGATGCCCTCGCCGCCTTCCGCGCCGCCACCGAGGGCCGCGTAACCCCCGCCGACTACCACCAGCTCGTCCTCTAACCACCAACATCACCACAAAGGTGCCTGTCCCCAATGTGGTGGCTTGGAACACGTGGACGAAACAGGTTTGAAACACAGGTTTTGCACGTCAGGCACTCAAAAACGCCTCTACCTGCATCGTAATCAAAACGAAACATCTGCTCGTCGGCTTATGCGAAACTTTCCCGCAACAGTGCGATATTATCCATACTCGATAAAGTTCGCGGCGCATAGGGTGCCGCGACCGACATTTTTCGTTTCCCATCATTGGAGGAAGCATGAGCTACACGCAGAAAGTTCTCGAAGAGCTCAAGGCCCGCTATCCCGAGCAGCCTGAGTTCATCCAGGCCGCGACCGAGATCCTCGGGACCATCCAGCCGGCGCTCGACGCCCACCCCGAGTACGAGGAGGCCGCCCTGCTGGAGCGCCTCGTCGAGCCCGAGCGCATCGTCATGTTCCGTGTCCCCTGGGTCGACGACCAGGGCAAGGTTCAGGTCAACCGCGGTTACCGCGTCGAGTTCAACTCTGCCATTGGACCCTACAAGGGCGGCCTGCGCTTTAACCCGACGGTCACCCTGGGTATGCTCAAGTTCCTGGGTCTGGAGCAGATCCTCAAGAACAGCCTGACCACCCTTCCCATGGGCGGCGGCAAGGGCGGCTCCGACTTCGACCCCAAGGGCAAGTCCAACAACGAGATCATGCACTTCTGCCAGTCCTTCATGACCGAGCTCTATCGCCACATCGGCCCCAACACCGACGTTCCCGCCGGCGACCTGGGCGTTGGCGGCCGCGAGGTTGCCTACCTGTTCGGTCAGTACAAGCGCCTGACCAACGAGTGGACCGGCGTCCTCACCGGCAAGGGCCTCTCCTTTGGCGGCTCGCTCGCCCGTACCGAGGCCACCGGCTACGGCCTGGCCTACTTTGTGGACGAGTACCTCAAGAGCCGCGGCGACTCCTTCGAGGGCAAGAACGTCGTCGTTCACGGCTCCGGTAACGTCGCCATCTACGCGGTCCAGAAGGTCTCCCAGCTCGGCGGCAAGGTGCTGGCCTGCTCCGATACCCACGGCTGGGTCGAGGACCCCGACGGCATCGACTACACCGTGCTCGAGCACGTCTACAACAAGAAGCGCTCCGGCCACGACAAGGGCGTTACGCTCGCCATGTACGTTGACGAGAAGCCCAACGCCGTGTGGCACGAGGGCGACGGCCGCGGCGTGTGGCAGCTGCCCTGCGACATCGCGCTGCCCTGCGCTCGCGAGAACACGCTGCTGCTCGAGGACGCCCAGGCGCTCGTCGCCAACGGCTGCAAGGTGGTCGGCGAGGGCGCAAACATGCCCACGACCATCGAGGCCACGACCTACTTCCAAGAGAACGGCGTCGCCTTTATGCCCGGTAAGGCTGCCAACGCCGGCGGCGTGCTCGTGTCCGGCCTGGAGATGAGCCAGAACGCCGAGCACCTGTCCTGGACCTTCGAGGAGGTCGACGGCAAGCTCGAGCAGCTCATGCGCGGCATGTTCCACAACGTGGACGACACCGCCAAGGAGTACGGCCAGGAGGGCAACTTCGTCATGGGCGCCAACATCGCCGGCTTCCTGAAGGTCGCCGACGCCATGCTCGCCCAGGGCGTCTGCTAAATCTTCGCTCGACATAGCATCGCAGAAGGCTCCCAGTCATCTTGGCTGGGAGCCTTTTTTGATCCGCATGCGACGGAGGAAAATGGATCATTTCCCTCGGCCCTCTGCCGACCGCCCCTTAAGTTGCGGTGAAATACGGACTGTTGGGCGCCCTAAGCCCGACAAATAGTCCGTATTTCACCGCAAGTTATGGATGGGAGGGAGGTTTTTGTGCTGTGGAAGGTCGCGGCCCCTCGTTTGGTACACTTAAAAGTACTGGACAAGTGGAGAGATGGGGGAGAACGTGCTCAAGTTCGGTACCTACGTCCGTGTTGGAAGCGCGGCCGAAGCCTATGAGCTCTTACAGAAGAACCGCAACAATAAGATTGTGGGCGGCGGCATCTGGATGCGCCTGGGTTCGCGTCGCCTGGCGACGGCGATTGACCTTTCGGCCTGTGGACTCGATCAGATCGAGGAGACCGAGACCGAGTTTCGCATCGGCACCATGTGCACCCTGCGCCAGCTCGAGCGCCATGCCGAGCTCAACGCGCTTGTCAACCATGTCTTTGAGTTCGCCGTCCACGATATCGTGGGCGTGCAGCTGCGTAACACCGCCACGGTGGGCGGCAGCATTTACGGTCGCTTTGGTTTCTCGGACGTGCTCTCGGCATTTTTGGCCCTCGATTGCTATGTCGAGCTGACGGGGGCCGGCCGTGTGCCGCTCGCCGAGTTCGTGGACATGGGCTATGTGCGCGACGTGATCGAGCACGTGGTGGTCGTTAAGCACGATTACCGCGCAAGCTATGAGGCCGTGCGCAAGGCCGCGACCGACTTCCCCTCCTTAAACGTCACCGCCGCCTGGTGGGACAACAGCTGGCATGTCACCGTGGGTGCTCGCCCGCTGCGCGCGACCCTGCTGCAGGGCGAGGCATGTGGCCTTACCGGCGAGCAGCCTTCCGAGGACGAGCTTCGCGCCCTGGCCGCGTCCGTACGCGCGCTGAGCTATGGCACCAATATGTGGGGCTCGGCCGACTACCGCCGCCGCATCTCGGCGCCGCTTGCGATTCAGGCCGTGCGCCGCGCCGCCGGCATCGAGCTTTCGGCCGCGCTTGCCCGCGAGCTCGAGACCGTGCAGATCCCCAAGTTTGCCACGGACGAGTATTCCTGCCGCCGCGTGCCCGGCGTCGATTCTAGCGAGGTGCGCTAATGGCTGCCAAACTCATCGATCTTTCCTTTACGCTCAATGGCCGCAAGGTCAAGGTTCAGATTGCCCCCGATACCATGCTCTTTGCGCTGCTGCGCGAGCAGGGTTGCGCATCGGTGCGCTGTGCCTGCGAAACCACCAACTGCGGCCTGTGCACGGTGTGGCTCGATGGCGACCCGGTGCTGAGCTGCTCGGTTCCCGCCGCGCGCGTCGAGGGCCGCTCCATCACCACGCTCGAGGGCCTCAAGGCCGAGTCTGAGGCGCTCGCCCGTGCGATGGCTGCCGAAGGTGCCGAGCAGTGCGGTTTTTGCGCCCCCGGCCTCATCATGAACGTGCTGGCGCTTGCCCGCGCCGCCAAGGAGGACCCGAGCCTCGTCGCCACGCGCGAGGAGCTCTCGCGCCAGCTCGCCGGCAACCTCTGCCGCTGCAGCGGCTACGAGAGCCAGTTGCGCGCCATCGTGCGATTCCTCAGCGAATCTGGCGTACAGGTGGGCTTTGAGTTGCCCGAGCTGCCGGTCAACGACACCAGCTGCGACGGCGTCACTTACAAGCAGATCACCCACAAGCAGCCCAAGAAGGACTCGAAGGCTCTGCTCGAGGGCCGTCCCGTCTACACGGGCGATATGGTGCCCGCCGGCGCCCTGATCGTCAAACTCAAGCGCAGCCCCTATGCCCGCGCCAAGATTCGCTCCATCGACACGTCTCGCGCCCTGAAGGTGCCCGGCGTGGTGGGCGTCTACACCTACGAGGACGTGCCCAAGCGCCGCTTTACCATCGCCGGCCAGAGCTATCCGCAGCCGAGTCCCTACGACCGCCTGATTCTCGAGAACCTCGTGCGCTACCAAAACGAGGAGGTGGCGATTGTCGCCGCCGAGACCGAGGAGGCCGCCGACAAGGCGCTCAAGCTCATCAAGGTCGACTACGAGGCGCTCGAGCCCCTGCTCGACTTTACCCAGGCGCTCGATAACGACATTGTGGTCCACCCCGAGGGCGACGTGACCTTTATGTTCCCGCAGGGCGGCGACGTTGCTCGCAACCTGGTCTGCAGCGGTACCAGCGATTATGGCGATCTGGACGAGGCCTTCGCCCAGAGCGACATCGTCTTTGAGCGCACCTACACCAGCCAGGCCACGCAGACCGCGCCCATGGAGACCTTCCGCGCCTTCGCGACGACCGACGCCTTCGGCCGCATCTCGGTGACCACTTCCACGCAGGTGCCCTTCCACGTGCGCCGCATGGTCGCGCAGTCGCTCGACATTCCGCAGTCGCAGGTGCAGGTTATTAAGCCGCGCATCGGTGGCGGCTTTGGCTCCAAACAGACGGGCTGCTGTGAGATCTTCGTGGCATTCGTCACCCAGCAGACCGGCCGTCCGAGCTATTGCTGCTACACCCGCGAGGAGACCATCACCGCGGGCAACTCGCGCCATCAGATGCAGATGACCGTTAAGCTAGGCGCCATGAACGACGGCACCATCACGGCCATCGACCTGCATACGCTGTCCAACGCCGGTGCGTATGGCGAGCATGCCACCACGACGATCGGTCTTTCGGGCCACAAGAGCCTGCCCATCTACAACCATGTGAAGGCGAGCCGCTTTAGCTGGGACGCCGTCTACACCAACACCAACCGCGGCGGCGCGTATCGCGGCTACGGTGCCACCCAGGGCCAGTTTGCCGTGGAGAGCGCCGTCAACGAGCTCGCCGACATGCTGCACATGGATCCCGCCGACCTGCGCCTTAAGAACATCGTGCGCGAGGGCGAGATCATGCCGCAGTACTACAACGAGAAACTCAACGCCTGCGCGCTCGACCGCTGCCTGCTTCGCGCGATGGACATGATCGGCTGGCGCGACAAGCCTCTGGCCGTGGACCTGGGCGACCGCGTGCGTGCTCTGGGCTGCGCGCTCACCATGCAGGGATCGGGCATTTCCAACGTGGATATCGCCGGCATCGACATGCGCCTGGAAGAGGATGGATTCATTACCATCGGCACCGGCGCCACCGATAACGGCATGGGCGTCGATACGATCCTGGCGCAGATTGCCGCCGAGGAGCTGGGCGTTGAGAGCTCGCTTATCGTGGTGCGCGGCGTGGACACCGATGTGTCGCCGTTCGATGCGGGCTCGTACGCGAGCTCGGGCACGTACGTGACGGGCCTGGCGGCCAAGAACGCCGCGACCGAGCTGCGCGAGAAGATTTGCGCCAAGGCAGCCCAGATGTGGGACGTGGACGCCGCCGATGTGGTCTTCGATGGCCAGTACGTGCGTCTGTCCGACGAGCGTGCCGCGCGCGAGCAGAATCGCTACCTCACGCTGCGCGACTTTGCCAACCTGTGCGTCAAGAACATCGCGGGCGGCGACGCGCTCACCTCGCATGCCTCTGCCTGCCTGCCCGTTTCGCCTCCGCCGTTTATGGCCGGCATTGCCGAGGTCGAGGTCGACAAGGCCACCGGCAAGGTGACTGTGGTGGACTATGCGGCGGCCGTCGACTGCGGCACCGTGATCAACGAGGCGCTCGCGCGCGTTCAGGCCGAGGGCGGCATTGCCCAGGGCATTGGCCACGCGCTCTACGAGATTGTCGAGCACGACGACCGCGGCCGCCTGCGCACCGGCAACTTTATGAGCTACAAGCTGCCCACGCGCCTGGATATCGGCAGCATTCGCGTGGCCTTTGAGCCGAGCTACGAGCCGACGGGCCCGTTTGGCGCCAAGTCGATCGGCGAGGTCGTCATCAACACGCCGCTCGCCGCCGTGGCCTCGGCCGTCGCACACGCCACCGGCCACCAGGTGCGCTCGCTGCCCATCACGCCGGAGAAAGCGCTGCTGGGGGAGTAGGCGAGGCGACGCAGCCGCCGCTCTTTGCCGAGCCCGTGGAAACTGCAGCCCACTTTTCGGCCGAGTTGTGGGCTGCAGTTTCCGTTTGAGGCCCTTGGCGGAAAGTGTATCCCGGAATAGGGGCTCAAAACGGGTTGCAGTTTCCGGTTGATGGCCCTAGCGGAAGCCGCATCCCATTCCGAGGCCCCAAACCGGGACACGCTTTCCGGCGCATGGCCGGCACCGCCAGACTGCCGGGTCCCATCGAAGTTGCGGTGGAATAGGGACTGTTTTGGAGGACTGGAGCCCCAAACAGTCCCTATTCCACCGCAACATACCATGGGGCGGCGGGGGATCCGATGCGTACTCGTGGTGAGGTCGTGAGCCTGTAAAAGGTGTGCGTGCGCTTGCCGTTCGTATCTGCTATCATTCCTAGTCTGTGCGCTCATGCGGGCGTGGCGGAATTGGTAGACGCGCCAGATTTAGGTTCTGGTGGGATTCCCGTGAAGGTTCGAGTCCTTTCGCCCGCACCAACGCACCTGCGTCGGCTTTCGCCGTCGCGACTCTTTGTTGCATAAAGGTACCAGCACCTCAGATAAGCTGGGCAGTATGAGGAGGAACGTGTTGAACATCACCGCTTCTGACGTCAAGGACGCCAAGCTCACCGCTACGGTCACCATCCCGGCCGCCGACGTCGACGCCGCGATCAAGAAGGCCTACAAGGACACCGCCAAGAAGTACCGCTTCCCGGGCTTCCGCGCCGGTAAGGCTCCCCGTCCGGTCATCGACTCTGCTCTTGGCGCCGAGGCTACCCTCGCTCAGGCCACCAACGACCTGATCGCCGCCAACGAGCCCGTCGTCCTCAACGAGCTGGACATCGTCCCCACCAAGAGCGGTGACTACAAGGAGCTCGACCTCGCCAAGGATCACGAGGACTACACCTACACCGTCGAGTTCTCCCTGCATCCTGCCGCTGAGCTTTCCTCCTTCGACGCCGTTGAGATCGAGATGCCTCCCGCAGAGGTCACCGAGTCCGAGATCAACAACCAGGTCGAGATGCTCCTCAACTACCGTGCCACTTTCGAGGACGTCGAGGGCCGCGCCGTCGAGGCTGACGACTATGTGACCGTCGACCTCAAGGCCGTTGAGAACGCCGACAACTTCGCCGCCGAGGGCCGCATGCTCATCGCCGGCAGCGACAGCAACCCCAAGGAGTTCAACGAGGCCCTGATCGGCGCTAACGTTGACGACGTCAAGACCGTCACCTGGACCGACGAGGTCGAGGAGGGCGAGGAGGCCGAGACCCACACCGTCGAGGTCACCGTCAAGGGCATCAAGGTCCGCAACACCCCCGAGCTCACCGACGAGCTCGTCAAGTCCGACTTTGGCTTTGACAGCATCGACGCTATGCGCGACGCCATCAAGATCGAGATCGAGCAGGACAAGGCTTCCCGCCTGCCGGCCGAGAAGGAGAACCGTTGCGTCTCCGCTCTCGCTGAGCGCCTGCAGCTTGACGAGATGGACGCCGACTACGAGCAGTCCGTCTTTGAGGAGCTTGGCCAGAACTTCCTGTCCAACCTCGCTGCCCGCGGCATGACGCTGGACACCTGGCTGCCCGCTTCCGGCCTGACCATGGAGCAGTTCATCGGCGACCTGCACAAGCAGGCCAACGACGTTGCCCGTGAGTCCCTGGCGCTCGACGCCCTCGCCCGTGAGCTCAAGATTGAGGTCACCGAGGACGACATCAACGCCGAGTTCGAGAAGGCCGGCGTCAAGGACGTCGAGGCTTCCAAGGCCGAGTTCATCGCCGATGGCCGCATGCCTGCCGTCCGCGAGTCCATCCGTCGCTCCAAGGCCGTCGACCACCTGGTCGAGAACGCCAAGGTGACCGAGGTCGACGAGACCGCCAAGGACGCCGAGTAATTCTCGCCACCTTTTCCGCGAGCGCATGGATGCGCCCGTGATGGGGTAAAGTTATACACCGGTTATCCGGTTGCTTCGTACGGTGCCAGCCAATGCATAGCATGCGGGCACCGTACGTTTGTCTAGAACCACTATTGGTCCGTAAGAGAAATGGAGATGCGTATGATCGCTAAGTTCGATTCCGCCCTCGTGCCATACGTTATCGAGCAGACGCCGCGCGGCGAGCGCAGCTACGATATCTATTCGCGCCTGCTCAACGACCGCATCATCTTCTTGGGCGAGGAGATCAACTCCGTCAGCGCCAACCTGGTCGTTGCCCAGCTGCTGCATCTTGAGAGCCAGGATGCCGAGAAGGATATCTCGCTCTACATCAATTCGCCCGGCGGCGAGGTCTACTCCGGTCTGGCGATTCTGGACACCATGAACTTCATTAAGCCGCAGGTTTCCACCATTTGCGTCGGTATGGCCGCATCTATGGCCGCCGTGCTGCTTTCGGCCGGCGCCAAGGGCAAGCGCTTCTGCCTGCCGCACTCCAAGGTCATGATTCACCAGCCCAGCGGCGGTGCCCAGGGTCAGCAGACCGAGATCGAGATCGTGGCCGAGGAGATCAAGAAGACTCGCCACGAGCTCAACCAGATCCTGTCCGATGCCTCGGGCCAGCCGATCGAGAAGGTCCAGGCCGATACCGAGCGTGACAACTACCTGACCGCTGCCGAGGCCCTCGACTACGGCCTGATCGACCGTATCGTCACCTCGCGCGATCTCGCGGCGAAGGACGCCTAGGATGGCAGGTAACATGCAGGACAACTTTGACGAGAACGGCAATCCCATCCGCTGCTCCTTCTGCGGAAAAGAGCAGGGCCAGGTCCGTCGTCTCGTAAAGGGCCCGACCAACATCTTTATCTGTGACGAGTGCGTTGCCGCCTGCTCCGAGATCCTTGAAGAGTCGTTGGCTTCGGACTTTATGGACGCCGCCCGCAACGGCAATCTCCCGGGTTTCCTCAACGACCACGGCCAGGCTGCCTCTCAGCCCGCCGTTGACCCCGAGACGGAGGGTTTTGAGCTTGAGGACGACCGCCAGGTCATCACGCACGTGCCGACGCCGCACGAGATCTATGACGAGCTTTCGGCCTATGTTATGGGCCAGGAAGATGCTAAGCGCGCCATGTCGGTTGCCGTGTACAACCACTACCGTCGCGTGATCGAGGGCGGTGCCGCGGTGTCCGCCCTTGACGAGGCATCGGGCATGGGCGCCCAGTTTGACGATGACATGGACGAGGTGGAACTCGCCAAGTCCAACATTTTGCTGCTTGGCCCCACCGGTACCGGTAAGACCCTGCTGGCTCAGACGCTCGCGCGCATCCTCGAGGTGCCGTTTGCCATCGCCGACGCCACCGCGCTCACCGAGGCCGGTTACGTGGGCGAGGACGTGGAGAACATCCTACTCAAGCTCATCAACGCCGCCGATGGCGATATCGAGCGCGCGCAGGTGGGCATCATCTACGTGGACGAGATCGATAAGATCGCCCGCAAGGCCGAGAACCTCTCCATCACCCGCGATGTTTCGGGCGAGGGCGTTCAGCAGGCGTTGCTTAAGATTCTTGAGGGCACGGTGGCAAGCGTTCCGCCCACCGGCGGCCGCAAGCATCCTCAGCAGGAGCTGCTGCAGATCGACACGACGAACATTCTGTTCATCTGCGGCGGTGCCTTTGTGGGTCTGGATAAGATCATTGCCGATCGCGTGGGCAACAAGGGCGTGGGCTTTAACTCCGAGATCGCCGGCCCCACTTCGGTCGACGAGAACGACCTGCTGCGTCAGGTGCTCCCGCAGGACCTCAACGCCTTTGGCATGATCCCCGAGTTCGTGGGTCGTACGCCCGTCGTCACCCAGACGCAGGCGCTCGACGAGGACGACCTGGTGTCAATCCTGACCGAGCCCAAGAACGCCGTGGTGCGCCAGTACCGCAAGATGTTCCAGCTCGAGGACGTCGATCTTGAGTTTGAGGACGCCGCCCTGCACGAGATTGCCCGCATGGCGCTTGCCCGCAAGACCGGCGCCCGCGGCCTGCGCGCCATCTGCGAGGACGTGCTGCAGCAGACGATGTTCGACCTCCCCAGCGAGGAGGGCGTTTCCAAGGTCGTCGTAACCGAAGCCGCCGTAAAGGGCGAAGAACAGCCCCAGCGTATCTACGGCTAGACCTGCCTAAAACGTGTTTGCAAATAGCCTCCGACCACCCGCGGTCGGAGGCTATTTTATATATACGCAATAACCCCAACTACCTGTGTTATTCTGTGTGTTTGTTTAAGCCTCAGCGAAGTCATTCAGACTGAAGTAATCGATACCTAAGGGGAGGAATGCAGACCCTGGCGGGCCTACATTCCTCCCCGGCGGGACAGGGAGAGATATATGGAAGAAATGCCCAAGAACTATGATCCGTCGACCAACGAGCCGGCGATCCTGCAGAAGTGGCTCGACGGCGGCTACTACAAGCGCCGCGCGGGCGTGGGCGACTGCACCGTCACCATTCCGCCTCCCAATGTGACCGGTAAGCTCCATATGGGCCACGCCACCGATGACTCCATCCAGGATGCCATCATCCGTATGGCCCGCATGCGCGGCAAGTCTACGCGCTGGGTGCTGGGCACCGACCACGCCGGTATCGCCACGCAGACCAAGGTCGACAAGAAGCTCAAGAGTGAGGGCATTAGCCGCCTGGAGATTGGTCGCGACAAGTTTGTCGACGCCTGCTGGGATTGGACCCACGAGTACGGCGGCATCATCGTCGAGCAGATCAAGCGCATGGGCTGCTCCGTCGACTTCGACAACGAGCGCTTTACCATGGATGAGGACTACGCGCAGGCCGTGCGCAAGGTCTTCTGCGACTGGTACCACGACGGCCTGATCTATCGCGGCAAGCGCATCGTCAACTGGTGCCCCAACTGCACCACCGCCATCTCAGACGACGAGGCCGAGTATAAGGACGAGAAGGGCCACCTGTGGCACCTGCGCTACCCGCTGACCGAGCCGGTCAACGGCCAGGATTACATCGTCGTCGCCACCACGCGCCCCGAGACCATGCTCGGCGACACGGGCGTCGCCGTCTCTCCGAAGGATCCTGAGAAGGCCGCCTTTGTGGGTAAGACCGTCAAGCTTCCCATCGTCGACCGCGAGATTCCCATCTTTGAGGATTGGCACGTCGACGCCAACTTTGGTTCCGGCTTTGTTAAGGTCACCCCGGCCCACGACCCCAACGATTACGCCATGGGTCAGGCTCACGATCTGCCGCAGATCAACATCTTCGACGAGCACGCGGTGGTCGTCGAGGGCTATGGCGAGTTCACCGGCATGAACCGCGACGAGTGCCGCGAGGCCGTCATCAAGTGGTTCGAGGAGCACGACCTGCTCGATCACGTCGAGGACCTCGATCACTCCGTCATGCACTGCTACCGTTGCGACTCCGCGCTGGAGCCGTGGCTGTCCGAGCAGTGGTTTGTGGCCGTCGACAAGCTCAAGGGGCCGGCGCTCGACGCCGTCAACTCCGGCAAGGTCACCTTCCATCCCGCGCGTTGGACGCAGACCTACACCACCTGGATGGAGAACCTCAAGGACTGGTGCATCAGCCGCCAGCTGTGGTGGGGCCATCGCATCCCCGTGTTCTACTGCGAGGACTGCGGCTGGGAGGACGCCCTTACCGAGGACACCGACGTGTGCCCCAAGTGCGGCGGCCACCACGTGCATCAGGACGAGAACGTGCTGGATACCTGGTTCAGCTCGCAGCTGTGGACCTTTGCCACGCAGGGCTGGCCGCAAAAGCCGGAGCTGCTCGAGGGTCATCACCCCACGACGGCGCTCGTCACCGCGCGCGACATCATCGCACTGTGGGTCGCCCGCATGGTCATGAGCTCGCTGTACTTCCTGGACGAGGTGCCGTTTAAGGACGTCGTCATCTACCCGACGATCCTGGCCAAGGACGGCAGCCGCATGTCCAAGTCCAAGGGCAACGGCGTTGACCCCATGGACCTCATCGGTATGTACGGCGCCGACGCCATGCGCTACAACCTGCTCACGCTGTGCACCAACAACCAGGACGTCAAGTTCGACGCGAACATCGACAAGAAGACCAAGAAGCTCATCGACAGCCCGCGTACCGATCAGGCCAAGAGCTTTGTGACCAAGATCTGGAACGCCAGCCGCTTCCTGCTCATGAACATGGAGGGCTACACGCCCGGCGAGCCCGTCGTGGAGACGCCGGCCGACG
>URXE01000060.1 GCA_900551815.1 uncultured Collinsella sp.
CGCGCCATGCCAAAGTCGGTGAGCTTTACATTGCCCGAGTGGTCGATGAGCACGTTGGCGGGCTTAATGTCCAGGTGGAGCACGCCGTTGCTATGGGCGAAAGTGAGTGCCTGGCCCAGCGCGTCGGCAATTGCCGCGGCCTCGTCAAAGGTGAGCGAATGGCCGTCCACGCGATGCAAAAACTCGGCTAGGGACATGCCGTCGACATACTCCATGACCAGGTAGGCATAGGCGGTATCGTGCGTAAAGTCGATAACCTGCACGATATTGGGATGTTGAAGCATGGCAGCGGTGTGTGCCTCGTGCAGGACATCCATGATGTCGCTGGCGGGCATGCCGGCACCGCCTGTGAGGGGGATGCGCTTAATGGCGACGCGACGGCGCAGGTGCGTGTCGCGGCAAATCTCGATGGAGCCAAAACCGCCGGTCGCGAGCGTCTCGAGCGGCTGAAACCGCTTGAGCAGCTCGCGAGAGCTGGTGCCCTCCAAGGGAACGTCCGGCGAGAACCGGGCGGTATGTTGCGAGAAAAGCGGCATGGCCAACCCTCGTGCGTTTAAAGTTCGTTTGCGAGCGGCGGGCCGGGGTCAAGCCGTTCGCGGTGGCATAGATGCTGCTAGTTTAGCACGCTCGCGCGCATGGTGAAGGTAGCGGGGCGAGGTGGCCTATCTGACTTGGCCTTAGCGCTTCCTCTTGTTCTTCTTCTGCTTGCGCTGTTTGGCCTTTGCATTCTTGGGCTCGCTTTCCTGCTTGGCCTTGGCAGCGGCCTTTTCGGCCTTCATCTTCTTGCGTTTGGTCTCGATGTGCAGCTTTTTGTTGATGCGCGCCTTGAGGAAGGAGCCAAACTGCTCGGCATCGCCACGCACAAAGGTGTCCTTAGGGATCGTCACGCCCTGGTCGGCGAACATGGCCACAAAGATGCGCTCGCCGTCGAGTACGTGGTCGAGCTTCTCAAACGGGAAGAACTGCGACTTGCCGCTCTTGCCCCAGACCATCAGGCCGTCCTCGTTGGCGGCGACGCGGCGGTAGCGGCCGCCCATGGACTCGTCTGCCTCGACGGCTTCGATAAAGTCGCGCGCGAGCGTATGGTGCAGATTTTTGCTCCACCAGGCCAAAAAGGCGCCGAATACAATCAGGACGACGCCGAACTTGATCCAGTTGCCGCCGGCCACCAGCATGCCGATGCCGATGAGCGCGGCAATCGCAGCGGCGACGTACAGGGAGCCGCGGCGCCTGGGCGAGGCAACCAAGCGGGCGAAATCGGTGACGAGGTCGTTTTCGTACTGATACTCGTTGAGGTACAGGATGCCGTCATCGGCTGCTGCCTGCGTCTCGAGCGCGACCTCGACCTGGTCGGCTGCTTCGGAGGGAACGAGGTTGCTCTCTGCGTCTGCCATGCTCTTTGGACTCCTATCGCGGCGGGCTCGCCGTACGGGTTATTATGAATGCAGTATGCCGTGCGACCGCATGGCCGCCGCGGCAACAAGACTCAGTATACCCGGGGGAGCACCCATGGAATCGTTGTACCGAAAGTATCGCCCGCTCACCTTCGACTCCGTGGTGGGCCAGCAGCATATCGTCTCGACGCTCGAGCACGCCATTACCGAGGGGCGCCTGTCCCACGCGTACCTGTTCTGCGGACCGCGCGGCACGGGCAAGACCACCATGGCGCGCATTTTGGCCAAGGCGCTGCTGTGCCGCAATGCCGAGGCGGCGCGCGCCGAGGGTGCGAGCGGCTGCATGCCCGATGGCACCTGCGAGGAGTGCGAGCTCATCGCCGAAGGCAACCACCCCGATGTCTACGAGCTCGATGCCGCAAGCCGTACCGGCGTAGACAACGTGCGCGAGGAGATCATCAACTCCGTTAACTTTGCCCCGGTGCGTGGCAAGTACAAGATCTATATCATCGACGAGGTCCACATGCTCACGACGGCGGCGTTTAACGCGCTGCTCAAGACGCTCGAGGAGCCGCCGGCGCACGTGATCTTTGTGCTGTGCACCACCGACCCGCAAAAGATTCTGGAGACCATCCTTTCGCGCTGTCAGCGCTTCGATTTCCACCGCATCGGTAACGAGGATATCGAGCGCCGCCTGGCATACGTGTGCGAGCAGGAGGGCTTCGACTACGACGACGAGGCGCTTGCCATCGTGGCGCGCCATGCCAAGGGCGGCATGCGCGATGCGCTCTCCACGCTGGAGCAGCTGAGCGTCTTCGGCAACGGCACCGTGCATGCGGACGATGCCCGCTCACTTTTGGGCGAAGTTTCGGACCAGATTCTGGGAGAGTTTACGCGCGCCATTGCCGATCGTGATGTCGCCGAGCTCTATGGGCTTATTCGCGCGCAGGTCGAGGAAGGTAACGATCTGCTGGAACTGACGCGCGATCTGGTGGCGCACGTGCGCGACGTGTATGTTGCCTGCGTTGCCGGTGCCCGTGCTGAGTTGTTTGAGGGCGGTGTCGAGCAGGCCGAGGCGCTTGCAGCCGAGGCCGCTGCCTTTGGCGAGCATCCTGCCGATCGTCTGGCTCGCGTGCTGACGGTGCTCGACGATGCCGCCTTGGAGATGAGGGGTGCGAGCGACGTGCGCCTGGTGCTCGAGATCGCCTGCACGCGCCTGACGCGTCCCGAGGCCGATTTAACGATTGAGGCATTGGCCGAGCGCGTGGCTCGCTTGGAGGCCATGGTTGCCAACGCCGCCGTTCCGGCGAGCGTGGCTGCTGCTCGAGCGAGTGCGCCTGCTGCATCCGCACCCGCTGTCCAGCAGCCGACGCTGATCTCGGGTGCCCGAGCTGCTACTCCTGCGGCGACCGCCGCCCCCGCTGCTACGTCTGCGCATCAGGGTGGCATGCCTTGGGACCGCGGCGCTGCTGTTCCGGCTGCCCAGCCTGCGCCCAAGTCCGCGGCTCCGGCTCCCGCGCCCAAACCTGTAACGCCTGCACCTCAACCCGTTACGGCTCCGGCTCCCGCACCTGCTGCATCGACCGCGCCGGTGTCCAAGCCCAACAACGCCGCCCAGGTTGCCGCCGCCGGTGCTGCCGAGACCCCTGCGGTCGAGGACGCCGGCGAGCTCCAGCGCAAATGGGCCGAGGTCGTCGAGCGCGTCAAGGCTCGTCAGGCTTCCTATGCAGGGCTTTTGCTCAACGCCCGCGCCACGGCCGACGATGGCTTCAAGCTCACGGTCTCGTTCCCCGCGGGCTCGACCTTTGCCATCAAGATGCTCGGTCGCGCCGACACGCAGTCGGTGGTCCTGCCGACGGTCTGCGCGGTCTTCGGTCGTCGCACTGTCGACTACGTCCTGGATGGAGGTGGCACGCCGGCTCCTCAACATGAGGAGCATTCTCCATCTGCACGGGCTGCGGCATCTGCGGACCCGCAACCCGTGTCCTCGGCGGCCCCTGTATCCTCGAGCGCCAGCGCGCCGCAGCAACAAGCGACGCCGGTAGCGGCACCGACTCCGTCGGCGCCTAAGGCCGTTGCGCCCAAACCGGCTGCTCCGGCGCCCGCGTCCAAGCCCGCTGCCGCGCCTGCGTCTAAGTCATCCGACCTGGCTAAGGCCCCTTGGCTACGCTCCGACAATCCTGCCGGCGCTCCTGCCACGGGCAAGCTCCCGACCGAGCCCGCGCCCCGTGCGCCCGAGCGCTCTGCCGCTCCCAAGGCTCAGCCGTCTGCGCAGTCCGCTCCGTGGGAATCCGAGCAGGTGCCCTACGACGACGCCATGGTCGGCGGTTTTGCTGCCGATGCCGGCGGGGACGATCTGCCCCCGTTCGACGTGCCGGGTGCGGCGTCCGCGCCCAAGCCCGCTGCAACTGCCCCCAAAGAGGAGGACGCTCCTGCAGCTCCCTGGGAGTCTAACCCCGGCGCGGGCAGCCCTTTCGGCCATCAAGGCGCAGCCCCAAGCATCCCGCAGACCGAGGACGAGGCCAAAGCCCTCATCCGCAGCGTCTTCGGCCAAGCCACCATCTTCAAACCGGTGGAGTAACCGAGTTGGCGGGCATACTGCTCAAGAAGAGATCTCTTTGTCCGGGCGCATCTGTATTTCGGACATGTGTAGTGTGGTGCCGCGTATATCGCATTCGAGCAGACAGGTGCGTGACGGTCGGCCTAGGATGCTGAGGTCGATGCGATACGTCGCATGGCTGTCCGTGTACTCGACTCGCTCGGCGTTGATGGTTGCTCCGATTGTAGATAAAGAGCCCGGTTCGGCATCGACAATCTTGAAGTCCTTTATCTTGACCTTGAACTCTTGGTAGAGGGACGGGCTGTTGTAGTAAACAGTTCGGGTTCCGTCGGTGCACTCATCGGTCGCTTCCCATTTAACGACGGGCTGGTTCGAGCTGGCTACCAGCAGTTCTGCTCCAAAGGCTATAGCATGGGTGATGACAACCAGCAATGCCCAGCCGACAAAGAGATAGAGAACAAAATATGCAACGGGGTGTTTTGAGCGGATGTTTTGGAGCACGTCGGGGGCATTCATAGGGCACCTCCAAATTGCTATCTATGGCAATCAAATTATACCCCGCCGTCACGAGCGCCGCCTCGAGTAGCGGCTCGGCATTTAGTCATTTAGTGATACACAGAAAATGTCGGATTCCGGCTCTACAAGATTTAGCTTTCAATATTATGCAGATGCGAATTATTCAACTTTGCATAATCTTTGGGTGCGGCTTGCACTCCAGGACATGTATATCGACTGAGGTAACACGTCCGCCCCGCTCGCTGGCCGCGCGCCGTGGTACGATTTTTGAGTTTGAAAGTCCCGCCGCGTCTCGGCTGCCCTTGCAGCTCGTTGCGCGGCCGCACGCAAAGGAGCCATTATGGCCGGTATGAACATGCAGCAGATGATGAAGCAGGCTCGCAAGATGCAGGAGCAGCTTGCCGCCGCGCAGGAGAACCTCAAGTCCCAGACCGTCGACGCCTCTGCCGGCGGCGGCATGGTCAAGGTGACCGTTAACGGCGAGATGGAGCTCGTCAACCTCACCATTGATCCCGATGCCCTCGATCCCGAGGACGTCGATATGCTGCAGGACATGATCATGGCTGCTGTCAACGAGGCCGTCCGCGGCGTCAACGAGCTCGCCAACAAGCAGATGGGTGCCATCACCGGCGGCCTCAACATCCCGGGCATGCCGTTCTAAGACACGCATATATATGAGTGCGAATCATAGTCTGCAAAAACTGCTCGATGAGCTGGGTCGTCTGCCGGGCATTGGTCCCAAGTCGGCCCAGCGCATCGCCTATTACCTGCTCGAGGCCGATGCCGAGGAGGCCCGCCGCCTGGCCGAGGCCATCCTGGAGGTCAAGCAGGAGGTCCACTTTTGCAGCCGTTGCTTTAACTACGCCACGGCCGACGAGTGCTCCATCTGCCAGGACCCGATGCGCGATACCACTCGCATTTGCGTGGTGGGCGAGCCGCGCGACGTCCAGGCAATCGAGCGCACGGGCAGCTACCATGGCCTCTACCATGTGCTGGGCGGCGTGATCAGCCCCATGGACAAGATCGGTCCCGAGCAGCTGCATATCCGCGAGCTGCTGGCGCGCCTGGGCCACGAGGAAATCCATGAGGTTATTATCGCCACCAACCCCAACATTGAAGGCGAGACCACGGCGAGCTACCTTGCTCGCACCATCAAGCCATTGGGCGTTGAAGTATCGCGTCTTGCGAGCGGCCTTCCCGTGGGCGGCGACTTGGAGTATGCCGACGAGCTTACGCTTGGCCGCGCTATCGAGGCCCGCCGCGTGATCTAGGCGGCGTCAGCTCCGCGGCATGTCCCGTCGGTCTGCCGCACGGGGCGCTCATAATTGGGCACGCGTTCATTCATTTGTTGTGCAACAAACCTGCTTTTCATCCGCTTATCGCGTGGATGGGTCCGTCTGCACCTCGTATTTGCCCATTCGTTGCGCAACCTTTTGGGTTCGCTGATACACTTAAATGTGAATATGAAAGAATGCGCCGCTTTTAAGCGGCGTGTTTTTGTTGGAGGAGAACGCATGCGGCCCGGGGGCACTCAGACAAAGCATGACGCCGCGGTGCGCATGCGACGCCGGCTGGGCCTGGCGCCTCGGGCGTGTGTGCTGCTGTCTTGCTCGCTCGTGCTGGTCATAGCCGGTGTTTCGGCTTATGGCATGACGGTGCCGTCCATGGTGCAGGCGCATGCTGCGCGTGAGCTGCATATTGGGCGCAAGGCCAAAAGCGACTTGGGAACGACAACTGGATATGCGTGGGCGAGTGTGGTCTCGCACATTGTGTTCGGTGGCGACGATGCGGACAGTCCCGAAACATCGGACAACGAGGTTACGCTGGCAAACGGCAAGACCATCGTGCTCACCAACACCAAGATTATCCATCATCTTTCCGATAACAGCGTTTCGGCCGTCGTAAACAAGGCCGAGCAGCAAAAGGGTCAGGATACGCAGCAGTCGGGGAAACCTGGCGGCTCCGGTTCGTCTGGCTCCAGCTCCGATTCGTCGAACTCGAGCGGCGGTTCCGGTTCGGGCTCCGCCTCTGGCGGTGGATCTTCGAGTGGTGGCTCGACGGACGGCGGCGCCGGCGGCGACATGGGTTCGGGTGGTCTCTCGGTTGCCGAGGAAGAGAGTATCCACAGCTGGCTCGTGACCAAGTGCAACATGCTCGATGGCTATGTCGCCCGCGCCAATAGCGTGGTTTCGACCTATAACGCTACGGGCGATACCGGACCGTGCGACACCCTGGCGAATGACATGTTTGTCATCCGTGCCGAGTTCGGTCGGCAAAGGTTCTCGACCAAATCTAAGTGGTATCGGCAGTATGCCAATCTGTGGGGCTGCTATACCAACCTGTGTCAATGGGTTGGGCACTATGGCGACGACGACGTCGCGCTCAACAACTTCAACACCAATGTGGCGGCGATCGCCCTATGACGAACGACCTCGCTTTTACGGCAGCCCAGTCGCTCAACCGCGATCCCATGGTGGGCCTGCGCCTGGCGCGCGTCGACGGGTTTGAGCCGGCCGTCGCCCTGGGCACGGACGAGCTTCCTGCCTACCTGCGCCGGTTTACGATGCTGTTTGCCGATGACGCCACCATGCGCCGCGGCGGTATCGGCCGTGTGACGCGTGCCGTCAACGCGCAGGGCGAGGCCGTGGCGCTCAAGCAGCTCATCTTGCCAACGCGCGACGAATTTGATGACGATGTCGCCCACGAGGCGCTGGTCACCAAGTTCAAGGCGGCGTTTCGCGAGGAATATGAATGCCATCGTGCCCTTTCGGGCCTTAAGGGCTTTCCCCGCTTATACGGGTGGGGCGAGGTCGACGGCGTGCCCGTGATTGTCATGGAGTGGGTCGAGGGCGAGACGCTCGCTCGCCTGCGCCCGCGCCTTGCCGTGGACGATGCCGGGCGTCTGTCGCCGCTCGTGGCGGCGCGCCTGGGTCGCGACCTGTTCGATCTGCTCTGCCGCATGAGCTTGGTGGGCGAGGGGTTCGTCCACCGCGATATCTCTCCCGCTAATATTATGGTGCGCACGGCGCGCCTGCCGCTCGACCGACAGCTTGCCGAAGGCACCTTCGACCTGTGCTTGATCGACTTTGGCTCGTCGCTGGCGCTCGAGCCCGCCTCTGCGGTGGCCGGCACCGGCGGCAAGGCGTCGTTTACCGAGCGCTATGCCACGTTGCGCCGTGCGACGGTGGCCTACGCCCCGCCCGAGATGCTCACCGACGATATCCCCGACCTGCGCATGCTTCGCATGTCGCCGGCGATCGATGTCTATGCGGCGGCGAGTACGGTCTACGAGCTCATCGCCGGTGTCGCGCCGTACGAAGTAGCGCCGGGTGCGTCGGGTACTTCGGGCTCGCGCAAAAAGACGCGCGATATCGCCAGCCCTTATCGCCTCAAGATGGATACGCTGCCCGATTATCCCGTCGGCGCCCACGCGCCCGGCTGCGACTTGACGCAACTGCTGCGACGCGAGCCCGATGTGGCACTTGCCGCGGCCGAACAGGCTCAGCAGCTGGGGCTCGATCCAAATTCCGAGGACCTGCGCGATGCGCTGACGTTTGTCGATGCTCAGCTGTTCGATGTGGTGATGGCCTGCCTGTCCTGCCATCAGGGAGATCGTCCCGAGCCGGCTGCGGTGGAGGCGGCGCTCTCGGCATTTTGCGACCACTATGCGCAAAATGTCGCCCGCTCGCTTCGCGCCGAGCCGCTCATGCCGTGCCCGATGGAGGTATCGGGGCACACAGTCCGGCGTGCGGCGATGGTTGGTGCGACGGCGGTATGCGGCGTGCTTTGGACTGTGGTCGTGGTATCAGCGGCGCTGTTGGCGTCGGGCGCTCATGTGACGCTCGTCGTGGGACCGCTTATGTGGTCCGGGAAGCTGCCGGCCATTATCGCCGCGCTGGCGCTGGCGCTGCCGGGCATGGTGGGCATCGCTGCCGGGGCCTTGGCACGCGACCGCCGTGCGGGATTCCTGCAGGGCGTGTTGGCCCTTTCCGCCTGCGAGGTTCCGGCGCTGGCCGCACTCGCATGCGCCGTGTTTTCCCAGCATGCCGTGGCGGGTGGCCTGGTAGCCGCCATAATTGCAACCTATGCGCTCACGTGGTTTTTGCTGGCGATGGGGTTTGCCTTTGAGCTTCCCGTCGTGTCAGCACGACGTGCGAAAATTTCCATGGCGACGCCGCTTGCCGGCGGAGCCGCGGCTGCCCGCGCCTTTGGCGGGCCGGCCGAAGTATCTGACACGATCTCTGCGACCAAGGAGGGCTAAGCCATGGCTTCTCAAGCTGAGCTCACCCCGTGCGGGGCAATGTTTGACATCTTTAAGCGCGCAGCGCACCTGAGCCATATCGAACTGTGCGGCCTGGTGCTCTCGAGCCGCCCGCTCGCCGACGGCCGTAGTCCGCAGAGCCGTGCCGCCGATCGCTCCTGGGTTTCGCGCTTTATCGTGCGCGCGCCGGTCGGCACGCTGCAGGAACGTTATTTTGCCGATTACGGCACCTCGGCCGCGCGCATTATGTCGCAGCTGGCCCTGCGCCGTCGCAATCCCATGGACGCCGCGGCCGTGACCAATATGGTGTGCGGCCTCGCTGGCGAGCCCATGGTGCGGGCGCTCGAGGAATGCCACCAGGACACGAATCTCTATCGCAATGCGCTCGAGCGCCTGTCGCAGGCGGCTGAGCTCATGCCCGCCGAGCGCGCCGAGGCCATCCTGGTGCTGTTTGTCGCCGTGGGTTGCTCGGCAGATGTACGTTCGTCGGTGACCTATGCCATCGACTACGCTCATGCGACCTGTGGTGGCGCCACGTCGACGCCGCGCTCGCTGAGCACATCTTCGGTCGTGGGCGAGCACGAGGTCGCGCCGGCGCATCCGCTGGGACTGCTGCGCGTGCAAAACGGCTATGTGGTGAGCGCCCCGCGCTGGATTCAGCCGAGTGAGGAAGGCGTCGAGATCGGCGCGCTGGCAACGGGGGAGGGCGACATCACCGACGTCGGCGACGACGTCTCGGCCCGCCATGCCCATATCTGGTGCGACGATTCTGGCACATGGTTTGTCGAGGACCTGTCGTCCACGAACGGCACCGTGGTGGTAAACGGGGCCACGAGCGTGTGTATTCAAGTAGAGCCTGGCCGCTCCGCTCAGCTCAACCCCGGCGACGAGCTCAAACTCGGCGAATCCACCACCTACGCCATCCTCCTCGGCGCCCTCTAACTCATCCCCTCAATGAGTTGCGGTGAAATAGGGACTGATTAAGGCCGTTAACAGCAAAAACACTCCCTATTTCACCGCAACTGCTGTGGGGTTCCAGGGGACTGTGCCCGTCGGTGCCGGGCGCACAATAGTCACCCGAGGTAAACCTTTACCGGCCACCTATATTTGCCGAAATTACACTTGACGGCGGGGTACAATAAACCCGCATGCGGATTTCCGTTGCGGGCGCTTCCCATCGCCGGGGCGTGCCCGGGAGCATCCGGCATGCGGCCTTTGCGGCGCTCGGTCATGTGCAAGACGGGTAGCTGGGCCTGTGGAGCGCGTGCAGCCCTCCTCGCCTCGGCATGCCTTCTCTCCACGCCATGTACCTGCTGCTGAGTTCGCCTGCCAGATGATTGGAAGCAACAGCGAAAATCCCATCACGCCAACATCCCGGCGATCGCCGGGGCCTGTATACCTATATGAGAGGAGAGGGGTATATGGCGCGTAAGTTTAAGTCTATGGACGGCAACGAGGCGGCCGCATATGTTTCGTATGCGTACACCGAGGTAGCGGGAATTTATCCCATTACGCCGTCCAGCCCGATGGCCGACCATGTCGACCAGTGGGCGGCCCAGGGTCGCAAGAACATCTTCGGCACCCCGGTCAAGGTCGTCGAGATGGAGTCCGAGGCAGGTGCAGCCGGTACCGTTCACGGTTCGCTGGGCGCCGGTGCTCTGACCACCACCTACACGGCTTCTCAGGGCCTGCTCCTGATGATCCCGAACATGTACAAGATCGCGGGCGAGCAGCTCCCGGGCGTCTTTCACGTCTCCGCGCGTTGCGTCGCTTCGCACGCCCTGAACATCTTCGGTGATCACTCCGACGTCATGGCCTGCCGCCAGACCGGTTTCGCCATGCTCGCCGAGGGCAACGTCCAGGAGGTCATGGACCTCTCGCCGGTGGCTCACCTTGCCGCCATCGAGGGTAAGACCCCGTTCCTTAACTTCTTCGACGGCTTCCGCACCAGCCACGAGATCCAGAAGGTCGCCATGTGGGACTACAAGGATCTGGCCGAGATGTGCGACATGGACGCTGTCCAGGCTTTCCGCGATCACGCGCTCAACCCTGAGCATCCGCATACCCGCGGTAGCCACGAGAACGGCGACATCTTCTTCCAGAACCGCGAGGCCTGCAACAAGGTCTACGACGAGCTTCCCGCCGTCGTCGAGGGCTACATGAAGAAGATCAACGAGAAGCTCGGCACCGATTACGGCCTGTTCAACTACTACGGCGCTCCCGATGCTGATCGCGTCGTCGTGTGCATGGGCTCCTTCTGCGACGTGCTCGAGGAAGTCATCGACTACCTCAACGCTCACGGCGAGAAGGTCGGCCTGGTCAAGGTTCGCCTGTTCCGTCCGTTCTCCATCAAGCACTTTGTCGACGTTCTCCCCGAGACCGTCCAGAAGATTGCCGTCATGGACCGCACCAAGGAGCCGGGTTCCATCGGCGAGCCGCTCTACCAGGACGTCGTCTCCGCTCTCTACGAGGCCGGCAAGACGGGCATCAAGGTCGTCGGCGGCCGTTACGGCCTGGGCAGCAAGGACACGCCTCCCGCGTCCGCGTTCGCTGTCTTCGAGGAGCTTAAGAAGGACGAGCCCAAGCGCGAGTTCACCATCGGCATCGTCGATGACGTGACCAACCTGAGCTTGCCCGAGGCCGAGGATGCGCCCAACACCGCAGCCCCCGGCACCATCGAGTGCAAGTTCTGGGGTCTGGGTGGCGACGGTACCGTCGGCGCCAACAAGAACTCGATCAAGATCATCGGCGACCACACCGACAAGTACGTCCAGGCCTACTTCCAGTACGACTCCAAGAAGACCGGCGGCGTCACCGTCTCGCACCTGCGCTTTGGTGATTCCCCGATCCGTTCGCCGTACTACGTGACCAAGGCCGACTTTGTCGCTTGCCACAACCCCAGCTACATCGTTAAGGGCTTCAAGATGGTCCGCGACGTCAAGCCGGGCGGCACCTTCCTGGTCAACTGCCAGTGGAGCGACGAGGAGTTCGCCGAGCACATGCCCGCCGTGGCCAAGCGTTACATCGCGAACAACAACGTCAACGTCTACCTGATCGACGCTATCGACCTGGCCGCCAAGGTCGGCATGGGCAAGCGCACCAACACGGTGCTCCAGTCCGCCTTCTTCGCGCTGGCCAAGGTCCTGCCCGCTGAGGACGCCCTGCAGTACATGAAGGACGCGGCTACCAAGTCCTACATGAAGAAGGGCCAGGCCATCGTCGACGCCAACCATAAGGCCATCGATGCCGGCGCTACCGCCTTCCGTAAGTTCGAGGTTCCGGCCGACTGGGCAACCGCCGAGGATGCCGCCCCCGTCGAGCTCTCCGGGGAGACCAAGTCCGCCATCGCCCAGCAGGTCAAGAACCTGCTCGAGCCCATCGATCGCATGGATGGCGACAGCCTGCCCGTTTCCGCCTTCGTCGGTTGCGCCGACGGCCAGTTTGAGCTGGGCGCCTCCGCATACGAGAAGCGCGGCGTCGCCGTGGTCGTTCCCCACTGGGACGAGACCAAGTGCATCCAGTGCAACCAGTGCGCCTATGTGTGCCCGCATGCCACCATCCGTCCGTTCGCGATGACCGAGGACGAGGCTGCCGCCGCGCCCGAGGCTACCCGCACGCTCGACGCCATGGGCCCCAAGGCCAAGGGCATGAAGTTCACCATGGCCGTGTCCCCGCTCGACTGCATGGGCTGCACCAACTGCGTCAAGGTCTGCCCCAAGGGCGCCCTCGAGATGGTTCCCACCGAGCAGGAGATGGACCAGCAGCCCGTTTGGGACTACATGGTCGAGAACGTCTCCGAGAAGAAGGAGCTCATCGCGGCCAACGTCAAGGGCAGCCAGTTTAAGCAGCCCTACCTGGAGTTCTCCGGCTCCTGCGCCGGCTGCGCCGAGACCGCCTATGCACGTCTGGTGACCCAGGTCGCCGGCGACCGCATGTTCATCTCCAACGCCACCGGCTGCTCCTCCATTTGGGGCAACCCCGCTGCCACCGCTCCTTACTGCAAGGACAAGGACGGTCACGGCCCGGCGTGGAACAACTCCCTGTTCGAGGACAATGCCGAGCACGGTCTGGGCATGGCCGTCGGTTACGAGGCCGTCCAGAAGAAGCTGATCGCCGCTACCCAGGACATCATCGCTGCCGATGGTCCGTCCGATGAGCTCAAGGCTGCCGGCCAGGCTTGGATCGACTCCGTCAACGACGCCGAGGCCTCCAAGACCGCTGCCGCTGCCTACGTTGCCGAGCTCGAGAAGTGCGGCTGCGACGCTTCCAAGGCGATCCTCGCCGACAAGGCTTACCTCACCAAGAAGTCCTTCTGGATCTTCGGCGGCGACGGTTGGGCCTACGACATCGGCTTCGGTGGCCTGGATCACGTCCTGGCTTCCGGCCACAACGTCAACGTCTTCGTCTTCGACACCGAGGT
>URXE01000061.1 GCA_900551815.1 uncultured Collinsella sp.
GAGATTCGCCTTAGTCTCGTGGGCTCGGAGATGTGTATAAGAGACAGCTGCTGATAAGCTCGTCTCCGATGAAGATTTCTATATTTGCCGAGGTAATGGAAATAGGCATCTGGTCGGAGCAGGTGAATATTCCAGCTCCCCAATGAAAGATATGGTTTTCCCTGACACAATGATCGCAGTGAGGATTGAGCAAGAGCGCGTTATCTTGCCTTATTTGCGATGCGCTTGGAATCAACCTGCGACTCGCAAACAAATTGAGGCGTCGGCGAAAACTACCAACGGAACGTTCAAGATTAACCAAACGGCTCTTGGCAAGGTCGAGCTTCTTGTCCCCCCGCTCGCCCTCCAACAGGAATTCGCCGCCTTCGCCGCATCGGTCGACAAATCGAAATTTGCCGTACAAAAGGCCTTCGATGAGCTGAACGCCACAACAAAGAAGATCCTAAACCAGGAGTTAGGACTCGGAGATGTTTAACGAGGACAACACCGTCGAGCAAATGAGCATTGAGGTGCTCACCGGCCTTGGATGGAGATACGTAGCCGCCGAGGACCTCCCACGCCGCCATGCCGACGTCATGGTCGAACCCATGGTCAAGGATGCCCTCATCAGGCTCAACCCGGAGATCGCGGAAGACCCCGACCGCGCCGACGAAATCATCTACCGGCTCAGGGCCCTCATCCAGTCCGCAAGCCCGCAGAACCTGGTCTCCACCAACGAACGGTTCAAAAAGCTCGTCTTCGAGGAAAACTCGTTCCCCTACGGAAAAGACGGTCGAATGATTCCGATCCGTTTCTTCGGCACGGCGATGGACGGGGATCTCGACAAGAACGAGTACGTCGTCACCAACCAGTGGGTCTATCCCCAGGAGCAAGGCGGCAAGCGCCTCGACCTGGTCCTTCTCGTCAACGGGTTTCCGCTCGCCATCGGCGAGTTCAAGACGCCGGTGCGCGATTCGATAACCTGGCTCGACGGCGCCGGCGACATCGCCAAATACGAGAAGAGCATCCCGCAGATGTTCGCCTGTAGCGCCATCAACTTCGCCAGCGAGGGAAAATGCTACCGCTACGGGTCAGTCAACATGCCTCCCGAGATGTGGGGTCCCTGGCACGAAGGCGACAAGAAGGGTGAGGGGACGCTTGACGACGTTAAGCGAAGCATGACCTCCATGCTCACCCCCGCGAATGTCATGGACATCTTCCAGTTCTTCACGCTCTTCGCCACTGATAAGAAGCATCGCCGCATCAAGCTGATTTGCCGATATCAGCAATTCGAGGGCGCGAACCTCATCGTGAACCGCGTTCGCGCAGGCTACCCGAAGCGCGGCCTCATCTGGCACTTCCAGGGATCCGGAAAGTCGCTGCTCATGGTGTTCGCCGCACAGAAGCTGCGCATGGTCCCCGAGCTCAAGAACCCGACCGTCGTCATCGTGGACGACCGCATTGATCTGGAGACCCAGATCACGGGCACCTTCAACGCATCCGACATCCCCAACCTCGCAAGCGCCGGCAGCAAAGAGGAGCTTGAGTCCTTCTTCAAGCAGGACATGCGAAAGATTCTCATCACCACCATCTTCAAATTCGGCGAGGTCACGGGGACGCTCAACAAGCGCGAGAACATCATCCTTATGGTTGATGAGGCGCACCGCACCCAAGAGGGCGACCTCGGCGAGAAGATGCGACTCGCTCTGCCGAACGCCTTCTTCTTCGGCTTGACCGGCACGCCCATCAACCGAACCGACAAGAACACATTCCACACCTTCGGTGCCAAAGAGGACAAGTCCGGCTATATGAGCCGCTACTCGTTCGCCGACTCCATCCGCGACCACGCCACGCTGCCGCTCCATTTTGAAACCGTCCCCGTCGAGCTCCATGTCAACCAAGAGGTCGTAAATACGGCCTTTGACGAGATGACCCAAGAACTCAGCAAAGAGGACAAGGCGGAGCTCACCAGGCGCGTCAAGATCGAAGCCGTCATGAAGGCACCCGACCGCATCCACAAGGTATGCGAGCATATCGCCAAGCACTTCAAGTCAAAGGTCGAGCCCGACGGCTTCAAGGCACAAGTGGTCTGTTACGATCGCGAGTGCTGTCTGTTGTATAAGGAGGAGCTCGACAAGCTCTTGGGCGCTGATGCGGTCACCATCGTCATGGACACGAACAACGACAAGGAGGATCGCTACAAGGCGTACCGCCGCGATCGCGATGCCGAGGAAAAGCTCCTCGACCGTTTCCGCGATCCGGACGATCCGCTCAAAATTCTCATCGTCACCGCGAAGCTGCTCACTGGCTTTGATGCACCCATTCTCCAAACTCAATACCTCGACAAGCCCTTGCGCGACCACACGCTGCTGCAGGCGATCTGTCGAACCAACCGCGTCTACAACGACAAAAAGTCGTTTGGCCTCATCGTCGACTATATCGGTCTCTTCGACAACGTCGCCAAGTCCCTCCACTTCGATGAGGTCGAGGTGCAGAAGGTCATAACCAACATCGATGAGGTAAAGGCCGAGCTACCCAGACTCATGCATTGTTGCCTTGAGTACTTCTCAACGGTCAAAGACCGCCGTAGCGCAGATTGGGAATCCCTTCTCGAAGCCCAACAATGCCTGCCTACGACAAAGGTGAAGGACCAGTTCGGAGCCGACTTCTCGGTCCTAAACAGGGCGTGGGAAGCGCTTTCGCCCGATCCATGCCTGAGCCCTTACAAACTCGATTTCATCTGGCTCTCGCAGGTCTATGACTCCGTGAGGCCAGTAGACAATCGAGGAAAGCTCATCTGGGCGGCGCTCGGACCCAAGACAATCGAGCTCGTACACCAGAACATCACTGTCGAGAGAGTCCGAGACGATGACGATATCCTCGAACTCGATGAGGACATGATCGAGCACTTCATCAACGACAAGAGCAATACCGAGAAGATCACGCGGAAGCTGGAAATAGACCTCGTCGCCCGAATCCGCAAGCACGATAAAAATGGCAAGTTCCAGAAGCTCGGCGAACGCCTGGAGGACCTGAGGGAGCGTCACGAGCAGGGTCTCATCAACAGCGTCGAGTTCCTCAAGATGCTCATTGACCTCGCCAAAGAGGCGCGAGCCGCCGAAAAGGAAGTCGTGCCCGAGGAAGAGGAAGACAAGGGAAAAGCCGCTCTCACTGAGCTCTTCAATGGCATCAAGAACGGCGACACGCCCATCATTGTCGAGAACATCGTCAACGACATCGACGAGATCGTTAAGATCACTCGCTTCGACGGCTGGCAAGCCACCACAACTGGCGTGAAAGAGGTCAAGAAGCAGCTCCGCGCCATTCTCTGGATGCGCTACAAGCTCAAGGATCAGGCCCTATTCAACAAAGCCTATTCGTATATCGAGCTTTACTACTAACTGAATTGGTCAAAATTGGAGGCTCAACACGCATTGCGAAAAGCGAGCCGAGCCTCCAAGGACAAGCGATGAACAGAATAATCAGAAAGCCCGGGTCAGCACCAAAATACTACTCTCGTGAGTACCAAAGGCTACGGGCTCAATATTCCGTGAGGACCATTTGAGTATCAAACGGATTGCCTTCTCTTAACTTGCCCGGACCGCCGCTCAAGGCAGAAAGCCCAATAATTGATTTCATAATTTTTAGCATGCGCAATCACTCAAGCAACCAAACAGAGCAATAACACCAGGTGAACGAGTTAATAAGTTCATATAGGCTTGCGTATATCAGATGTACGAGAGCTAACGGCAAACAATCCCATGCAAATTAAAAACGAGGGAGGCCGTTTCCGACCTCCCCCGCAAAGGGTTGTTGATTACTCCCACTCAATCGTCGCGGGCGGCTTGGACGTAATGTCGTAACACACGCGGTTTGCACCGGGAACCTCGGCCACGATGCGGCCGGAGATGCGGGCCAGCACGTCGTAGGGTAGCTTGGCCCAGTCGGCGGTCATGGCATCGCTGGACTCGACGGCACGCAGGATGATCGGGCGCTGATAGGTGCGCTCGTCGCCCATAACGCCAACGGACTTGATGTCGGGCAGAACCGCGAAATACTGCCAGCAG
Source organism: uncultured Collinsella sp. (assembly GCA_900551815.1). GTDB lineage: Bacteria > Actinomycetota > Coriobacteriia > Coriobacteriales > Coriobacteriaceae > Collinsella. The sequence goes on from URXE01000061.1 coordinate 4,047, forward strand.
CTGTGCTCGGAGTTGCGCTCGCCGGTCTGCTCAAATAGACGCTGGTTGTAGGCGTCGAGCTCCTCGCGTACGATAGCGTCGGCGTTCTTGAGGATCTCGAGCTTCTCCTTATCGACCGCACCGATGATGCGGATAGCAAGACCCGGGCCCGGGAAAGGCTGGCGGAACACGATATGACCCGGCAGGCCAAGCGCCAGACCAAGTGCGCGGACCTCATCCTTAAAGAAGTGGTCGAGCGGCTCGATAAGGTCGAAGTGCACGCCCTCGGGGAACGGGATCAGGTTATGGTGGCTCTTGATGGTGGCCGTCTTGCCGCCCGTCTTGCGAGCGCCGGACTCGATGATGTCGGGGTAGATGGTGCCCTGAGCCAGGTACTTGACCGGCTTGCCATCGGTCTCGAGCTGCTGCGCCACGGCGAAGAACTCTTTCCAGAACTGCGTACCGATGATGCGGCGCTTCTCTTCGGGCTCGGTCACGCCGGCCAGAAGCTCGGCATAACGGTCCTCGGCATGGACGTGGATAAAGTCGACGTCAAACTGCTTGGTGAAGACCTCCTCCACCTGCTCGGGCTCGCCCTTGCGCAGCAGGCCGTGGTTGATGAACACGCAGGTCATCTGCTTGCCCACGGCGCGGGCGCCAAGAGCTGCCACGACGGAGGAGTCGACGCCACCGGACAAGGCCAGAATCACGCGGTCGTCGCCGACCTTCTCGCGGAACTCGGCCGTCATGGTCTCGACCAGGTTGTCCATGCTCCAGTTGGGCTCCAGGCCACAGATCTCAAACAGGAAGTTGCTCAGCAGCTGCTGACCGTACTCGGAATGCTTGACCTCGGGGTGGAACTGCGTGGTGAAGATCTTGCGCTCGACGCACTCCATGGCGGCAACCGGGCACACGTCGGTGCTGGCGGTAACGGTAAAGCCCTCGGGCACCTCGGACACGGCGTCGCGATGGCTCATCCACACGGTCTGCTCCATGGGCGTGGAGTTAAAGAGCTTGGCGCCTGCCGTGCGCGTAATGGTAGCGCGGCCGTACTCGCCCACCTCGGAATGGCCGACCTTGCCGCCGAGCGTCACGGCCGTGATCTGATGGCCGTAGCAAAAGCCCAGGACAGGAAGGCCCAAGTCAAAGATGGCAGGATCGATGGACGGAGCGTCCTCGGCATACACAGAAGCCGGGCCGCCGGAAAGGATGAGCGCAGAGGCGTTCATCTCGCGAATCTCATCGGCCGAGATGTCGCAGGGAACAATCTCGGAATACACGTTGAGGTCGCGGACGCGACGGGCAATGAGCTGACCGTACTGCGCACCAAAGTCGAGTACGAGGACCTTTGCGGAAGCCTTTTGATCCATGGTTTCCCCCTCTTGTTGGCGGGGAGCCGGTGCCCACCCGCGCGAATAAACGAAAATTGCTTTCATAGTGTACACGTTATATGGGGTTTCTCGTCCCTCGCAGCCATCAGTGCACGGCAAACGCACGACCAGGGCCCCTATTTGACGGCAATTGAAGTGTTACCAAACGTTACAGATGATGTAATACGTTTGAACATTGGACGCCCTGTGCCACAATACTGCCGAACGACTCCGCCTCTGTGGCGGCAAATACGATAGGAATACCAGCATGAAGCGCATCCTTCTCATCGCCACGGGCGGCACCATCGCATCGACCGAGGACGGTAACGGCCTCTCCCCCGCCCTGACCGGTGAGGAACTCGCCCAGAGCGTCCCCGAGATCTCGGGCCTCTGCGAGCTCGACGTCGTGCAGCCCATGAACATCGACAGCACCAATATGCGCCCGAGCGACTGGATGCGCATCCGCGATGTCATCGTCGAAGGCTATGCCGATCACAACGGCTTTGTGGTCCTGCACGGCACCGACACCATGAGCTACACCGCGGCAGCGCTTTCCTATCTGATTCAGGACAGTCCCAAGCCCATCGTACTCACCGGCTCGCAAAAGCCCATGGGTAACCCCTTTACCGATGCCAAGCTCAACCTGTACCAGAGCCTGCTCTATGCGCTCGACGAGCATTCACACGACGTCTCGATCGTGTTTGGCGGCGTCGCCATTGCCGGCACGCGCGGCCGCAAGCAGCGCACCATGAGCTTTAACGCGTTCATTAGTGTCAACTATCCGCCCATTGCCTACATCCGCAACGACCGCATTGTGCGCAACGGGCTTCACGGCACGCATCAGGGCGAAAACCCGGTGCGTTTCTACGACAGCATCGACCCGCGCGTGTTTGTCCTTAAGCTCACGCCCGGCGTGAACCCGGGTATCCTGGACGCCCTTGCCGATAGCTACGATGCTGTAATTCTTGAGACCTTTGGCATTGGCGGTATTCCCGAGTTTGGTGAGTCCGGCGAGTCATTCCAGGAGGCGATTTTTCGCTGGGTCGGTTCGGGTCGCACCGTCGTTATGACCACGCAGGTCCCCGAGGAGGGCCTTGACCTGGGTGTTTATGAGGTCGGCCGTGCCTACGCCGATCATCCGGGCATTTTGCGCGGCGACGATATGACCACCGAGACGCTCGTGGCCAAGACCATGTGGGCGCTCGGCCAGTCACGTGATGCGGCAGAGATTCAGCGCCTGTTTTACAGCCAAGTCAACCACGACCGTATCCCGATGGCGTAGCTAAAACAAAATCCGCCTCTTTGGGCCTTGTAGGGCACGTGGTACCCTCGGAACGTGCAAAAAGCGGAGTTTTCAGCATCCGCCCCTTCCGGGAACGTTAAAACCGCTGGCTGTAAATTGCCTTTCGACTCGAAAGACTCGTTCCGCGCGCTTGTTATTCCTCATATTATTAAATTTTGTGGATAGTCCAAAACATTACGCGTCGTATTTGTGGCCCCGGCTGCCGTCAAATTATTGAGGGATGCTGAATACTCGCGTTTTTGCACGCCGCCGTCGGGGGGACCCGTTCAACAAGCGGCAAATCTAGCAAAAAAGGCTACTCGATACCCTCAAGAAGCTCTGACACCGTCATACCGAGTGCGGGTGCGATCTTAAATAGAACCTTGAGCGTGAAATTTGCCGTCCCATCTTCGATTCGGTCGAGGTAGGGTCGGCTGATTCCTGTCGCCACACAAAAATCAACCTTGGAGATACCAAGGTCTCTGCGTGCCTCTTCGACCCGCCTACCAAGAATCTGTTTCGCACGTTCGTCCATGCAGCCGAGTTTGAAATGGAGCCGAACATAAACGTAAACTATAGTTTACGTTTTGCCGAATACACAGGAGTTTTCTATGTCGGGTTCTTCGGTCCGCATGTACCGAGCCACGCCTCGCACAAACAGCGCGCCGCCCAAGCTCGTCGTCGTTGAAGCAGAAGCCCTTTCGCCCGATGAGCGCACGGCATTTGCATTGCTATCAAGTCGCGTCGCCGCTGTTCTGGTCCCTTGCCCGGCGCAAGGTGAACTTGCCATCCAATGCCAAGCGCACAGCTGCTCGCTCAATCAGGCTACCGTAATCGCAACCAGCCAGCGCGGTCTGCCTCTTCTCTTGGAAGCCGGTATCGCGCTCGCCCTTCGCGGTGCCGGATACGAAAACGAGGCCGCCGCCGACATGGTCTTTAAACCACGATCAAGCGGCGGCCTCGCAGCAGCCATTGAATATGCGTGCAGGCTCGTTGCCTAAAAGGACAAGCTAGAAACCAAAGCCAAAGCCCATACCGGTAATCGCCGAATACATAAAGTAGACGTTGATCACATTGAGGAACACACCCGTGATGCAACCGTTGCGCAGGTAGCGCTCGCACACGATGCGCGCCATGGCGGCGGAGTCATCATTGTTCTTTGCCTGGCGTCCCGCCGTAAAGTACGTCGCCACGCTCAGCAGCAGATTGAGCACCGGCAACGCCAGCAGCTCGTAGCTCTTGCCCCAGCGCGTCGCCTCGCCGGCGGCATTAAACTTCGTTGCCACCTCGGGACCAATGTTGGGGATAACACACGCTGCGACCACCAGCGGAATCACCGCAAGTACGAGCAGCGCAATACCCATGTAGCCAGCTTTTTTGCCATATTTAAACATATGCGTCGTCCTTACACGTTAAAGCGGAAGTGCACGACGTCGCCATCGGCCATGACATAGTCTTTGCCCTCGATGCGCAGCTTGCCGGCAGCCTTGGCGCCCTGCTCGCCACCGAGCTCGATGTAGTCGTCGTAGCCAATAACCTCGGCCTTAATAAAGCCGCGTTCAAAATCGGTGTGGATGACGCCGGCGGCCTGCGGGGCGGTCGCGCCCTGACGAACCGTCCAGGCCTTGACTTCCATCTCGCCAGCCGTAAAGAACGACTGCAGACCGAGCAGCTTATAGGCCGCCTGCGCGAGCACGTCCAGACCGGGCTGCTCCAGGCCCAGGCTCTCCAGGTAGTCGGCGGCGTCCTCGGGATCGAGCTCGGAAAGCTCGGCCTCAATCTTGGCGCAGATGGGCAGCGGCTTGACGCCATCAATGGGCGTCAGGTCCTCGTTGAGCATGTCCTCGTCTACGTTGGCCACATACAGGATGGGCTTCATGGTGAGCAGGAACAAGCCCTTGGCAGCGGCGCGCTCCTCGTCGGTCATCTCCATGGACGCGGCGCGCTTGCCCTCGTTGAGCCAGGCAAGCAGGCGCTTGGCGACCTCAAACTTGGGCATGAGCTCCTTGTCGCGCTTGGCCTCCTTCTCGAGCTTGGGCAGCTGCTTCTCGAGCGTGCCCATGTCGGCCAGGATGAGCTCGGTCATGATGGTGTCGGCATCGCCGGCGGGATCGACGAACTCGCCCGTGCGGCCCACCTCACGCATGACGTTGGGGTCCTTAAAGTAGCGCACGACCTCGCAGATGGCGTCGGTCTCGCGGATGTTTGCCAAGAACTGGTTGCCCAGGCCCTCGCCCTCGTTGGCACCCTTCACCAGGCCAGCGATGTCGACAAACTCGACCGTCGCCGGCACAATGCGGCCGGGGTTAACGATGTCGGCGAGCTTTTGCAGGCGGCTATCGGGCACATCGACGATACCCACGTTGGGGTCGATCGTGGCAAACGGGTAGTTGGCGGCAAGGCCGGTCTTTTTGGTAAGCGCGGTGAACAGCGTCGACTTGCCCACGTTGGGCAGGCCCACGATACCGATGGAAAGGGACACGACAGCTCCTTTTGGTACAGGTACTTCAAACCGTATAAGTATAGCGCCGCCGCAGCATCCGGGCGAATCCGGACACCGCGGCGGCGCAAATGAAGCAGAGATAGAGCTCGCTGACTAGTCCGCGAGCTTCTCCACCTGGTCGAGCATCTTGTCCAGCTTGGCCTTTGCCTCGGCCTTGACCTTCTGGGCCTCTTCGTGGGCCTTGGCCTTCTGAGCGGCCTTTTCCTCGGCCTCGGGGTCGACAACGACCAGATTGGACGCATCGTGCTCGACCAGCTTGAGCGCATGCTCGGGGCACACCTTGACGCAGGCGCCGCAGCCCAAGCAATACGTGGACTCCAACGCAAAGCGGCCGCTTCCTACCAAATCGCAGGCGAACGTGGGGCATACATTGACGCACTCGCCGCACGACGTGCACTTGTCAAAATCGCATTCCGGCGTGCTCACCTGCATGTTCTGGGCAAGCTCGGGATGGTTTTGCAATGTCGAGAGCACCAGCTGCCGCCCGTGCGTGAGCGAACGGCGACGCTTGGTCGTCGTGGTGCCGCACATGGTGTTGAGCGTGCGCTCGAGCTGCGTGATCTGGTGACGGTGAGCCTTCAACTTCTGCGTCACCGAGGCCAGTGCCGCCGTCGCCGGATTGAGCTTGGTCACCGTCAGGCCCGTGGTACGGGCAATCTTTTCCATGTACTCCTTGCGCTCGTACTCGCGAAGCTTATGGCACTTGAGGCTCTTGGGGTCGACCTCCAGGCCCATGCCCGTACCAGCCCACTCCTCGGCAGTAGCGATGGCCTCGCCCAGAATATCCTCGCCACCGGTGTTGCGGCACTTATCGCACACGCCCAGTGGCAGGTAGACGCTCACGTTGGGATAGTCGGCCAGCACCGAGAACCAGGTCTCGGCAGTAATATCGCCCACGCAGGCGACGACGACCTCGTTTTCGCGCGGCATGCGCTTAAGGGCGCGCGTGCAGGTAACGTAGGCGGTCTCGTGGCTCGTAGCAGCAGAGACGATATCGTCATACAGGTTTTTGGGCGCCAGGCGCGGCGAGATGATCGCCTCGGTCGGACAGGCAGCGGCGCACAGGCCGCACTTGCGACAGGAGTCGAGGATCTCGATGGCGTCTTCCTCGACCTCGATAGCGTTGACCGGGCACACGTCCATGCACGCGGTGCAGGCGCTCTTCTCGTTTTTGCAGGTCAAGCACGGAATGGTGTTGCCGCGCGGACGCTCCTTGTAGTCGGCAGGATTCCACTGCGGTGCCGACGGATCGAGTGCATCGGTCACACCGCCAAGCGGGTTTTTAAGAAAGTCGAAACCCTTGCTGATCTCGATAATGTCATCAAACAGATCGTGTTCCTGCGCCATGCGCGGCCCCTCCCTGAGCAGTGCAAACAAGCAAGAGATAATGATACGCTATCGGCCCACGCCTCGGGCAAATTACACGCGGCGCATCTTTGCGGCAAATAGCCCATGGCCCATCGCCGCCTCGATTGCACAAGGTCAATCAAGCGCCAAACTATGCCTCGCACATGAACTGCACGAGCTTTTGTTTGGTCACCTTTGCCTGCTCGTTGGCCATGTTACGCTCGTTTCTAAAGACCGCATTTGCAACACTCTGCAGATCGGCATCGGAAATCTCGCCAAGGCCCAGCTCCTCGAGCGTCGTCGGCAGACCGACGCGTTGGCAAAACTCGAGCACCTGATCAAGCTCGGGTGCACGCTCCAGGCGCAGCTGCACCACCAGGCCAAATGCCACGGCCTCGCCATGCATTGCCTTGCACTCGGGCAGAATCGTCAACCCGTTGGCGATGGCATGCGCCAACGCCAAGCCACCGCTCTCAAAGCCAACACCCGAAAGCAGAATATTGCACTCGATCAGGCGCTCAACCGCCGGCGATGTACGCCCTTTTTTGAGATCGCGCTTGGCAGCGACGCCGCACTCCATGAGCGTGTCGTAGCAGGCGCGAGCCGCGACCAGAGCCAAGTGCCCCGGCTCGCCACCGTGCTCGTTGGTACCGTGCGCCGCGGCGCACGAACGCGCCTCGAAGTACGTTGCCAGTGCGTCGCCCATGCCAGCGACCGTCATACGCAGTGGGGCTGCCGCGACCACGTTGGTATCGACCACGACCAGGTCTGGATTCTTCTCGAGCATCAGGTAGTGGTCGAACGACCCATCCTCGTGATACAGCACCGAAATCGCGCTGCACGGACCGTCCATCGAAGCCGCCGTGGGGCATACGCACAACGGCAGCTCGGCATAAAACGCTACTGCTTTGGCGATATCGAGCATTTTGCCGCCGCCAATACCCACCACCATGTCGCAATACTCGGCCTGGGCTTCCTTAGCCATTTCGACAACGGCCTCTTCCGTACACGGACCGTCATAAATCTTAAAGAACGGCTCACTTAGATCTTCGTCCAGAAATCCATCGACAATCTGCTTGCACAGCCGATCCTCGGTGCCCTGGTCAAACAAGACATAAGCAGCGCAGCCCAACCATGACAAATACCTGCCCTGACGCGAAAGTTCGCCCGGCCCCTGAACATACCGGCCGGGACCGCCATAAACCATGGGAAGCGCCATACGAGAATCCGCCCTTCATCAAACAACGATTGGTGCAAAGTAACTTGCCCCCTGCACCAACTTGTGCATTGGAGACAGGCCACTTTGCACCATAGTAAAAAGGGGCAAAGTCATCTGCTGGCTTTGCCCCTTCCTTAGCTTGATTTACTCATCCATGAGATAGTAGTGGCCCAGCGCGTCGGCACCCAGGATGGCGTTTGCGACCATCTCGGGCGTCACCTCAAACGGCATGTTGCACATGGTGTCATCGGGTGCGCAGGCGGCCTCGGCAACAATCATGGCCTGCTCGCGCGTAAGCTCGGCAACGCCAAGTTCCTTCATCGTGACCGGCAGGCCCAGCTCAATGCAGAAGCCCAAGACTTCCTCGAGTTTCTCAGTCGGAGCATCCTCGAGTACCAGCTGGACGATGGTGCCAAAGGCGACCTTCTCGCCGTGATACATGCCGTGGCACTCGGGCAGCATCGTCAGGCCATTGTGGATGGCATGAGCAGCAGCAAGGCCCGAGCTCTCAAAGCCAATGCCGGAGAGCAGCGTGTTGGCCTCAATGATGTGCTCGACGGCAGGCGTGAGCGCACCCTTCTCCAGCGCGACCTTGGCCTTGACGCCATCGGCCATAAGCGTCTCGTAGCAGAGCTTGGCGAGCGCCAGGCCGGCCATGCCGCCCTTGCCGCCGGCGCAAGTGCCGCCGTCGGCATCATGCGTCGCCTGGGCCTCAAAGTAGGTTGCGAGCGCATCGCCCATGCCGGAAACCGTCAGGCGCACCGGGCTCGCCGCGATAACCGTCGTATCCATCAGGACAATATTGGGGTTTGCCTTAAGGAAGAGATACTTGTCGAACTGGCCGTCGTCGGTGTAGAGCACCGAAAGTGCCGAGCACGGAGCATCGGTCGAAGCAATGGTGGGGCAAATGATGACCGGGGACTCCAGGTAGTAGGCAACGGCCTTCGCGGTGTCGAGGATCTTGCCGCCACCGACGCCGACGATGATGTCGCAACCGTTGTCGCGAGCGAGCGCAACCAGACGATCGACCTCGCCCTTGGAGCACTCGCCGTTAAAGTCCTCGAACAGCAGCTCGGCCTTGGCCTCGGCAAAACTGCCCTCGATCTTGGCACCGACGCGCTTCTTGCCCGAAGGCGTCACGATGACGAGGGCCTTAGCGCCAAGCGGCTCAACGTAAGAGCCGAGCTTGGCGAGCTCGTCCGGACCCTGGATGTACTTGCTGGGGCTATTGAAAATTGCAGCCATAACTATCCCATTCTCTAAAAGAAAAAAGAAAGGGGCTCCGTACGGATACGTGCGGAGCCCCTCGTTACGATAACAAGAGTCGATTAGAAATCGATGTCGGTGTCGTAGTAGCAGGCCTTGAGGATCTTCTCGAAGTCGGCAGCCTTGGTCT
>URXE01000062.1 GCA_900551815.1 uncultured Collinsella sp.
CGACGTTCTTCATGCCGACGCCGGAACCGGTAATGGCGCCGCCGGCGGTGCAGTTAGAAGACGTCACGTACGGATAGGTGCCGTGATCGATGTCGAGCAGCGTCGCCTGGGCGCCCTCAAACAGCAAATCCTTGCCCTCATCGATCATGTTGTTGAGCAGCAGGCTCGTCTCGGTGATGTAGGGGCGCAGGCGCTCGGCCATGGGCAGGTACTCATCGCAAATCTGATCCACGGTGTAGGTGGGCAGGTTGTAGATGAGCTCTAGCTCGGGGTTCACGCGGGCAAGAGCGGTCTCCAGCTTATCGCGGAACAGCGCCTCATCCAGCATGTCCTGCATACGCAGGCCAATACGGGCCATCTTGTCCTGGTAGCACGGACCGATGCCGCGCTTGGTGGTACCGATGTTCTTCTTGCCGAGCTTCTGCTCAAAGGCGCCATCCAGATCGATGTGGTACGGCATGATGACATGCGCGTTGCCGCTGATCTTGAGATCCTTGGTGGTGATGCCGTCGGCCTCGAACATGTCGATCTCCTCAAGGACGACCTTGGGGTTGACGACGCAGCCGTTACCGATCACCGACACGTGGTCGGAATACATGATGCCGGAGGGCACCTGGTGCAGGCCGTACTTCTTGCCGTTGACGACGATGGTGTGGCCGGCGTTGTTGCCGCCCGAATAGCGCACGACGGCATCAAAGTCGCCGGCGACCAGGTCGCAGATCTTACCCTTGCCCTCATCGCCCCACTGGGCACCGACCAAAACGGTTGACGGCATGTTTACTCCTCACATTCATGGACTGTCCGCACACCGCAAGTGCGCAGAAGCACAAAACATTCCCAGTATACCCGTGCAACGGGCGCCTGTCCTACTCCTCGGTATGCGCCCCATCAAGCTCATAGAACTTGGTGGATGCCGGCAGGAACATCAGGTCGACGTCGCCAATCGGGCCCGAACGGTTCTTGGCCACGACGATACGCGTAACGCCCTCGTCGGGTCGGTCGTCGCGCGAGGCCTCGGCCTCGTCGGCGGATCGGTCCAAGAACATGACGATATCGGCATCCTGCTCGATGGAGCCCGATTCACGCAGGTCGGACAGCTGCGGGCGCTTGCCGGTACGGGACTCGACCTGACGCGACAGCTGCGACAGCGCGATCAGCGGAATCTTGAGCTCCTTGGCCATAATCTTCAGACCACGCGACATCTCGGAGACCTCGACGGTGCGGCTCTCGGAACGACGTCCCGGCGGGGGACTCACCAGCTGCAAATAGTCCAGGATGATGATGGCCTTCTCCTTGTTATGGAGCATGCGGCGGCTCTTGGCGCGAATCTCGGTCACCGTGGTGCCGGGCGTATCGTCAATCAGAATATCGAGCTTGGACAGCGTCTGCGTGGCCTCATTGATGTTGGCCCACTGCTCGGGACTAATGCGGCCCGTACGGAAGTCGCTGATCGAGATCATGGCATAGGCGCAAATCAGACGCTGGGCAATTTCCTTGCCCGACATCTCCAGCGAGAAGAAGCCGACGGTATAGCCCGCGGCGGCGGCGTTGAGCGCCAAGTTCAGGGCGAACGACGTCTTACCAACGGCGGGGCGGGCGCCGATAATGATGAGCTGGCCCTCGCGGAAACCCATGAGCATACGGTCGAGCGACGGAAAGCCCGTGGGCACGCCTGCAGCCTGACCGCCGGCCTTGCACACTTCCTCGGCCTCGTTATAGGCCTCGACCATAAACTCGGTCAGCGTCTTGTAGCTCGACTTAACCTCACGCGCCGTGACCTTGAGCAGCTTGCTCTCGGCCAGCTCCACGACCTCTTTGGTGTCGGTGGGGGCGTTGTAGGCCAGCGCGTTGATCTCGTTGGTGGCGCCAATCAGCTCACGCAGCATCGAGTCGCGGCGAACGATGGCGGCATGGTGCTGCCAGTTGACGAGCGACAGAGTCTGTCCCATCAGCTCCAAAATGTACGCCTCGCCGCCCACGGCATCGAGCTTGTTGATGCTTCGCAGGTAATCGATCAGCGAGATAGAGTCAATGGGGATGCGACTGTTATACATATCGACCATCGCGGTATAGATGGTCTTATGAATGGGCCGGTAGAAGTCATCGGGCTGCAGCTCGACTTGGGCCTCTTCGACCACCTCGGGCGATAGCAGCATAGCGGCCAGTACGTTGGCCTCTGCATCTTGGTTTTGGGGGAGACCCAACTTAGAGCCACGGTCCTCGACCGTCAGCCCCGTCTCCCTATCGTCATATGCCATGAGCGTCCTCATTCATATCGCTTGCGAGCATCCATAGTATCAGCCGCGGCTATAAATCGAGCCGCGGCTTGGCAATCATCACCGAACCAAACGGATGAACGGTCCCATACACGGGACCGCATCTCAATGACTGCCACGACACTCACCCAGCGCAAAAAATAAAAGGGCGCCCTGGTCTCCCAGAGCGCCCTTCTTAGAACAAGATTGTTGCGTTGCAGCAAATGCTACTCGGCAGCAGCCTCGGTCTCGACCTCGGCGGTCTCGGCCTCGGCGACCTCAGCGGTCTCCTCAACCTCAGCCTCGGCAGCGAGCTCCTCGGCGGTAACGCCGACGAGAACGACAACCTCGGCCTTGATCTCGCGGTACAGCGAGATAGCGACGGTGTGGGCACCGGCAACCTTGATGGGCTTACCGAGCTCGACGCGCTTGCGGTCGATGTCCATACCGAGCTGATCCTTGATGGCGTCAGCGATCATAGCGGCGGTAACGGAGCCAAAGAGGATGCCCTCGTCGCCAACCTTGACGTCAACGGTGACCTGCTTGCCCTCGAAGGCAGCCTTGGTCTCGTTGGCGGTAGCCAGACGGACGGCCTCGCGCTTGGCGATGTTGTTGCGACGCTCGTCAAGCTGCTTGAGGTTGCCCTTGGTGGCGGCAACAGCGAGCTTCTTGGGGAACAGGAAGTTCTCAGCGTAACCCTGAGCGACCTCTACGACGTCACCCTCGCCGCCCTTGCCCTTGATCTCATCGAGAAGAATAACCTTCATGATGCGTCTCCCTTCTTAGCCGCGGTCGCGGTTGCCACGAGAGGAAACCACGGGGACGGTGTACGGCAGGAGAGCCATCTCGCGGGCGCGCTTGATGGCGTTGGCGATGTCATGCTGATGCTGCGTGCAAGCGCCAGTGACGCGACGGGGCTTGATCTTGCCACGGTCGGTCATGTACTTACGGAGAAGCTGAGTGTCCTTATAGTCGATGAACTCAGTGTTCTCCTTGCAGAACTGGCAGTACTTACGACGCGGCTGACGTGCAGAATAATCATTAGCCATGTCAAAATACCTTTCATTTGGCAACTTCGGCGAGCCGAAGCCGCCTCTCACTCAAAAATAGGTGAACAACCCTTAGAACGGGATGTCCTCATCGTAGACGTCGACCGCGGGCGGCGTAGCCACCGGTGCGGCAGGACGTGCTGCGGGCGCGGGAGCTGCGGGGGCGTAACCGCCCTGATCGTAGCCACCCTGGCCGCCACGGGAGCTCATAAACTCGATCTCATCGACGATGACCTCAAGCTTGCTCCTGCGCTGACCGTCGCGCTCCCAAGAGCTGTAGCGCAGCTTGCCCTCGATCGCGACCTTGTTTCCCTTTGCCAGGAAACGGCTCACGGCCTCGGCGCGGGTGCCGAACATAGTGCAGTCAACAAAGTTGGGATAGTCCTCCCACTCGCCAGTCTGCGCGTTGCGGCGACGATCGTTCACGGCGACGCCAAAGGACAGAACCTGGGTTCCGCCGGCGGTGGCGCGCAGCTCGGGATCGCGGGTGAGGTTACCGGTGATGTTCACTCGATTGATGCTCATAACTCACTACTTCCTCTTGGGGCACTAGCCCAGTCCAAAACGACAGTCTTACTCCTGGTCGTCGCGACGGACGATCATGTGGCGGACCACAGCGTCGGTGATGCGCAGGACGCGATCAAGCTCGGCGATCTGGGTAGGATCTGCGTGGAAGTTGATGAGGGTGTAGTCACCATCGGTGAGGTCGTTGATCTCGTAGGCGAGCTTGCGCTTGCCCCACTCGTCAACGGAGTCGACCTTGCCAGCGCCCTCAGCGATCGTGGTATCGATACGCTTCATAACAGCGAGACGAGTCTCGGGGTCGAGCGACGGGTCAACAAAGAACAGCAGTTCATAAGCCTTCATATTGTCACCTCCTCTGGGCAAATGTGGCTTCAGGTCGTGAAGGTGCGCCTGAAGCAGGAAAAGACTTGGTAATAATATCTTTCAACCTCCCAGGCTGCAAGAATAAGCAGCTACAACCTCATGACCTCCACATATACCCATGCTTACACGGCTCTTCATGCGTATTCCAACCAAATGCTGACCAAATGCTTGACGAATCCGTGGACAAGATACGGCGCTGCGGGGACAAACCAAATCAAACCGCAGGTCAGCAATTGCAAGGCTGTGGTCGCGAAATGCATACCAGTGGTTCACGACACCGTTCAAAGATTTTTAAAATTGCTGCCACGTCGTTTATAAATACTCATTTTGAACAATTTGCTGTATGCAGCCATGCTGGTCAAAGCCCGTTTTTTGCCTCCTAGATCCCGTCACGAAGCCAAGCGTTTCAAAAAATGCCAACTTTTCTGTTTGCACTTTGCGATTCCTCGTGTATACTGACTTTCGCATTTAACGGAGAGTTGTCCGAGTGGCCGAAGGAGCACGATTGGAAATCGTGTAGGCGTCAAAAGCGTCTCCAGGGTTCAAATCCCTGACTCTCCGCCAGTTAATTCCAAAGCAGGCCTTCGAGCCTGCTTTGTTTTTACCCCACGCGGAGGGGTGGCAGAGTGGTTGAATGCGGCGGTCTCGAAAACCGTTTGGCCTGCATAAGGTCACGAGGGTTCGAATCCCTCCTCCTCCGCCATTTTGGTTGAGAAAGCTCCCGGGAATGGGAGCTTTTTTGTTATCGAATCCTCTCTCGGCCGCACGCCCCAACCAAACATGTACATCACCCTCCAAAAACGACATTTTTCGACATCTTTGAAGGCTGATGTACACGTTTGCATATCGCACTCGGCGCACGATCGGCCGTTTTGCCAGCATTCGGTATATTTCCTCACTTCAACGGACATAAGGACTGCATATCGGCATAAAGCGAGAGGTCCCCAATGGATACTCCTGTTCTCATTACGCATAAAACCGCATGGCTCGTCCATCATGCGCCACAAGACCTGGTTCAAGCGATCGCGCAACACGACTATCAGATAGGCGCAAGAGGCCTCTCCACCCAGCAGCGTATCACGCGCATTCGACAGGCTCTTACCGACTGCGGTATTCCCACTAGCATGCTTGAGACTATCGATATCTCCGTTGTATTTGCCTTCGAGCGAATCCGCGCCAACGGTGTAAATTGCCACGTTCTTGGCCAAAATCTACCCTACGACCATATTGACGAGCTGTCCCCTGGTATTTTTATCACCGACGAAGCCCTTACCTTCGTATTCGCTGCCGAGTGGATGGACGGAATCGAATACCTCGAATACGGCTACGAAGTTTGCGGTAATTATCGCATGGGGCTCAATCCCGATGACCCTTACACCGATCAACCAGCTACCGCTTCCAAGAACGAAATTGTCGATCTGCTCGATCGGCACCCCGGCAAACCCGGTGCCACACGCGCCCGACTCGCGCTCAGGCATATCTACGACCACTCAGCCTCACCCATGGAGACCGCATCCGCTATCGCCCTTTCACTCCCGACGAGCGAAGGCGGCGTTGGCATCCGAGGTGTCGAACTCAACAAGCCGCTCGAAATCCCTAAACGACTTTGGCATTGCACCAAAGCTCGAACGCTCAAAATCGACGCTCTTGTTACCTATAAGCGCAGAGAGCTCGGCATCGAATATAAGGGCGGCTTTCACGACGAGGCCGAACGCAAGGGAGCAGATGCGGAGCGAGAGGCCGTACTCGCCCAAATGGGCTATCGCATCGTCACGCTCACCTCAACGCAATTTGCCAGCCAACTCGCTTTCCACCGTGCCATGAACAATATCCGCGAAGCACTCGGCATGCCTCGTTGCGTAGATGTCGGGTATCAGCGAAAGCAAAACGAACTGCGCAAGGTGCTTATCCGCAACTGGAAGAGCGATCAAGCCGAAGAGTCGCCTTCTGAGTAACGACGAACCCACTCACCCCGCGCTTCCCCCAAACGTGTACGCCACCCTCCAAAACCGACATTTTTCGACATCTTTGGAGGCTGATGTACATGTTTGGAACCTATGGCCGCGCCCAGTCCCGACCGTTTGCCGAGCAATAGGGTCGCGATCGTCGCCGAACATGTACTATATACGGGCATTGTCCAATCCCGTAACTCAAAGGACCCCATCTTGCCCGTCGTCGCCGCCATAACCGTTACCTCACATGCCTCGGATGCCATGGTCGCTATCCCATTTTGGCTCGAGATGTTCGCCGTTGTCGCTGCATCGATCTCGGGTGTGCTGGTTGCGCGCGAACACAAGCTCGACCTGGTGGGCGCGGTCGCACTCGCGGTAGTCTGCGGTCTGGGCGGCGGTCTTTTGCGCGACATGACACTCCAGGTCGGCAACGTCTACATCCTCAACCAGCCAATGGCGCTGCCGCTCTCCATCGCCACGGCGGCCATCATTTACATCTTCCCGGCAATCGTCGATAAGCCCGACAAACTCATCCCCCTGCTCGACATCATCTCGGTCGGCATCTATGCGGCAACCGGCGCAGACAAGGCACTGGTCTACGGATTTGCACCCGTCGTTTGCATCATGATGGGCTTTTTCACCGCGGTGGGCGGCGGCATGCTGCGCGACGGCTTTATGGGCGTGGTTCCGGGCATTTTCCAACGCACCAACTTTTATGCCATCGCGGCCATCGCCGGATCGGCAAGCTATGTAAGCCTCGTCATGAGTGGCTTGGTCAGCAATGTCGCCGCGCTGGTCGTATGCGTTATCGTGACCATGGGTCTGCGCTGGCTCTCGCTGCGCTTTGACATCAAAAGCCCCACCGAAGAAGACATCGCGCACTTTTTACATCGCAAAAAGTAGATAGCACGGCACGACCTTTCGAAATGCAACCGAGAGGTTCTTTTAGAGCGCTCGCACGTTGGGTACCCTGTTAGATATACGCCGAGTATCTAACGAAGGATTCACTATGCCTTGCAACCTAGAACCGTCGACCAAGCGCCACAAAGCGCAGGCCCGCATCGCCCTCCTATTCGTACTGATTGCGCTTGCGCTGACCGTACTTCCCACGGCGTCGTTCGCCGGCACAGACACCGCGGGCAACGTACTCGCAACCGAAGCTGACTCAAATCCGTCTGGCGTCGCGGGCGACCTGTACTGGGCTGGCCAAAGCCTTAACCTGGACGATGCCTCCATCGGCCGCGATATTATCGCGGCATGCGACAGCCTATCGATTCGCGACTGCACCGTAGGCGGCGCCATTCGCCTGGCGGCGCGCACCATCGATATCTCCAAAACCGCAATCGATGGCAGCGTGACGGTAGCCGGTCAGCACGTCGTGCTCAACACCGGTAGCACCGCCAACTGTTTTTACGCGATGGGCGATACTGTTGCCCTGCGAGGCTCCACCAAGTCGGCAGCACTTGCAGGCGATACGGTGACCATCGACGGCACCGTCGAGGGCGATGTCGAGGTTTGGGCCGATAAGCTCGTCTTGGGCAAAAACGCCCGCATCACCGGCACCGTGAGCGCGCATGTTTCCGAGGACCCCGAGCGGGCCGAGGGCGCTCAGGTCGGAGCCCTCAAGATCGACCGTACCGAGAACGAGAACACCTCAACGATTAACGACACCATCGGCGGCATCGTCGCCGCGGCGCTTTCCACCTGCTTTGTCGCGATCCTCCTCGAGCTCGTCTTTCCGCGCGCAACCGCCAGCGCCGCCGGCATGCTTCGTCAACGACCTACCCCTCTGTGGGTGAGCGGTCTTTTGGGCACGGTGGCCGCCGTTCCCGCCGTCCTGTTACTCATCATCTCGATTGCAGGTCTGTCACTCGCCGGAGCTCTCATGTGCGCCGTGATCGGTATCGCTCTGGTCTCGGCGGCGTTTACGGGCACCGCGATCGCACGCATGATCGGACACAGCCAGAACCGCTACGCCATGGCCGCCGTGGGCGGTATCGCCGCGGGCGCACTCACGGCACTTCCCCTTATGGGCAGCTTTGTCAGCGGCGTAGCCTTCGTCTTTACGCTCGGCTACGTCATCCAGATCATCTGGCGCAACGCCCGCCTCAAGCCGCAGCAGGCCGCCAATACTCCGGGCCTTCCTTCCGCCTAGCCGTCAACCACCACAAAGGGGACAGACACCTTTGCGGTGGTGCAGACCAACTCAATCCCTGTGCACCAAAAAGGGCACCGACCGCGATGGTCGACGCCCTTTCTTGTTAGACGCCATAAAGCCCGGCGCTTATTTGTTGACCTGGCCGGCGCGAACGGCAGCCTTCTTGCGGTCGGTGGCGTTGAGCAGACGCTTGCGCAGGCGGATGTTCTTGGGAGTAATCTCGACCAGCTCGTCGTCGGCGATGTACTCCAGCGCTTCCTCCAGCGAGAAGGTGCGGGGCGGCACCAGCTGGACGGAAATATCGGAGGTCGAGGAACGCTGGTTGCCCAGGTTCTTGGTACGGGCGATGTTGACGACCATGTCGCCGGCCTTGCTGCGCTCGCCCACGATCATGCCCTCGTAGCACTCGGTGCCCGGCTCAACAAACAGCTGGCCGCGCTCCTGCAGCGTACCCAGAGCATAGGCAACGGCCTTCTCGGTGGTCATGGAGATCATGGCGCCATTCTGACGGTTGCCGATCTCGCCGGCGTAAGGACCATACTCCAGGAAGGTGTGGTAGAACACGCCCTCGCCGTGGGTGACGTTCATGATGCGGTTCTTAAGCCCCATGATGCCGCGCGTCGGGATCTTAAACTCGAGGTGCGTCACGATGCCCGAGGTGTCCATGCTCGTCATGATGCCGCCGGAGGTACCGAAGACCTCAACGACCTTGCCTGAGTACTCGTCCGGGCACTCAACGACGGCCTGCTCGACAGGCTCCATCTTGTTGCCGTTCTCGTCCTTCTTAAACAGAACGCGGGGACGGCCGACCTGGAACTCAAAGCCCTCGCGGCGCATGGACTCCATCAGAACAGACAGGTGCAGAATGCCGCGGCCCGAGACCTCGACGCCGCTCTTGTCCTCGAGCTCCTCGATCTTCATGGTCACGTTGTTCTCGGCCTCGTTGAACAGGCGCTCCTTGAGCTGACGGGCGCCCACGATGTCGCCGTCACGGCCGACGAGCGGGGAGGTCGAAGCCTCAAAGACGATGGACAGGGTCGGCGGGTCGATCTCGATGGGCTCGAGCTCGACGGGGTTCTCGGGATCGGTGTAGACATCGCCGATATCGGTGCGGTCAATACCCACGACGGCGGCGATGTCACCGGCGCCGACTTCCTGGCACTCGGTGCGGCCCAGGTAGTCGAAGGTAAAGAGCTGCTTGACGGTAGCGGTGGCGCTGGAACCGTCATTCTTGACAACCAGGATCTGGTCGCCCTGGTGAATGGCGCCGGAGTACACGCGACCGATACCGATGCGGCCGACGAAGTTGGAGTGATCGATGGTCACGCACTGCATGGCCAGCGGGGCGTTCTCGTCAACCTCGGGCGCGGGCATGTCGTCGATGATCATATCGAGCAGCGGATACATGTCCATGTTGCCGTCGTTGGGGTCAAGACGGGCAAAGCCGTTCATGGCGCTGGCGTAGACCACGTGCTCCATGGCGAACTCAAGCTGGTCATCGGTGGCACCCAGGTCGGCCATGAGGTCCAGGCAGTCGTTGTAGGCCTTCTCGGGATTGGCGCCCGGACGGTCGATCTTGTTGATGACGATCATGATCTTGAGGCCGGTGTCGATAGCGTGACGCAGCACAAAGCGGGTCTGGGGCATGGGGCCCTCAAAGGCGTCGACCAGCAGCAGGGCGCCGTCGGCCATACGCAGCACGCGCTCGACCTCGCCGCCAAAGTCGGCGTGGCCCGGGGTGTCGATGACGTTGATCTTGACGTCCTTGTACTCGATAGAGATGTTCTTGGCGAGAATCGTAATGCCGCGCTCGCGCTCCTGGTCGTTAGAATCCAGGACGCGGTCCTCGACCTGCTGGTTGGCACGGAAGGCGTCCGTGGCACGCAGGAGCTTATCGACCATCGTCGTCTTGCCGTGGTCGACGTGGGCGATGATGGCGATGTTCCTCAGATTGTCTACGCGCATGTAGTTCCCCTATCTTCTATCCATATACAAACGGCACGCGTATGCGACCCGCCCAGCGATGCAACGCTCAGCGGGAATATTGAGCCTTTTACCGAAAACTCGTTTATTTTAGCGATTTTAGATGAGAGGGGTTTCCTCACCTGCAGGTTCAGGGTCGCTCCACATAAAACCATCGCCGGCGCCCATGCCCTCATACAGCACATATGCCGAAAAACCACTCTCGAGCGTGGTTTCGAAGAAGCTCACGAGCAGAGCATCGTGATAGCCGCCGTCAATCTCGACGCAGCCGGTGTAGCCGATGGCATAGCGAGCGATACGGCCCAGGCCCTCGTCCTTAAGACCCATCTTGTGCTCGGAGATAAAGTTGGTGGCCGCCTCGAGGCACGCCTCTTCGCCATCCTCATCGAGCGCCGCCAGATAACGGTTGGAAGCGGCGTCCTCAATTGCCACGACCACGCCAGGGTTTTCACCGGCGGCAAGGTCGTCCAAGAACGCGCCGATCAGATCGCACACCATGGCGTCGAGCTCGGCGGAGACGTTACCGGCGTCCTGCATATCCTGTGCCATCTTTAGACCTTCCCATCGAGTCTGGCGTCGTTACAGTTCTTGTGCCTCGGCGGCGATCCTGGCGGCAGCGTCGCGGGCGCGCATCATGTCCGCTGCGCGCTTGTCGAGCACCTTGATCTGACTGGTCAGCATTACCGCATCGACCACACCCCAG
The DNA here is from genome assembly GCA_900551815.1 of uncultured Collinsella sp. Taxonomy (GTDB): domain Bacteria; phylum Actinomycetota; class Coriobacteriia; order Coriobacteriales; family Coriobacteriaceae; genus Collinsella. The sequence goes on from URXE01000062.1 coordinate 10,989, forward strand.
ATCACAAGGCCCGTAGAGATCGAAAACCCAAGCGCACCAACTGTACCACGAAGGCGCGAGCAGATTGCCGCGACAAGGACGGAGACGACAACCATCTTGATAAACGAGCCGCGGCGCTCGCGAAGCGTGCGGGCCTGCGTCACATAGGCAATGCGAGCCGCCTCAGAAGCCTCCGAGCGCATCTGGGCCTCGCGGGCGATCGCAGCCGCCTCAGCCGACATACCGCCAGCCATCAGCGAACGCTCCGCAGCCTGGACGCCCCGCATTTAGAAGTCATCGGGGGAGAGCGTATGGACGAACTCGTCGAACTTCTCGAACTCTTGCTCGTCGTCAACTTCCTCGGCATGGGCAGAAACGGTGCCCAGGCGATTCATGATGTCGTCTTCAACGAACATGGGGGCATTACTGCGTACGGCGAGGGCGATGGCGTCGCTGGGACGGGCGTCGATCTTGCGCTCGTCACCATCGGCCAGTACGACGATCATCGCGTAGAACACCGGCGGCTCGGCGCGAACGATCTCGATGCGCTCGAGCTTGGCGCCCAGGGCGCCAACAGTATCGAGCAACAGGTCATGGGTAATCGGGCGCTCGGCGCGGCCGCTATCGATGCCGCGGCTAATGGCAGCAGCTTCAAACGAACCAGTCTGAATGGAAAGGGAACGCAGCGGCGCGGGCGAGTCCGATTTGCTGCAGCGCTCGCGAAGCACGATAAGCGATGGCACGGGACCGGCGGCCATGACGATGGTCTCTATGTCGACACGAACCATGGAACACCTCCGGTACGTAGCGGTTAACACGCGGCAGCTCCACCGCATTGAATAGCTATACTACCCAATCTTTCGCACAGCACACAAAACCAAAATGAGATTTATCGCAGACAAGAAAAAAGCCCCAAGGCAATGCCCCAGGGCTCTTCACAGTTTTGATGGTGGACCTGACAAGATTCGAACTTGTGACCTCCCGGTTATCAGCCGGACGCTCTAACCAACTGAGCTACAGGTCCATCGCGCGGTGACTATATTAGCCCAGACCGTTTTTCTAAGTCAACGACTTTTTTAAAAAAATTTTTTAGTTGGCTCATATATCGAAATCGCACGCGCTTTCCCCTTATTTTGGGTACTATTACTATCCGATTCAAGCAGGTGAAATATTCCTATCCCATCATCGTCTATAAGGAGGTGCCATAATGATCCGCGTTGATATCGAAACCATCGTTATGGCCGCCGGTCCACATCCGTCCCTCATCGTCCTACGCGAGCGCGAAACCTCAGAGTCAAACGAAGCCCCTCTTCGCGCCCTCTCCATCCAGACCGGGTCCTTCGAGGCCGCTGCGCTGAGCCAGGGAATTGACGGGAAGAACCCCGGACGACCTATCACACACGATTTCACCGTCAATGCCGTTAAAGAGCTTGGCGCTAAAATCGCTCGCGTCGAGATTTCCCACATGGAAACCCCGGTTTTCTTCGCCAACGTCATCATTCTCGATCAAAACGGCAAAGAGCACGCAGTCGATGCGCGCCCAAGTGATGCACTCGCTTTTGCTGTGCGCGTAAACGCCCCCATCTATGTTGAGGACGACATTATGAACCGCGCGGGCACCTTCTCATACCAGACCGACACGAACGATGAGGCGGAGCAGCAAAAATTCGACGAGTTCGTCCACACGCTCTCCCCCGACGACTTCTAGTCGACCCAGCTTTCTTACAGCAACATAAACCCTCGCCTCAAGCACGAAGGGCCCATCCAATGGATGAGCCCTTCTTTAGTCATCTTATATGTCAACGATAAACCGTCTATTCGTCAATCAAATCCCCGGCCGGCTCTTCTGCCGCGCCATCGTCGCCAGAAGCCTCCTCGGGCTTTTCCTCGGCCTCTCCGGAAGCCTCAGCCTTCTCTGTAGCGCTCTCCATACGCGCAACGGCAGTCACGCGGTCGCCATCCGCCACAGTCATCATCTTGACGCCCTGTGTCGTGCGGCCAGTCTGAGAAATCTCGTCGGTCTTCACGCGAATCACCGTGGCGCCCTCGGTGACAATAAACAGCTCATGCTGCGGCCCCACGGTCTTCATTGCCGCCAGCTGACCCTGTCTCTTATACACATCTGACGCTGCCGACGACTCCTTACGTGTAG
>URXE01000063.1 GCA_900551815.1 uncultured Collinsella sp.
GGATTGGTCAAAATCGTTTGACTATTAGCGGCTAAAATCGCCCGGCGCTAACACCACTATACAATCGACTCAAATCATTGGGTGTATCGACAGATTACAGGACAGGATATTGGGTGCGACTGCGAATTAGAACTTTCCGAAAACGATAGTTGGCTAGGTCATAAAATCGAAGCGCAGATAAAAGGCACTAGGCATATTGGCCGGTACATACTTGCTGATGGCTCCACTATATCTTTTCCTCTTGAAGTGAAAACAATCAACTATGGCTTGAGCAGGCCTTGCCCGTTTTTGCTGATAGTTGTGGATGTCGAAATGGGGAGAGCATACTTTCTTGAACTTCAAGAATATTTTATTGCTCATCCGAATCTGTTCGCGAAAACCGAAAAAGAAGACGGAACGATTAATTTACATATCGATTGCTCGAATGTTATCTCCGAGGATGATTCTGGTCTTCAGGAAATAGCTAGAAGGTCATATATCGGCGGGGCAACGCCTGAACTTCGTCTTGCTAGATAGAAAGAAAATGAGATGGGCGTTTAATTTCTGATTAATACAACGCATGGAAGGCTGAGTGCGAAGATCGTTGGCAAACGCTGAAAGCCAACGAAGGGGAGCTCAATCGCATCTTCGCTGAGGTTTACGACATGGTGGGTGAAGTGCCTGCTGAAGCGGAGCCCAAGAACGTCTCAGTTGCCCAGGTGTAAGAACTTCTCGGAGAGGCGACGGCCATGGGACAGCCCCAATCGCAGGGTTATCGGTTCTATCGAGCACGAGCTCGTTCGCTTCGTGCCGCACGCTCTCGATCGACGGCCTTCGCCTAATGCCGCACATCTTCTGGAGAGCCAAAGTGTCTGGAAGCCGAGATATGGAACTCGCTGCCCCTCACCTCGTCAAACGCGGCGTGCGATAAGGCGGCGGGACCGACCGCCTGCCCAATCATCAACTCCGCAGCGCCCACAGCCGCTCGACAACCAGAGACCGGCTCCAAATCATCCTCCGCAGGCATCGTCACCAAACGCAGCTCTGCCAATGAAAGGGTCACGCTCTTCCGCCCCCTGTTCCAGCTTTCATTCTATTGTCGTTGTTCTGCCCGAAACGGACGGAGTCGGAAGTCAATCCGACAGGGCCGGAATAGGTAAAAAAATATAGCGAAATTAAAAAGTAATCCTCTCTAAAAATTTAGAGTTCCCTTGAGCACACTATCCTCAATTACAATAGAAGAAATAATATCCGCTGGCAAACCGCTACTCGAAATAATTTCTTCTACTTTGTTTCTTAATGCACCGTCATCCCAAGGACTTAGTATAATGCGCAAACCTCGAAATATTTCGGAGTGTAACTGCAGGTCAATATAATCCCACTCCTTAAACGCTGGATCTGACAGCGTACAAAGGATACGAGTTTCTTTTTCATACTCCCACGAGTTCGATTTTTGTTTTCCCAGCACAGTGGGATTAAATCCTTGAAGTTTCACAACTGCGTTTTCTTGTCCGGTCACGTGACCGAAATCAATATCTGCCTGACCAGAATTATCCTCTGTAAATACAGATGAATCCGGCGATATGTAATCAATATCTAAAACACTGACTGAGTCTATACAGACTCTTATATCATACTGCGTAGTATCACAAAACCACTGACCGTTGATGGTTGAGCCATATTCTGGTCTTCTAAAAAAACATAATTTGTCATCTTTGACCTTCGCAAAGTCAGTCCTCACACAATCCTCAAAATTAACAGCAAAATTTCTAAATTGGAGAAGCACCTTTTCTTCCCTCACATCTTTGCCATAGTGCAGCCAAAAAGGGACACTTTCCTGACGTGTATGTGTAAAACATGTTATAAATCGACTGCTGGCAAATTCACATACACCAACTCGTTGTTTCTCTCTTGTATCATTCAACTTCTCGTTTGCAAGGCTACTACTCCTGATTGTTTTATTTTGAAATATAAGGCGCATCGTATTAAGGTCTGTTGTGTAACCCATAACATCATATTGTTTCGTTTCATCAGCTATGTTTATGTTGAGGCCTCCGGCATTACTATTTTTGCCTGCTGACTCTCCCAGAACAAACCAAGCATCCGATAAATCTGCTTCAATTGATATTCCCTTCAATTTAATTTTCAGTTTTTCTCCCATAATATATCCTCAAGCTCATTTGAACATCTCGTCGTTCCAAACTAAGCGTACCAAGAGCTTTCCGACATTCCAACTAGTGCATTTTTTGCACTAGTTCAAAACGAGGAAACGAGGACGGTAAAACGCCAGGTCGAGCACTACAACCTCGACATGATCATCTCGGTCGGCTACCGCGTGAAGTCTCAGCAGGGCGTGTACTTCCGCCGTTGGGCAAACGGAGTGCTCAGGCAGCACCTTCTGCAGGGCTACTCCATCAACCAAGAAAGGCTCGAGGCGCTTGGGACGGCCTTCAAGGTCCTCGAGCGATCAAGCGCGCCGGAGCTCTCCGGCGCGGCCGTGGTGCTGCAGAAGTACCTTCCGAGCCTTACCCTGCTCGACGAATACGATACGGGGAGGCTTCAGGCGCCCCAAGGCAGCGCCCCCGCCTGGAAGCTCGACTACGCAGAGGCCCTCGACGTGGTGCGGAGCCTGCCGTTCTACTCGTCATCCGGCCTATTCGGACGGGAGCGGGACAACCAGTTCGCCGGAATCATCAGCAGCCCCTATCAGGGCTTTGGAGACCAAGACCTATATCCCTCCGTTCAATCAAAGGCCGCCAACCTTCTCTACCTCGTAGTGAAGGACCATCCATTTATGGATGGCAACAAGCGGTCTGCGGCGGCGCTCTTCATTCACTTCCTCGACAAGAACGGGATACTGCGCAATGGCGAAAGGCTCCTTGTGGAAGGTAACGCGCTCGCGGCCATGACGCTCATGATCGCCCTCTCCGACCCAAGCGAGAAGGACTCCATGGTTGCACTCGTAGAGAACTTCATCGTGTAGCGCCTTCGCCCGAACACCAGAATCGACGTTCCTTCATATAGCAGATGCAAGCGAGGAAAGGAGGTTCCGCCGGCACCCTCTCCATGCGGCGCATATATGCCCCTGATAGAATGTGTGAGCACCCATGCGTGGCCAGCGCGTCAATTGCTGCGGCCGCACCCATCAGAAACGGAGTCATCCCCCATGTCCCAGTAAGATTACCTCGTTGTTGGCGCCGGCATCACCGGCGCGATCTTTGCCCACGAGGCGCGCCGCGCCGGCAAGACCTGCCTGGTCATCGACCGTCGCGATCATGTGGCCGGCAACATCTACACCAAGAACGTCGACGGCATCAACGTGCACATGTACGACGCGCACATCTTCCACACCTCCATGCGCGACGTGTGGGACTATGTGAATCACTTCGCCGAGTTCAACAACTATGTCAACTCGCCCGTAGCCTATTACAAGGGCGAGGTGTACAACATGCCGTTCAACATGAACACCTTCTCCAAGATGTGGCCCGGCGTGGTGACGCCCGCCGACGCGCGCGCCAAAATCGATGAGCAGATCGCCGCCGAGGGCATCGGCGAGCCGGCCAACCTCGAGGAGCAGGCGCTCTCGCTCGTGGGTCGCGACATCTTCGAGAAGCTCGTGAAGGGCTACACCGAGAAGCAGTGGGGCCGCGATTGCACCGAGCTGCCGGCGAGCATCATCCGCCGCCTGCCGTGCCGCTTCACCTACGACAACAACTACTTCAACGACCGCCACCAGGGCATCCCCATGGGCGGTTACACCAAGATGATTCAGAACATGCTCGAGGGCACCGAGGTCCGCTGCGGCGTGGAGTACGCCGAGCTCGTGGCAGCCGAGCCCGACATCGCGGACCGCGTGATATACTGCGGCCCCATCGACGCGTTCTACGACTACAAGCTGGGCACGCTCGAGTACCGCTCGCTGCGCTTTGAGTCCGAGCAGCTCGACGAGGCCGACCACCAGGGCGTGGCCGTGGTGAACTACACCGAGCGAGACGTGCCGTACACGCGCATCATCGAGCACAAGCACTTCGAGTTCGGTCAGCAGCCCACCACGATCATCACGCGTGAGTACCCGGCCGACTGGAAGCCGGGCGACGAGCCGTACTACCCCATCAACGACGCGCGCAACACCGCGCTGTACGAGAAGTACGCTGAGCTGGCTGCGAGCGAGGGCCGCGTGGTGTTCGCCGGTCGCCTGGGCGGCTACAAGTACTACGACATGGACAAGGCCGTGGCGGCCGCGTTCGACGTGGTGCGCGCCGAGCTGGGCGTGGAGCCCACGCAGGCGTAGGGGCGCTGAGGCCGTCGGGTCCACTGACAACGGCAACGCGTACAGGCGGGGCGCTTCGGCGCTCCGCTTTTTTACGCGAACTTGAACGCGGGGACATCCTGACCTTCAAAACGAAGCAGCACAAACAGACTGCCCGCTACATGCAGATCAGAACCTTCCCCCCGCCTCCCCTACAACCGCTGGCACACCACTGCCACATTCCGCCCATCAAAGCCAAAACCCCAACGCATGCGGCCGACGCCGGGTCGCGGCACTCGAATCTCGTCGATGCCGTTGCGCTCGATCTCGAGCAGCGCGTGCACCGCCAGCAATTCCAGCCCCAGTGCGTCCACGTACGGGTCATAGGCCATGTTGATGCTTATGAGCGGGCGTTCATCCTGCATGCCGATCGTGTCCGCGACGTCGTAGGTCTCCCCCGTCGGAAAAATTTGGATATCCCAGCACTCGTTTCCATGTCGACAATTGGACGTCGGATTTCCATAACCCGGCAGGCCAAAGCAAAGCCCCTGCAAAGCTAAGTGATACAAAGGCGCCAGCTCATCTTCCGGCGCATTGACCCCCAGATCGCCGAGCATGTTAATCAGCGCGCCCTTAACGGCGTCTTCATCGCCGCGGCACAACCCATCGCGAAACGTATCCGTATCTCCAACATCCGCGACGGCACATTCAAACCACTCGATGACCACAAGCCGCAAAACATGCCGCAGCTCATTATTCGGCAGGCGCAATGCACGAGGCCGCTCGCTATCCAGGGGCTCCTCGGTCATATCGGTCGTCAGGAAGCCGCTACAGTAAAGCGCCGTCCAAATATCGTCCGGCACAGCAGCATCAGAGGAGTCGGCGTCCAGCCCCAAGAATCCCGACCCCAGCGGAGTCTCAACGCTACCGTACGGCTCTAACAGCGTAAACAATGCCGCAAGCCGCTCAAGGTTCCAATCGGCAGCCACCGTGCTCAGGCAATCGGCATATTCATACAGGTCGGCGCGCACGGGCGGCATACACCCGCGATTCAAATAACCCATCACGCGCGCCGGGCTCGCACAATAAAACCCGCCAAAACGATAGCCTTCAAACCATTCGCGCGCTTGGTCCAGGCAATCTTTGTGACCGGTATAGGTGAGCAGAGCCTCGCCCTCGGCATCCGAAAAGCCAAAGTGCCGATCAAAACACGGCGACAGTGGCGATGCCAGGCAACAGGAAACACCACGCTGCGCCAGCGCCATCTGAGCAGGGTCGGGGCGCTCGCCCATCAGACATACCAGACGCAACAAATCACCGGCCGCAGCGATGGCGTCGAACAGCGATTGCCCCGAGCGCTCCCCAGACCTCGCGCCATCCCCAACCTTCAACCGCAAATCGCACGACCGCGCAGCGTCATAATCGTCCACCAGCAGCACAACCTGCTCATCGCAAGCAGCCTCGAGCAGCCCAATCAACACGCCAAGCGCGCCATCCGCCTCGTCATCGCCAGCCACACCGCGCGCAACCCGCTCAACAAGCCGCACCTTGTCAAAAGGCAAGTCGGGCGCGCACATCGACGGCAGCAAACGCGCGCACTCACGTGCGACGGCGTCCCGCACAACGGCGGCGGCATCGGCACCGGCCCGACAGCCTGCAGATAAATCAAGCAGGATAACCGGGTAGGCCGCATACTCATCCCGATACTGCCCGTCGCCCGCCTCCCAAATCTGAGTCCCAGCAAACAGCCCGTAGTCTGGACGCGCGCGTGCAGGGCGCTCCAAATAGCACCGAAGCATCGACAGATTCATGCTCTTACCAAAACCCCTGGGCCGGCAGCACACCACAACGGACGCGTCGTAATCGAGCATATCGGCAATAAACATGGTCTTGTCGACCAGGACGCATCGGTTCATAGCCTCAGCAAAATCATGCACGTCGACCGGTAGCCGCCCATCACCCAAACGATTGAGCAACTGTACACCAACGTTGGCGCTCGCACCATAAATCGCCTGTTCAGACACCGTAATTTCTCCCTTAAACGCAACACGATGCCCATTGTACCGAGCAGCCATAACATAACGATATCTCCGCGAAAACGTTTCGGGCAACGGTAGCAACAGACACCCCAAAGGAGCGCAATAAATCGTTGCACAACAAAAATAGGGCCCGATGCAAACGCACCGAGCCCCATCCAGAACTCTTATAAAGGCGACTCAAAAGGCTACGCTTCGGAGCCATCCTCGCCAGCGGCCTTCGCCTGCTGGTCGAGCTTATGTTTACCGCTCACGATAGACATGGCGCCCAGCGTAGCCAAGCTCGCGCTGGCAAGGCTCGCCATCACGATGAGGTCGCCGGTCTTGGGCATGTTGCCGCCCGAGGACTTGGTCGTAGTAGTGGTCGTAGTCGTCGTGGTAGTCGTAGTGTTGTCCTTGTTCTCGCTCTTATGAGCCTCGACGTCGGACTGCTTCTTGTCCGTATCGGTGGAAGCACCAGAAGCATCATCGGCATTGGAACCAGAGCTCTGCTCAGACGCTTCCTCATTGGAAGAAGAACCGCCGTTAATTCCCGACATCAAAGACGACCCCAGCATGGAGCCAAGCTGCTCACCGGTCGAAGGTTTGTTTTCCGTCGAGGAATCGCCGGTATCGGAGCCCTCGCTCGAACCAGCCTCGGAAGCATCGGAGCCAGAACCGTTAGAGGAGCCGGCATCGGCAGAGGAGTCACCGGAGCCGTTGGAAATTCCCGCATCAGTGGAGCCAGAATCCGCACCGTCCGCAGCACCGTCAGAACCAGAAGTCGACGAATCGCCAGAAGCATCGCCGGCCGCAGCGCCACCAGACGTTGCCCCACCGTTACCGGCATCATCGCTGCCTGCATCGGTTGAGGGCGCATCCGTATCGCCGCTATCGCCCGCATCGCCATCGGTATCAGGCGTGGGCGCAGCCGGGGCGGCCGGCGCCATGCTCGGGCCGGGCGCCGGCGTGGGTTCTGGCTCCACAGGCGTTGCCGCGGCAGCCTCGTCCTCGGCGATATAGACCAGGCAGTCCTTGAGCTCATTGCGGTAGCGGTTCTTCCAGCCCTCATGGTACTGGGGCTGGCTCGAGTACTTCTTCGCAACGTTATTGACCACGCTATCAGACAGCGCCGTCACAAACTCGCGGTCGGTCATGCTGTTGGAAAGATTCGCCCAACGGAAAAAGTCCTGGCAGCCACCGGTGCCGCACATATTGGTGATACTCCACACCATGCCCTTGACGCAGTCGGCGCGGCCGGAAATATCAATGCCCAGAGCGTTCTTAAGCCACGCCTCGGTCACCGCATAGTAGGAGTTGTACGCATAGGCATCCTGCAGCGCCGAGAACTCCGCCGGATCGGTACCGTAAGCGCCCAGGAAGGCATCCTGCGCGATGCGGCCCAGCTCGGTGAGCTGGCCGTTCGCATACATAGGGTTGCTTCCGTTGGAAATCTCGCCGCCGCGATCGATCGCAGCCTTAAGCATGCCGTACTTAGCAGGGTCGTAGTTATAGACCTGCTTCATAAACGGAATAAGCGACCAACGACGGTCGAACTGGTAATAGCCCAGCGCGTTATAGCCGTCGCCATACGAAAAGCCCTGGTTGTAATTGCCGTGGCTCTCATATTTTGTGAAGTACTTCATCTCGTCGGTCACGTTGACAAACGAGACACCCTGGACCGACCTCAGCACGCCCGAGAAGGACTGCTGGGTGTAAAGGCCCTTATCGATATCGGTGGCATCCGAGGCGATGCCCGGCGTGGGCTCCTCGGCCATAGCGGTCACGGGCGCGGCAACGGCGCCAAACAAAAGCGCCAGCGTCAGACCGGCGACAATAGCAGAATGCTTGGGCTGCATACGTCCTCCCTGCATGAGTGTAGTTAAGGTGCAGTTTGCAAAGATGGATTTAGTATTGCAGCTCGCCCTTTGTTGCACAACAAACCATCGGTAAACGGCAACAACCCTCCGCGAAATCTTAAGGAATTGCGCTCGGGCTACAGCTTAATATCAAAGTTGATCTCGGGGACGGCAGCCAGGTCGGCCAACGTCACGCCGTCGACGTACTTTTCGATCACGTCGTCCAAACCACGCCAGAACTTGACGGTGGAGCACAGGTCGCTGCGGGTGCAGCTGTTGTCGATGCCATCGCACGCCACGGGCGCCGTGCTGCCCTCCACTGCACGCAGGATATCGCCGGCGCGCACCTCGGCCGGGTCCTTGGCCATCATATAGCCGCCGCCCTTGCCGCGCACGCTCTTAAGCAGGCCCGCCTTCATGAGTGGGCGAACCAGCTGCTCCAAGTACTTTTGCGAGATATGTTCACGGTCGGCCACCTCGCGCAGGGCAATCTTGCCTTCGGCGTCGCCCAACGCCGCGATATAGATCATCAGTCGGAGGGCATAGCGGCCCTTAGAAGAAATGAGCATACCTACCCTTCCATAACACTGAGGACAAGCACTACCGATGAATTTGTCCCACAATCTGAAAAGTCGAGTGGATTAGTCGGGTTTTCCCTTGACTAACGCCGAACCCATAGTAACTTTATTCCGAGAAGATTCCTAGGGTTTAGTACACCTATGAGTACACCATATACAGAGAGGGACAGCATGAGCGCAAATCCGCTGCTTTCCATCGAAGGTCTGACAGCCTCCGTGGACGAGAAGACCATCCTCCACAACGTCAACCTCAACGTCGCCGCCGGCGAGACCCACGTGCTGATGGGCCCCAACGGCGCCGGCAAGTCCACCTTGGGCCATCTGGTCATGGGCGACCCGGTCTACACCGTCAACGACGGCCGCATCGTCTTTGATGGCCAAGACATCACCGAGCTCACCACCGACAAGCGCTCCCGCGCCGGCCTGTTCCTGAGCTTCCAGGCCCCGGTCGAGATCCCGGGCGTGCCGCTGTCGAGCTTTTTGCGCGCCAGCATCGCCGGCCGCCCTGGTCTGGAGATGAAGGGCAAGGAGTTCCGCCGCCGCGTAAAGGAGCTCGCAGCCGAGCTCAACATGGACACCGCCTACCTCAACCGCGAGCTGGGCGTGGGCTTCTCGGGCGGCGAGAAGAAAAAGGTCGAGATGCTCCAGCTCCTGCTGCTGCAACCCAAACTCGCCATCTTGGACGAGACCGACTCCGGCCTGGACGTCGACGCCCTGTCCACCGTCAGCCACGGCATGGACGCCTACCGCAAGAGCTGCGACGGCTCCATGCTCATCATCACGCACAACACGCGCATCCTGGAGCACCTGGATGTCGACCGCGTCCACGTTATGGTCAAGGGCCACATCGTGCGCGAGGACGACGCCTCGCTCATCCCCTGGATCGACAAGAACGGCTTTGAGACCTTTGAGCGCGAGGCCGCCGAGCAGCGCGCGCAGGCCGAGGCTGCCGCTGCCGAGCAGGCGTAAAGGGGCGACGCTATGACCAAGAACCGCACCGAGGTCGCGGACATCGACCGTAGCCTCTACGATTTCACCTATGGCGAGGAGGGATTCGAGCGCCTGGACGCCGGCATCACGCCCGACATCGTGCGCGAGATCAGCGCCAAGAAGGACGAGCCGCAGTGGATGCTCGATCTGCGCCTCAAGTCCCTCGAGATCTTCAACCGCTTCCCCGATCCGACGTGGGGCCCCTCTATCGAGGGCCTGGACATGGACAACATCGTCACCTACGTCAAGCCCAACACCGACCAAAAGCACGACTGGGAGTCGGTGCCCGACGACATCAAGAACACCTTTGAGCGCCTGGGCATTCCCGAGGCCGAGCGCAGCTACCTGGCGGGCGTCGGCGCGCAGTACGACTCCGAGCTCGTCTACCACAACATGCAGGACACCGCATCCAAGATGGGTATCGTCTACTCCGGCATCGAGGAGGCCCTGCACGATCCGCAATGGGAGCCGCTCATCCACGAGAAGTTTATGACGCTCATCCCGCCCACCGACCACAAGTTTGCGGCCCTGCACGGTGCCGTGTGGTCGGGCGGCTCGTTTGTCTACGTGCCAAAGGGCACCAAGCTCGATTTTCCGCTGCAGAGCTACTTCCGTCTCAACGCCAAGGGCGCCGGCCAGTTTGAACACACGCTCATCATCGTCGAGGACGACGCCGACCTGCACTTTATCGAGGGCTGCTCCGCGCCCAAGTACAACGTGGCCAACCTCCACGCCGGCGCTGTGGAGCTCTTTGTGGGCAAGCGCGCGCACCTGCGCTACTCGACCATCGAAAACTGGTCCAAAAACATGTACAACCTCAACACCAAGCGTGCGCGCGTGGACGAGGATGGCGACATCGAGTGGATCAGCGGCTCCTTCGGTAGCCACGTGGGTTATCTCTACCCCATGAGCGTGCTCAACGGCCGTCGCGCCCGCTCGAGCTTTACCGGCATCACCTTTGCCGGCGCCGGCCAGAACCTCGATACCGGCTGCAAAGTCGTGCTCAACGCGCCCGAGACCTCAGCGACCGTCGAGACCAAGGGCATCTCCAAGAGCGGCGGCATCCAGACCTTCCGTAGCTCCATCGTGGCCACGCCCAAGGCCGAGGGCTCCAAGGCAACCGTGAGCTGCCAGTCGCTGATGCTCGACGACCAGAGCCGATCCGACACCATCCCGGCCATGGACATCCGCACGAAGGACGCGGCCATCGGCCATGAGGCCAAGATCGGCGCGATCAGCAACGAAGCCGTCTTTTATCTGATGAGCCGCGGCATGAGCGAGGAAGACGCGCGCGCGATGATCGTCAGCGGCTTTGCCGACAATGTCTCCAAGGAGCTGCCGGTGGAGTACGCGGTGGAAATGAACAACCTCATCCGGCTCGAGATGAAGGGCAGCATTGGCTGAAAGGAGTTTGGATATGAACGATACGATTTTGATCAACCGGCTCCCGACCCGCACCTGGAACCGGCTGGGTGTGAACGAAACGGCCATCGCCTGGGGGCAGGCCGACGATTTGGGCGAAGAGAAAATCACCGCCGCCGGTCAGACCGAGCGGCTTGAGATCACTGGCTCTGGCGAGCGCGGCGAGAAGACGGTCGACATCCACGCGCCCGCGGGCCAGACCGTCACGGTGTTTGAAACGCTGAGAGCGGAAAAGGGCCTGCTCGTGCGCACGGCGCTCCACGTTGAAAAGGACGCAAAGGTGCGGCTCGTGCAGATTCAGAATGCGGCACAGGACTCGCTGCTCCGTCTGGAAACGAGCGGCGAGTGCGCCGAAAACGGTCAGGTAGAGCTGATCCAGGTCCTGCTGGGCCGCGGCGATGTGTACAGCGACGGCCAGTTCGAGTTGAACGGCAACGGCGCGGGCTTCACGGCGGGCATCGGGTATCTGGGCCAGAAACAGCAGACCGTGGACATGAACCTTGTCGTGAACCACTGGGGCCAGAAGACCACGAGCGAAATCAATGCCGCCGGTGCGCTCAAGGACGACGCGCAGAAGATCTTCCGCGGGACCATCGACTTTAAGAAGGGCTCCGCGGGCTCCGTCGGCAGCGAGCAGGAGACGGGTTTGATGCTGTCTCTTATACACATCTCCGAG
>URXE01000064.1 GCA_900551815.1 uncultured Collinsella sp.
TGCGGCCGCCCAGCAGGATGATCTTGTCGGTGGGGGCGGGGCACTCGCGGCGCACGTGGTTTGCCGGGGTAGCGCCCACGACGGCGCCGACCTCCATACGCTTGGCCACGTAGCCGGGGTGATAGAGCTCGTTGACCTGACCGGTGGCAAGGCCGATCTGGTTGCCGTAGCTGGAGTAGCCGGCGGCAGCAGTGGTCACGAGCTTGCGCTGCGGCAGCTTGCCCTCGAGCGTCTCGGACACGGGGACGGTGGGGTCGCCGGCGCCGGTGACGCGCATAGCCTGGTACACGTAGCTGCGGCCCGAGAGCGGGTCGCGGATGGCGCCGCCCACGCAGGTGGCGGCACCGCCGAAGGGTTCGATCTCGGTCGGGTGGTTGTGGGTCTCGTTCTTAAACAGGAACAGCCAGTCCTGGTCCTCGCCGTCGACATCGACCTTCACCTTGACGGTGCAGGCGTTGATCTCCTCGGACTCGTCGACATCGGTCATGACGCCGGTCTTCTTAAGGTACTTGGCGCCGATGGTGCCCATGTCCATGAGGCAAACGGGCTTGGCGTCGCGACCGAGCTCGTGGCGCATCTCCATGTAGCGGTCGAAGGCCTGCTGCACTACGGCGTCGTCGATCGTCACGTCGTCCAGGACGGTGCCGAAGGTGGTGTGACGGCAGTGATCGGACCAGTAGGTGTCGATCACGCGGATCTCGGTGATGGTGGGGTCGCGATCCTCATCGCGGAAGTACTGCTGGCAGAAGGCGATGTCCGCCTCGTCCATGGCAAGACCGCGCTCGGCAATAAAGGCGGCAAGGCCGGCCTCATCGAGCTCGCGGAAGCCGTCGAGCACTTCGACGGGCTGGGGCTCGGGGGTCTCCATGTACAGCGTCTCGGGCAGGTCGAGCGAGGCGATGCGCGCCTCGACGGGGTTCACCACGTAGTGCTTGATGGCCTCGATGGCGGCTTCGTCCAGAGCGCCCGAGATCATATAGACCTTGGCGGAGCGCACGGCGGGGCGCTCGCCCTGGCTGATGAGCTGCACGCACTCGCTGGCGGAGTCGGCGCGCTGGTCAAACTGGCCAGGCAGGAATTCGACGGCAAAGACGGCGCCATCGCTTGCGGGGAGCTCGTCGTAGGTCACATCGACCTGGGGCTCGCTAAAGACGGTCGGCACGCAGGAGCGGAAAAGCTCCTCGTCGATGCCCTCGACGTCGTAGCGGTTGATGATCCTCAGGGCCTCGATGCCCTTGATGCCGAGAATCTCGGTCAGCTCGCCCTTGAGCTGCTGAGCCTCGACGTCGAACCCGGGTTTCTTCTCCACGTAGATACGAGAGACCATTGGTTCCTGCCTTCCTGATCGGTTGGGCGTACGGTACGGTATGCGGCAGCGGTCGGTTTGCGGGGTCTGCCCTGCGGTCGCCTTGAGCCACATGTTTGTAAACCTCACTATGATACGACAGCTCGCGGCGCGTTGAGGACGGCGAGGGTGCTACAGTGATGCGCAAACAAGAGAAAGGCATCACATGGCATTCGTTTCACTCGCCATCATCGCGCTCGTGGCCTTTGCAAGCCCCTTCATCGCCTCGGCGATTCCCGGAAAGCCCGTTCCCGAGACGGTCTTTTTGCTCGTGTTCGGTGCGGTGCTGGGACCCCATATGCTCGGCGTCATCCATGTAGATGCCGAGGTCTCGCTGGTGTCCGAGCTGGGTCTGGCCTTTTTGTTCCTGCTCGCCGGCTTTGAGATCGACCCCAAGAGCATCACGGGCGTCGAGGGGCGCTACGGCTTGGCGACGTGGGTCGTCACGTTTGGTATCGCCTGGATTGCCGTGCGCTTTACCCCGTGGTTCTCGGTCAGTCATTTCGACGGTATCGCCGTGACGCTTGCCCTCACTTCGACGGCGCTCGGCACGCTCGTGTCCATCATGCGCGAGCGCTCGCTCACCGGCACGCGTGTTGGTGACTCGATTCTCGCGTATGGCACTTGGGGCGAGCTCGGTCCCGTGCTCGCCATGTCGGTGCTGCTGTCTGCTCGCACTGGCATCCAGACGCTTGTAATCCTTGGCTTGTTTGCGGTGGTCTGCGTGTTGCTGGCCGTGGTCCCAAGCCGCTCCAAGCGCGTCGGCAGCCGCTTCTTTGCGTTTGTCGAGGAACGCGCCGATACCACGTCGCAGACCTTCGTGCGCCTGACGGTGCTCATCCTGGTCACGCTCGTGGCATTC
Organism: uncultured Collinsella sp.; assembly: GCA_900551815.1. Classification (GTDB taxonomy): domain Bacteria; phylum Actinomycetota; class Coriobacteriia; order Coriobacteriales; family Coriobacteriaceae; genus Collinsella. The sequence goes on from URXE01000064.1 coordinate 2,208, forward strand.
TCGGCCGTCTTTGATCTCGATATCGTGTTGGGTTCTTTTGCCGCCGGCTTTGTCCTGCGCTATATCATCCCCGAGGGCAACCATACGCTCGAGACCAAGCTCGACGGCCTGGCCTACGGCTTTTTGATTCCGGTGTTCTTTACCGTATCGGGCGCAAAGATCGACCTGACGGCCGTGGCGTCGCGCCCGGGCTTGCTCGCGGGTTTTATCGTGGCGTTGCTGATTATTCGTGCCGTGCCCATTCTCATCTCTATGGGCATTTGTCCTGTGACGCGCGATGTGTCGGCGTATGGCCGCATTACCGTGGCCCTGTACTGCACCACAGCTCTGCCGATTATCGTTGCCGTGACGAGCGTGGCCGTCAACGCGGGCGCGCTGTCGCAAGATATTGCGTCGGTCATGGTTGCCGCCGGCGCCATCACGGTGTTCTTGATGCCGCTGCTCGCGCAGCTCTTCTACCGCGTGGTCGACGCCGCGCCGGTCGCCGCCGTGGCAGAGGTTGCCGAGCATCCATCCGATGCGCTTGACATTCTGCGCGCCCATCACGATTTGGCGAGCCTGCTCGCACGCGAGCACGAGCTGCTGACCTCGCATGGTCACGGTCGCGTATTCGAGGGCCTGCCTACGCTCGATACGATTGCCGAGCGTCTTTCCGCCGAGGCAGCGAGCGGCCACATCGATGCCCGCATCGTGGACGCGGCGCATCTTCTTGCCGATAAGACCTATGGTGATGAGCTTGACCCGTCCGAGCTGACTCCGCGTGAGCGCCGCCGCCTGGAGCGCGCCAAGCTCGCCGTGCACGAATACCGCCGCCGCATGCTGGAGCTCTACGCGCGCGATGAAGCCCAGGACGACGACGGCAGGTAGTCGATACCCTCTCGGGGAAGCCGCGTCCCGCTTTGAAGGCTCGAAACGGGACGCAGCTTCCGCATCGGCCCCCATCGGGAAGCCACATCCCAGAATGGACGCTCAGAGCGGGATGCAGTTTCCGCTTTGGACCCCTGCCGGAAAGCGCGTCCCAGTCTGAAGGTTCAAAATGGGATATGTTTTCCGAAACAGGGACCGTTGGGAGGCTGTGTCCCGGAATGGGGGCCCGGAGTGGGATGCAGTTTCCGCGAGAGGCTCGTTGCGGAAACGGTATCCCAGAATCGACGTTCAAAACGGGATACAGTTTCCGAAGCATGGTCCTGGGGAAACCGTGCCCCGTTCTGAGCTGAAATACCGGGACGCAGCTTCCCCTGCAAACAGAACAAGGCGCGCTGCCTGCGGTTGATGCAGGCAGCGCGCCTTTTGCGTTGGGCCTCGTTGAGGTTCGAAGTCGTGGGCTAGTTCGCCATGACGCCTTCGGTCCAGGCCTCGACGTTCTCGATGCGCAGGACGTTGGCGACCTCGGCCACGCAGTCGACGCTGGCAAGCTCGGCGGCGGCAGCCTGGACGTCCTTCTCGAGCGCGCGGTGCGTCAGGAAGATGACCGAGCAGGCATCGCTGACACCCGACTTGCCGTCCTCGACCTGGTTGATGAGCGAGATCGAGATGTTGTGCTTGGCAAAGATATCGACCGTCTCGGACAGGGCGCCCACGCGGTCGGCGACCTTCAGGCGCACGTAGTACTTGGTCTGGAGCTCGTCCATGGGCTTAAAGGCGAGGTTGTGACCATAGGGCTCAATCTCGGGCAGCGGAGCTACGCCGCGGCTGATCTGCTCGGAGAGCGACAGGATATCGCCCACGACGGCGCTCGCGGTGGGGAAGGAGCCTGCGCCGGCACCGTAGAACATGGTCTCGCCCACGGCGTCGCCTACCACGTAGACGGCGTTCATGGCGCCGTTGACCTTGGCGAGCATGTGGTCGGCGGGGATCAGCGTGGGATGCACGCGAACGTCGACGCCGGCGTCGGTGTTGCGGGCGATGCCGAGCAGCTTAATGGTGTAGCCGAGCTCGCGGGCCTGGGCGATGTCCTCGGCGCCGATGGTACGGATACCCTGCTGGTACACATCGTCGGTGGTAACGCGGGTGCCAAAACCGATGGAGGCGAGGATCGCCGTCTTGCTGGCGGCGTCGAAGCCGTCGACGTCGGCGGACGGGTCGGCCTCGGCGTAGCCCTTGGCCTGGGCGTCGGCGAGCACGTCGGCGTAATCGGCGCCCTCGGCGTCCATGCGCGACAAGATGTAGTTGGTGGTGCCGTTGAGAATGCCGGCGATGGTCAAGATCTTGTTGCCCACCAAGTCGTGCTCGAGCGTGCTCACGATGGGGATGCCGCCGCCGCAGCTGGCCTCGCACTTAATCTGCACGCCGCATGCGCGCGCCTTCTCGGCGAGCGTCTCGACATGACGGCCCAGCAGGGCCTTGTTGGCAGAGACGACGTGCTTGCCGTTCTCGAAGGCGGTGGTAAAGATCTCGGTCGCGGGGTGCTCGCCGCCGATCAGCTCGACGACGATGTCGACGGCGGGGTCGGTGACGACGTCGTGCCAGTCGCTCGTAAAGGCCTCACGCTCAATACCGGCTGCCTCGGCCTGCTCCCAAGCAAGCGCGCAGGCGCGGGTCAGCTTAAGGTCGATGCCGTAGGCTGCCAGGTACTCATCGTGGTGGCTCTTGATCAGACGGGCCACGCCGCCGCCGACGGTTCCCAGACCGATGAGGCCGACGTTCACGGTGCGCAGGGGTTCGCTCATAGATAGCTCCTTCGTGCATCTTATGGATGGATTAACCGCTTAAAGGTTGAGTGCATTCTAGCGTGAACCGAGGGCGCGTGCTCGCCAGGCAACAGGAGTCGCACAAAACGGCACCCCCGAAACGCTGCGGAAACATTGGAAACATGCTCGCTACAAACGAAACTCCGTAACAAACTGTCAACGTTTGCGCCATAAGGTTTGCCCCGTACCGCAAGACGGCCGCACCGCGGCCAGCGAAAAAAGGGGGACACCATGTTCAACATCAACAGCACGCTCAGCCGTAGGAACTTTCTCGCCGGCGCCGCGGCGCTCGGCACCGCCGCCGCACTCGCTGGTTGCTCGTCGGGTGGCTCGGATGGCGGCTCCGCCGATGACGGCAAGACCTTCAAGATCGGTGTCATCGGCCCTCTGACCGGCGCCGCGGCAACCTATGGCGTTTCGGCCGAGAAGGGTGCCAAGCTCGCCGCCAAGGATTTCTCGACCAAGGACCTCAAACTCTCGCTTAAGTCCGAGGATGACGTCGCCGACGGCGAGAAGGCTATCAACGCCTTCAATACCCTGTGCGACTGGGGCATGCAGGCGCTCGTCGGCCCCGTCACGACCGGTGCCGCCGTCGCCGTCTCGGGCGAGATCGCCGACGATATGCTCATGGTCACGCCTTCGGCCTCGTCGCTCGACGTCACCAAGGATAAGACCACGGTCTTCCAGGTTTGCTTCACCGATCCCACCATGGGCGCCAGCGCCGCGAAGTTCTTGGCCGAGAAGTACGCGGATGCCAAGATCGCCCTGTTCTACAACTCCGGCGATACGTATAGCTCGGGCGTTGCCGACGCCTTTGCCGAGCAGGCCAAGGCGTCCAAGCTCGATATCGTCGATACCGAGACCTTTAAGGACGACTCTTCAACGAGCTTTACCAACCAACTCACCAAGGCCAAGGAGGCCGGCGCCACGCTTATCTTTGCCCCGATCTATTACACGCCAGCGTCCGTTTTGCTCAAGAACGCCAAGGACATGGGCTACGACATAACGCTCATGGGTACCGACGGCATGGATGGCTTGCTCTCTGTGGAAGGCTTCGATACCTCTCTTGCCGAGGGGGTACTGCTCATGACCCCGTTCTCTGCCGACGATGAGAAGAACGCCGACTTCGTCAAGGCCTATAAGGATGCCTACGACGAGACGCCTAACCAGTTTGCCGCCGACGCCTACGATTGTGTCCACGCCATCGCCGAGGCCATCGACAAGGCGGGCATCGATATTACGGCCGATGGTGCTGACATTGCCGACGATCTTGCCCGTGCCATGCGCAAGATCAAGATTGAGGGCCTGACGGGCGAGCTCACATGGAACGATGAGGGCCAGGTCGAAAAGCCCGCTACGGCCTATGTGATTCAGGATGGCAAGTACATCGCCGCCTAAGTGCATATAACGACACCGGTGGGGCCGTTTTATTCAGGGCAAGGACGCCTGTAACAGAACGGAAACATTACTTTCACACAATAAAGTGGCTAAACTGCATAAACCGACAGGAATACGCAGAATTATGGATAAATGGGCAAAACAAAAGAAAAGTTGAAATAATCGCCACTTTTCTCAACTAAAGCGTCTACTATTTTGCGAACGCCGAACACGGCGAAGGATGGCCTGTCGGGTAACCGAAACCCGACGAGATTTGAGAGGAGAGCCGCATGTCGAGCCTCACCGGTAAGTCATTGAACCCTGTTATGAATCGCAGGAGCGTTATCGCGAGCGCAGCAGGTCTGGGGGCGATGTCCATTCTAGCTGGCTGCTCCTCCAACGGCGGCGACAGCGGTTCCGCTTCGAGCGACGCTTCGTTTAAGATCGGCACCATCGGCCCGCTGACCGGTGCCAACGCGTCCTACGGCAAGTCCGTTACCCAGGGTGTCGAGCTTGGCTGCAAGGATTTCTCGACCAAGGATCTGCCGCTTGCCAGCAAGGCCGAGGATGACCAGGCCGATGGCGAGAAGGCCGTCAACGCCTTCAACACCCTGCTCGACTGGGGCATGCAGGCTCTCGTCGGTCCGACCACCACGGGTGCGTCGGTTGCCGTTGCCGCAGAGTGCGGTAACGACCCCAAGACGTTCATGATCACCCCGTCCGCGTCCTCCGAGGACGTCACCGACGGCAAGGATTGCGTCTTCCAGGTTTGCTTCACCGACCCCAACCAGGGTGTCAACGCTGCCAAGTTCCTGGCCCAGAAGTATCCGGACGAGAAGTTCGTGCTGTTCTATAACTCCGGCGACGCCTATTCTTCGGGCATCGCAGATTCCTTTAAGGCCCAGGCCGCTGAGTCCAAGCTCGAGATCGTCGACGAGGAGACCTTTAAGGACGACTCCGCCACGAGCTTTACCAACCAGCTGACCAAGGCCAAGCAGGCCGGTGCCACCATGATCTTTGCGCCGATCTACTACACGCCGGCGTCCGTCCTGCTCAAGAACGCCAAGGACATGGGCTACGACGTCAAGATGATGGGCTGCGACGGCATGGACGGTATCCTGGGCGTTGAGGGCTTCGATACCTCTCTTGCCGAGGGTCTGCTGCTCATGACCCCGTTCTCTGCCGACGACGAGAAGAACGCCGACTTCGTAAACGCTTACAAGGATAAGTACGGCGATACCCCCGATCAGTTTGCCGCCGACGCCTACGACGGCGTGCACGCGGTGGCCGAGGCCGTCAAGGAGGCCGGTCTTGGTGTCGACGCCGACCCGACCGAGGCCGCCGAGAAGCTGTCCAAGGCTATGCTCAAGATTACCGTTGACGGTCTGACCGGCAAGCTCACCTGGAACGATAAGGGCCAGGTCCAGAAGGAGCCCACGGCGTACGTCATCACTGACGGCAAGTACGTACAGGCCTAATAGGCCGCCTTACATAGAGCGGTTTTGATCCCAAGCAGGGGAGGTTTTGGCCTTCCCTGCTTGCTTGGTATCTAGGGACGATGTAACGTCCCTGTTTCATACATTAACTGGAAACCTATTCGAAAGGGGGATGTGGAACATGACGGTCTTTATCCAATACCTGGTCAACGGCCTGTCCATGGGCAGCGTCTACGCCATCATCGCGTTGGGCTACACCATGGTCTACGGTATCGCCAAGATGCTCAACTTCGCTCACGGCGATGTCATCATGGTCGGTGCCTATGTCTCGTTCTGCGCCACGTCGTATCTCGGCCTCCCGGGCTGGGCATCTGTAGTTCTTTCTTGTGTGGTCTGTACCGTTCTCGGTGTTCTCATCGAGGGTCTGGCCTATAAGCCGCTGCGTCAGGCGGGCCCGCTGGCCGTTCTGATCACGGCTATCGGCGTGTCTTACTTCCTGCAGAACGCCGCGCAGCTTCTGTGGGGCGCCACGCCCAAGAACTTCACTTCGCTCGTCACCTTCCAGGTGCCGGAGTTCTTGGCCAAGTTCAACGTAAGCGCCGTCTCGCTCGTCACCATCGTCGCCTGCCTGGTTATCATGGCCGGCCTGATGTTCTTTACAGGAAAGACCAAGATGGGCAAAGCCATGCGTGCCGTGTCCGAGGACAAGGCCGCCGCTCAGCTCATGGGCATCAACGTCAACCGCACCATCTCGATGACGTTTGCCATCGGCTCTGCCCTTGCCGCCATCGCCGGCGTGCTGCTGTGCTCCTACTCGCCGGTGCTGCAGCCTACGACGGGCGCCATGCCTGGCATCAAGGCCTTCGACGCCGCCGTCTTCGGTGGCATCGGTTCCATCCCCGGCGCCTTTGTCGGCGGCATTCTCATCGGCATCATCGAGGCGATGGCGCAGGCCTACATTTCCACGAGCCTTGCCAACTCCATCGTCTTTGGTGTTTTGATCATCGTCCTGCTCGTCAAGCCTGCCGGCCTCTTGGGCAAGTACGTCCCCGAGAAGGTGTAGGTGAGCGTTATGAAGTTTCTTAAAGATAAGCAGACGCGTCACGACTTTGTTACGTACGCCATGTGCATCGTGGCCTTCGCCATCGTGTTCTTTATGCAGTCGAACCACATGATTCCGCGCATGATCGCCGGTCAGTTGGTTCCCATCACGGCCTACATCGTCATGGCCATTTCCCTCAACCTTGTCGTCGGCATCGCGGGCGACTTGTCGCTGGGCCACGCGGGCTTTATGAGTGTCGGCGCCTATACGGGCATCGTTACCGCTGTCGCGCTGGAGAGCGCCGTTCCGTCCGACCCGATGCGTCTGATCATCAGCATCGTGGTCGGCGCCATCGCTGCCGCTATCCTGGGCTTCTTGATCGGCATTCCGGTCCTTCGCCTGAGCGGCGATTACCTGGCTATCGTGACGCTGGCCTTTGGCGAGATCATCAAAGAGATCGTCACTTGCCTTATCGTGGGTGTCGACTCGCGCGGCCTGCACGTGATCTTTAACATCACGGGCAACTCTACGATCGATGACCTGCACCTGCTCGAGGACGGCACCGCCATCATCAAGGGCGCCCAGGGCGCCTCGGGCGTGTCGACGTACTCGACCTTCCTCGCCGGTGCCATCCTGGTCATGGTCGCACTCGTGATCGTGCTCAACCTGGTTCGCAGCCGTACCGGCCGTGCCATTATGGCCGTGCGCGATAACAAGATTGCAGCCGAGTCCGTAGGCATCTCCGTCACCGAGTATCGCATGATTGCCTTCGTGGTTTCCGCTGCCCTCGCCGGTGCTGCCGGAGCTCTCTTCGGCGGTAACTTCTCGCAGCTCTCCGCCACCAAGTTCGACTTCAACACGTCCATCCTCATTCTGGTGTTCGTGGTCCTGGGCGGCCTGGGCAACATGCGCGGTTCCGTCATCGCGGCGGCGTTGCTCACGGTGCTTCCCGAGCTGCTCCGTCAGTTCTCGGACTACCGCATGCTCATCTACGCCATCGTGCTGATCCTGGTCATGATTTTTAGCAACAACCCGCAGCTCAAGGCGTTCTTCGGTCGCGTCAAGGACCGCTTTGCTTCCAAGAAGGAGGTGGCAGCCGATGCCCAGTAAATTTGAGTTCAAGAAGGGCAAGATGGTCCCGTATCCTTCTGGCGCCATCGTTCCCGACCGCGACCTGGGCGAGCGCCCTGCACTCGAGTGCATCCACCTGGGCATTGAGTTCGGTGGCCTTAAGGCAGTCGACGACTTTAGCCTGACTATCGGCAAGACCGAGATCGCCGGTTTGATCGGCCCCAACGGTGCCGGCAAGACCACGGTCTTCAACCTGCTCACCAAGGTATACCAGCCCACGCACGGCACCATCCTGCTCGACGGCGAGGACACCTCGGGCAAGTCCGTCTACCAGGTCAACCGCATGGGCATCGCTCGTACCTTCCAAAACATCCGCCTGTTTAATACCATGACGGTGGAGGATAACGTTAAGGTCGGCCTGCATAACCAGGAGCGTTACTCCGGCTTTGAGGGCGTGCTGCGCCTGCCGACGTATTGGAAGCACGAGAAGGCCGCCCACGAGCGCGCCATGGAGCTGCTGTCCATCTTTGACATGGAGCACTTGGCAAATGAACAGGCCGGCTCGCTTCCCTATGGTGCCCAGCGTCGTCTGGAAATCGTCCGCGCGCTTGCCACCAACCCCAAGCTGCTGCTGCTCGACGAGCCTGCCGCCGGCATGAACCCGTCCGAGACCGCGGAGCTCATGGAGAACATCGTTAAGATTCGCGACACCTTTGGCATTGCCATCATGCTTATCGAGCATGATATGTCGCTCGTTATGAACATCTGCGAGGGCATCTGCGTGCTCAACTTTGGTAAGGTCATCGCCAAGGGCACGGCCGAGGAGATCCAGAACAACGACGCTGTTATCGAGGCATATCTGGGCAAGCAGGATAAGGGGGAGAACTAAATGGCAGAGCCGATGCTTTCCGTCTACAACATCAACGTCTGGTACGGCGCCATCCACGCCATCAAGGACATCTCCTTTAACGTCAACGAGGGTGAGATTGTGGCCCTGATCGGTGCGAACGGTGCCGGCAAGTCCACAACGCTCAAGACCGTCTCGGGCCTGCTGCGTTCTAAGACCGGCTCCATCAAGTTTATGGGCGAGGACATTACCCATACGCCTGCCGACAAGCTGGTGGGCAAGGGCTTGGCTCAGGTCCCTGAGGGCCGTCGCGCCTTTTTGCAGATGACGGTCGAGGAGAACCTGGAGATGGGCGCCTACACGCAGCCCAAGTCCACGGTTACTCCGGGCCTTGAGCGTGTCTACGAGCAGTTCCCGCGCCTTAAGGAGCGCCGTCGCCAGGTCGCCGGCACCCTTTCGGGCGGCGAGCAGCAGATGCTCGTTATGGGCCGCGCCCTTATGAGCAACCCCAAGCTGCTCATGCTCGACGAGCCTTCCATGGGCCTGGCGCCGATTCTGATTGAGCAGATCTTCCAGATTGTCGAGGATCTGCACAAGGCCGGCACCACGGTGCTTCTGGTCGAGCAGAACGCGCAGATGGCGCTCTCGATTGCTACGCGCGGCTACGTGCTCGAGACCGGCAAGATCACCATGACCGGCACGGGCCAAGAGCTCCTGCATGACGATAACGTCCGCAAAGCCTATCTTGGTGGTTAATCCATTCAACAAAGGGGCGCTGACTATCCCGTGTTAGCGTCGGATTATTTTAGCCAAATATAGTCGGCCGAGATTGACCAATCCC